>NZ_MCTV01000014.1:0-124016 GCF_002874545.1 Shewanella sp. 10N.286.52.C2
CCGGGGATGATTACTCTGGGTGATATCAACCATAACTACAACGCACACCAAGTGATGTTGTCGTTTACCTACCAATTGCGCTAAGCCGCATCGTTAATGCTACGAGAGGATATATCAATGGAACGTAGAAGTTTTTTAAAAGCCAGCGCCGCATTAAGCTGCGCAGCAACGGTAACTGGTTGTAAAACCAGTTCAGATGATGCCAATGTGACCCCAACACCGCCACCTGTTGATGAGAAAATAGATTGGTCTTGCTGCACTTGTAACTGTGGCCATAACTGTCCATTAAAAGTTATTACCGTTGACGGTAAAATTACTCGTGTTGAAACCGATGATGTCGGTGGTGATGAGTTTGGTACGCACCAAGTGAGAGCCTGTTTAAAAGGTCGCTCAAGCCGTAAAAAAGTTTACTCTCCAGACCGACTTAACGGTCCGATGAAACGTGTTGGCCCACGTGGTCATACGAGCAGTTTCGTTCCTTGTTCATGGGATGAAGCTTTCAGCACCATCGCTGAAAACCTTCAAAAAGTGTACAACGAAGCGGGCCCTTCAGCGGTATATCCTCATTACGGAACCGGCCGCCTATACGCTAATTATTCTGGCGGTGACTGGCGCTGGGCAGGTCAATGGGGCGCTAAATTATTATGTGAGATGGGCGGCTACTTAAGCCACTACGGTACTTATAGTTCATCACAACAATTAGCTGCTATGTCGCATACTTATGGTGGGAATGCTTCAAGTACTTACACTGAAATGTTCCACAGTGATTTAGTGGTCGCATTTGGTTTTAACCCTGCTGAAACTCGTATGAGTGGCGGTGGCGGTACTTATGATTGGAGTACTTGTACAAAGGGTAAAAAGGTCATCATGATCGACCCTCGCTACTCTGACTCATCTTTGGGAAAAGAAGACAAATGGCTGGCGATTCGTCCAGGTACTGATGCAGCGCTATGTGAAGCTGTTGCCTATGAGATTATTAACCAGGGCAAAGCTGATAAAGCCTTCTTAGACAAATACAGCATCGGTTTTGATAGCGATACCTTACCTGCAACTGCAAAAGCTGGGAGCGATTATAAGTCACATATCCTAGGTTTAGGTGAAGATGGTATTGCGAAAACCCCACTTTGGGCTGAAAAAATTACCGGTATTGCAGCTAGTGATATAAAAGATCTAGCACGAGATTTGATGAATGCATCAACCCCATTTATCTGCCAAGGCTTAGGTCCACAACGCCATGCTATTGGTGAGCAAAGCGTACGTTCAATTGTAATGCTACCTCTACTACTAGGTAAGGTGGGCATTCAAGGTACAAACTCTGGTACCTGGCCTGGTCACGGAAGAAGTTCAATTAGCCTTTCTCCTAAAGGTAATAATCCTTACCCTGGCAGCATTTCGTTCTTCACTTGGAGTGATGCTATTGAGCGTGGTACTGAGTTCACGCCTGAGAAAGATGGCTTAAAAGGCGTTGATAAACTTGATAGTAATATCAAATTCATTTGGAACTATGCAGGCAACGCACTGATAAATCAGCATTCAGATTCATTTGCAACACATGAGCTTTTAGCTAGCAGAGAAACGGATGAGCTATTTATTTTAGTACACGATGTCTTTATGACACCAAGTGCAAAATACGCCGATATCCTGTTACCTGATTTCACTGATTTAGAACATACCGATGTCAGTGCATTTGGTGGGACTAACCAAGAGACGGTTATTCCTATGACTACTTCTGTAGACAGCCCTGTAGATGCTAAAGGCTGCTTTGAAGTGACCTATGAAATAGCGAAACGCTTGGGTAAAGAAGGCGCTGTATTTGAGGGTAAAGATTACAACCAATGGTTAACTGAGCTTTATCAGCGCGATCAAGCTAACAATACCAAACTACCAGATTATAAAGATCTTGTAGAAGGCGGTTTATATAAAATAGCCAACCCTGAATTTAAAAACATCGCATTTAGTGCATTCTTCTCGGATCCAGATGCAAATAAATTAAACACGCCAAGCGGTAAAGTTGAAATTTACTCAGAAACATTAGCTGAAATGTCAACGAGTTGGGATCTACCTGAAGGTGACTCTATTCCAGCTATCCCTATGTATCATAAAACTTGGGAAAGCTACGAAGACACTGAAACACGTGAGCAATACCCGCTACAGCTAATTGGTCATCATACCAAAAGTCGCACTCATTCTAGTTTTCATAATATTAAATGGCTTCAAGAGTCCTATGAAGATGCCGTGTGGATCAACCCTAAAGATGCAGCTGAACGCGGTATCACTGATGGCGCTAAAGTTGAAATTAAAAATAGTCGAGGCAGTGTCATTATTGCCGCTAAAGTCACTCCATTGATCATGCCAGGTGTCACCTCGCTGGCTCAAGGTGCTTGGTTAAATAGCGATAACTTGACTGGCAAAGTCGACATTGGTGGCAACGTTAACTCATTAACCAAATATCACCCAACACCTATTGGTAAATGTAACCCACAACACACTAACTTAGTTGAAATCCGCCTAGCATAACTGACGGTAACGAGAAGATATTATGAATAATTCTACCCAATATGGTTTTCATATAGATACACAAAAATGTAGTGGTTGTAAGACATGTCAAATTAGCTGTAAAGATAAGAATGATATCGATATAGGGCCACTTTTACGCCGCACTTATAAGTATGGCGGCGGTAGCTTCCAAGAAGTCGCTGATGGCGTATACATTAATGACGTATTTGCTTACTACGTTTCTATTAGCTGTAACCATTGTAATACTCCTGTTTGCGTAAAAAGCTGCCCAACAGGTGCGATGCATAAGCGCCGTGAAGATGGTTTAGTCGACATTGCAACAGATCTTTGTATTGGTTGCTCTAGCTGTGCACGTGCTTGTCCATATGATGCACCACAGCTGGATACTCGACGTAAAGTAATGACTAAATGTGACGGCTGTAAAGACAGAATTGCACTTGGTAAAAAACCGTCTTGTGTTGAGTCATGCCCACAACGTGCGTTGGACTTCGACACTATTGACATCCTAGAGCAAAAATATCCAGAGGCTGTAAGAGGTGAAGCAAATCCACTACCAAGTAGTAGCATTACTGACCCTAACTTACTGATCACCGTTAATCGTTATAATGACCGCTCTGACGGTTCGATTCAAAACATAAACGAAGTGTAAGCCTTGTAAGTAATAAAGCATGGGTGGGTATCACCCATGCTTACTTTAAGTGAAAATAACTACAGAGATAGAAATGAACCAAGTCGACTTTGAAAATTCAGCTGCTATCTGTAATGTACTATCTTGTATGCTATTAAATACGCCTACTGAAAATATGTATCAACGCATTAACGATGAAATCATCTTAAACTGGCCTCAGCTGATCACGCCTACAGAAGATATTTGCGATGAAATGAAACGTTCGTTGAACAAACACAGTTTCACTGAATTGCGAAATGATTTTAACCAACTCTTTGTTGGTCCTGGCGTTAAATCGGCTTACCCATGGGGCTCTGTTTACACAGATAAAGATAACCTAGTTTGTGGGCAAAGTTGTGTTGAATTTGAACAGTTTTGCAAACGAAATAAAATCGACGTCACACCACCTCAAAAAGGGCCAAGTGATCATATTGGGTTAATACTTGCGGTACTTGCAAATTTGCTCAGTGAAAATAGATCCGATTTGGCATCTATGCTCATCTGCGATCACTTAAAGCCATGGTTACCTCAATTTATTCGATGTGTCGATACACATTCACAAACTGAGTTCTACCGCGGAGTCGGTCTGTTAATCGGTATCACTCTGAACGATTTACAAATAAAACTCCAAACAGAAAATTCATAAACCAGCGTCATAAATCAGAGTCATAAAACATTGGCTTAAAAAACAGCCAACAGATAGGACTACCATGAGAGCAATTAACCAAATTTGATTGCTCTTAATATTTTAAAAGCAAAGCTCACAGCATGCCATTCTGCGCAAATGTGGCCCAGACATAACCTAAAAGAAATGACTTGTAGCCATTATCAGCTAATGCATACTGTCCAATTTGGATCTGGATGCACAGCCAGTAAGCCCCCCCCTCTTTCATATCACAACTAAAAATGGCTATGTAACGTATAACTTCGTAAAAATGCGTTTGCTGTCGTAAAAATGTTCACCTGCTAAGCTATTTTCATAAACTCATCATTACGCCATTGGCGATCCTCTTAATACCCAGTATATTTACCATTCGTTGATTCATTTATTCAAGGCTAGCAACGTGAAAACCAATCTCATCACCCCTGAAGGGATGACCAAACTCAAAACTGAGCTGAACTATTTATGGCGTGAATATCGTCCTGAGATCACCAAAAAAGTGGCTTGGGCGGCGAGCCTTGGTGACCGCTCCGAAAACGCTGACTACAAAGAGAATAAACGTTTATTACGACAAATTGATGGCCGAGTGCGGTTTTTACGTAAGCGTATCGAAAACTTAAAAGTGGTTGAGTATGCTCCTGAGCAAGAAGGTAAAGTGTTCTTTGGCGCTTGGGTCGAAATTGAAAATGATGCTGGCGACACACTGGCATTTCGTATAGTTGGTCCCGATGAAATTTATGGCGATGCCAAAGGCTATATCTCCATTGATTCACCCATGGCGCGGGCATTATTGAAAAAAGAAATCGATGATGATGCCGTTGTTCCCACCCCCAATGGCCCCCAAGATTGGTATATCAATAAAATATCCTACACCGTTTAGCTAATAGAAAACCTCAAAGCCTCAAACAAAAGTAGAATTTTGCACTGCAAAGCATGCAGTTTAAGGCTGTTTTAGCGACTAACATTTGCCCTATCGATATATTTAACTAGACTTAAAGTTGTATTTATTTAGCTGGCCTTAACGATATATAGTGCTTTAGCGCTTAGTTTTTAATCTTGGTTCAAGCGCTGATAATAGTACTGTCTATAGCCAAATCGCTGAGCTTTCAAGCAAAAGTCCATTCTCCCCCTAATACCTGCATGGAAGCGAGCTTTGAATAAGATGAATAAAAGGATTTTTTATGTACAGTAAAATCTTTTGGGCTGTTGGACTGCTTGTTGTTAGCTTTAAGCTAATGGCGCTGAGCTATGTACCGCAAAATATTGTCGGTAACTGGCTCAATCAGCAAACAGATTACATTGAGCTATTACAAATCAATGAAGACGGCTCCTACCTGCAACTGGGGCTTGACCTACTCCAGCCTGAAAATAGCTTTGCCGAATGGGGCAGTTATACCTTATCTGAAAGCAGCAACTTTGCTGACTTACCGCTGATCATTAGTTTTAACCCTACCTTCAGTAATAATCCTGCAGAAGGCTTGATAACATTGCTCACTGACCGTAGTAAAAGCCATGTCTATATCAATGCCAGTGCCAGTGCCGAGCGCTTACAGCTCAATATGGACTCCCAAAGCGACAGCTCAATTGATGTCATTATTGAATATCATCAGCTGCAGGCTCAAAGTATTGAAGGTTATTGGTACAATCAGGAGTTCGATGATTTATTTGCGGTATTGATGCTCAATAATGGCTTGTATGTGCAATTACAAATCAACTTGGATCATGATGATGAAAATACCGGCATGGAGTGGGGTCAATATCAACACCAAATGGACTCAGGCGAAGTCTACTTTCAAGCTGAATACGATGATAACCAACAAATCGGCTTTAACCGCTTAAATGATATCGCCGCTGCCGCGTTTAATATTAAGCTGCACGATAACCAGCTTATTTTTTTATTGGACAGTAATGATGATGGCGTGATTGACTCCTGTTCAACCTTATTGCGTAAAAACTGATTTAGTTACAATTTCCCTTAATCAATTTAATGCCATTAAAATCACTTTTTTTCATAGACTTAATCCTTGTTATTGATCATATTACCCCTCACAATTAGCAAACAATTCATCCAGCGCTTGTTTGCACTCTTATAAAGTCGCTATATTTAGCTTAATAACTGTATTTAGTGCCGAAATTTAGCCAAAGGATATGTCATGGGCCAAGAAACATCTAAAATTCTCGTTGTCGATGATGACATGCGACTCAGATCATTATTGGAACGTTATCTGCTGGAGCAAGGTTACCAAGTTCGCAGTGCAGCAAATGCCGAGCAAATGGACCGCTTATTAGAGCGAGAAAACTTCCACCTGTTAGTGTTAGATTTAATGCTTCCCGGTGAAGATGGATTATCGATTTGTCGCCGCTTACGCCAACAAGAAAATCCCATTCCTATTATTATGCTGACCGCCAAAGGCGACGAAGTTGACCGTATTATTGGTCTAGAGCTTGGCGCTGATGATTACTTACCTAAGCCGTTTAATCCGCGGGAATTGCTCGCACGTATTAAAGCCGTTATGCGCCGTCAAACGGCTGAAGTACCAGGTGCGCCAGCGCAACAAGAAGAAGTCATTAGCTTTGGTGAGTTTTCCCTTAACCTCGCCACTCGTGAGATGTTTCATGAAGATAAAAGCATTGCCTTAACCAGTGGCGAGTTTGCGGTATTAAAAGTGTTGGTTTCACACCCTAGGGAGCCACTATCGCGGGACAAACTAATGAACCTTGCCCGTGGCCGTGACTACTCTGCACTTGAGCGCTCAATTGACGTACAAGTATCCCGTCTGCGCCGCTTAATTGAAGTCGATGCTGCTAATCCCCGCTATATCCAAACGGTTTGGGGTTTAGGTTATGTGTTCGTGCCTGACGGCACCGCTCGAGGTTAAGCCTTATTAGCCAAGCTCAAGCCATAAAACTGAAATGGTGGCAGCGTTTCCTGCCACGTAATTCATTCAGTCAAACCGTACTATTAATTGGTAGCTTGCTACTGATTAATCAGCTGGTGTCTTACTTATCGGTGACGGTTTATTTCATTAAACCCAGTTACGAACAAATCAATCAACTGATCGCACGGCAAATCAACTTATTATTTATTGATGGCGTAGAGATCAGCCGTGAACACCTCACCATTGTCGATGCCCTAAACGCCAAAGTGCGTGACGATGAGATGAAAGTCTATAACCAACAAGGCGCCATTGAAGCTGGGGTAGACAGTGCGACCTACTATGGATTTTTATCTGCACAAATGTCTGAGTATTTAGGCGGAGAAGCAGAAGTGCGCTTTTCCCAAGGGACTCAGTTAGAAGTGTGGATCCGTCCACCTCAAGCCACCTCGGTGTGGATTAAAGTACCGCTGACTGGCCTAAACGAAAATGATTTATCGCCACTGACCTTATATTTATTGGTTATTGGCGCCTTAAGTGTCGCTGGAGGCTGGTTATTTGCTCGGCGTCTTAATAAACCACTTAAACGCCTACAGCGAGCGGCCTTTACAGTATCAAAAGGGGAATTTCCTGCGCCATTGCCCTTAAGCGGCTCTTCTGAAATCGTTGAAGTGACTCACGCCTTTAATCAAATGTCTCACAGCATGAAGCAGTTGGAGCAAGATCGCGCGCTATTGATGGCGGGGATTTCCCACGATTTACGTACGCCACTGACACGTATTCGCCTAGCATCTGAAATGATGGTGGAAGAAGATCAATATCTAAAAGATGGCATCATCACCGATATTGAAGACATGGACGACATCATTAATCAGTTTATTGCCTATGTGCGCCATGACCAAGAAAGCGCCCGGGAACCCAATGATATCAACCGCCTTATTCGCGAAATCGCCCAACAAGAAATGCATCGACAAGGTGATATCGAGCTGCAATTGCAAGAAGGCCCTATGGTGTCCTTTCAAAGTGTGGCCATTAAACGGGTATTAAGTAATCTTGTTGAAAACGGCTTTCGCTACGGTGGCGGCTGGATAAAAATTAGCTCAATCCATAAAGCCAAATACGTCAGCTTTATTGTTGAAGATAATGGCCCTGGTATTAATGAAACTAAAATTGATGAACTATTCCAGCCATTTACCCAAGGCGATAGCGCTAGAGGCTCTGTGGGTTCAGGGTTAGGGTTAGCGATAGTTAAACGTATTATCGATAGGCATCACGGTAAGATCCTCCTTAAAAACCGCCCAGAAGGCGGGCTGCATGCCCAAGTGTGGCTGCCTATTAGCCGTCATTAATACCCAAAAATAAGCATAAAAAAAAGCGACTCATAGAGTCGCTTTTTTAGTTAAGCCTCAGCCATTATAAATCAGCATGAGGGCCAAATACTTCATAATGCAGTTGTGATTCTGGCACATTAAGCGCTAATAATTGCTGCTTAACGGCTTTCATAAAACCAATAGGACCACAGAAGTAATATTGCCCATTGGGTAACATATGCTCAGCGATTTTTTCGAGTTCTACAGTACCTTCAAAATCAAAATCTTCTGCTGGTAAATCCTGTGCTGCTGGCTCACGATACCAAACATAGCTTTGCAGCTGCTCATTAGCGATTGTCTTTGCCTTAATTACCTCTTTAAAGCCATGTACTGCGCCATTATCACAAGCATGTATCCAAGTGATGTTATTTGCGTATTTTTGAGCAATAAGCTGGTTTAACATGCTCATCATCGGCGTTTGACCCACACCTGCTGAAATCAAAATTACCGGGCTTTCATCTGCTATCAGCGAAAAATCGCCTGCTGGCGCAACCACATCAAGGACATCACCTTGCTGATAATGATCATGGAGCAGATTAGATACTTTACCGCCCGCTTCTCGCTTCACACTGATGCGATAAGTATTGCTGTTAGGCGCATCTGATAACGAATACTGACGAATTTCTTTAAATTCAAGTTCATCATGCTCAAGCGACACACTCAAGTATTGACCAGGAATAAAGTTGATCACTTCCTCACCATCTTCAGGCACTAACAAAAACGAAGTGATCAGCGTTGACTCTGGGGTTTTCGACTTTATGACAAAACGACGAGTCCCTTCCCAGCCGCCTTGAGCTGCTGCAGTTTGTTGGTAAAGCTGAGCTTCGCGGTTGATGAAGATGTCAGCCAGAAAACCATAAGCCTTGCCCCAGGCCGTGAGTACTTCTTCTGTAACCGCTTCACCACCTAGCTCTTCCAGGGTGGCTAACAGGTGACCACCAACAATGGCATATTGCTCAGGTTTAATTAAAAAACCCGTATGCTTATGGGCAATGCGCTCCACTGCTGAGCCTAGCACGGCAAGATTATCGATATTTTTTGCGTATGCGGCAACCGCACTGAATAAGGCAAGCGGTTGTCCGCCAGAATGCTGATGGGTCAAGTTAAATACATCTTTTAACTCGGGATTATGTTCAAACATACGTTGATAAAAATGCGTCGTCAGCGCAGGACCAGCTGACTCTAATAAGGGAATGGTGCTTTTAACAACGTCAATCGTATGTTGATCTAACATAAACAACCTCTAATATGTATTCATAATGCATGTTTTGATAGATATTAAACATGCATTTGATTTAGATCAATGTTTTTCGACTCTTTTATCCTTGAGTGATTAGAAAAATAGCAATTCAGTATAAGCCAAATAAAAAAACCAGCGACATCAGCGCTGGCTTCATTAATTGACGACTCATAGCTACAACTCAGGCATACAAATCAGCCAAGCTGATAGAAGCATTCTTACATGCAGTTTTACAGAGCGCTCAATATCGCTTCTGCAGTACTGACTTCAAAAGACTTTGGCGCTTCCACATTTAAGCTGGTTACCACACCATTATCGACAATCATCGCATAACGCTGGGAGCGAATACCGCCAAAGCCTGCGGTATCCATATCTAAACCTAATGCTTTGGTAAAACTTGCATCGCCATCTGCTAGCATCATGAGTTCACTGGCATTTTGCGCATCCCCCCAGGCTTTCATTACAAAGGCATCATTGACAGATACACAAGCAATGGCATCAACCCCTTTAGCTTTAAGTTGATCAGCAAGCACCACAAAACCCGGTAAATGCGCTTCTGAGCAAGTGGGTGTAAAAGCACCCGGTACAGCAAATAACACCACCTTTTTACCAGAAAATAACGTACTAACATCATGACTTACCATGCCTGTTGCGGTTAATTCGCCTAAGGTGCCTGCCGGTAACGTGTGTCCTTGTTCAATCATGGTAAATCCTTATTTATTGAATAATGTGCTCAACAGCATAGCGCTAAAGCGGCGTTACAAACACTGAGTAACTGTATGGGCTTTAGCTGTTGTTCGCCTTGAGCTTATTGTGAGCTCACTTTAACCGATATCGGTTTTAGTGCTCGATATGCATGTCGACAGCCTTTGCCACAACCCAGCAAACAAAGTTCACATATCAGTGATAATAAAAAACCGAGCACTAAACCTATGGTTATCGCCCGTGTATCGAGCATGATGGTATGGCTAAAGTTGTGCCATACCTCTTGGCGTATATCTTTCATTGGCTCAAATGCCACCTGTTCAAAACCACTAAAAGCCGTTTGATTGAACTGCATAAGTGCCCCATTTAGCAACTGATAACGTTGATAAATGGCTTGAATACTGTCGCCACCTGCACTAAAAACTTGGTCAGGGTTATGCTGATAATGGGCTATGAGCTGTTGAATATCACCAGCAAAAAATCGATCTGCATCTTGCTCAAACTCGGCTAAACTCAATTTTGCTTCTTGGGTATGAGCTTGCAATCGCTGACCATACTGATCAACAAAAGCAGGCACTTGCACGCCAAGTAATACCCCTGAGACAAATAGTATTAAGCGTAAATAATCGAATACAGATTTCATAATAGATCACGGCCTTTAAATGAGTATGACGGCTAAAACACTACAGTAAGCCGTTCGCGCTTCTATGTAGCAAACAGTAAGCTAAAAACTATATCTACCAGATTAGCCACAAATAGAAAGCGCTTTATCATTAAAAGCAGTTAACAGCCGCAAGCTTACCCATGAAGGCACCTGCTCATGAGCTTTATTTAACCCATAGGGTTAATACGTCACTCAAAGCAAACCAACATTACATAATTTTATTGTTTCTATAAATATTGATAATTTTTCATTAAAACCTTGTCTGTATACAATTCGCTCATCAAATTTACACCAGTTAATGAGGAATACACCATGAGCAACCACGATGACAGCAGCAATGCTAAAAATAACGACTTAAACCTAGGCCGCAGAAACATGCTAAAAACAATGGGCGTGGGCGTTGCAGCCGCTGTTGCCGCCACTACTGCCGCATCAGTTATGGCAGCCACAGGCACTGAGCCAACCAAGGTTGCTGGCGCAATGGGTAATGATAAATTCAACACCAACAATCCCTACCCGCGTACTTTTTCTCATATTGGGGTGTCAGTGCCTAATCTAGAAGAAGCGGTTAAGTTTTATAGTGAAGTCCTCGGCTGGTACGTGATCATGGAGCCTACCGAAGTAAAAGAAGATGACAGCGCAATCGGGGTGATGTGTACCGACGTATTTGGTCCCGGCTGGGAGCGCTTCAGAATTGCCCACATGTCTACGGGCGATCGCATTGGCCTTGAACTGTTTGAATTTAAAAATCAGCAACAACCTGAAGATAACTTTGAATATTGGAAAACCGGTATTTTCCACTTTTCGGTTCAAGATCCAAACGTTGAAGAATTAGCAGACAAAATTGTCGCTGCTGGCGGTAAAAAACGCATGAAAGCACCACGTTATTACTTCCCGGGTGAAAAGCCATACCGCATGATTTATATGGAAGATCCATTTGGAAATATCATCGAAATTTATAGCCACAGCTATGAACTACAATATTCTAGCGGTGCTTATAGCTAAATCGAGCTAAAAGCTAAAGCTCGGTAAAGGCTAAATCTAGGTAAAAGAAAAAGGAGGCATTATTATTTGCCTCCTTTTTTGATTGTTAGCTAAACGGCTAAAGCTTAGCCTCGACGCTTATCTTAGGCACTTATCTTGAGCGTTTAGCCATTTACTAAAAGATCCATTGGTAAGCAAAACCTGCCAACATCGCCATAGATAAAATTACCACTAAAAATGCGGCTATCATCTGATTTTTAAATATCGATTTCAGTAGAATAACCTCAGTTAAACTCGCCCCTGCGCTGCCGATAATTAACGCCATAACAGCACCTAAACCCATCCCTTTGGCTGCCAATGCGGCGCTTAATGGGATTACCGCTTCAGCGCGAATATACAGTGGAATGCCAACCACTGCCGCTATTGGAATCGCAAACCAGTTATCTTCGCTAGCCACACTAGCCACAAACTCCGTAGGCATAAATCCGTATATTATCGAGCCAATCGCAATACCACCGATTAAGTAAGGCAACACCGTTTTAAAGTCAGCCCAAGTGCTGTTCCAAATTTTGCGCCATTTGCTGACGGCTGGCGCTTTAGCGCCGCAACTGCTGCCACAACCTGTTGATTCAGGCGCAATATACGCTTCAGGTTTGACATACTTTTCAAAGCCCAGCTTTTCAAGCGTAATGCCCGCAATCACAGATACGCCCATAGCGATGACGAAGTAAAACAAGGTCACTTTAAGGCCGAAAGTCACCGCAAATAAACCAATAATAATCGGGTTTAACAGCGGGCTAGCAAATAGGAACACCATCATGGTGCCAAAACCTGCCTTGGCGCGTAATAACCCTTTTAAAAAAGGAATCGTTGAACAAGAACAAAATGGGGTTATTGCCCCAAGTAAACCTGCAATGAAGTAACCTCGACCATTTTTACCACTCAAAATACGTTGAATTTTTTCCGGTGGAATATAGTGCTGCAATACCCCCACAAAATAGCTAATCGCTAAGAATAAAATCGTTAGCTCAACTGCTAAGAACGCAAACATGTTGAGTGTTTCTTTGAGCATGTCCATATTGATGAAATTTAAATCAACCATATTACTACCTAAAACTGTATTTCTAGAATAGTCGAAATATAATACGTTGAACTGGATAGAACAAGATATTTCTAGTATTATCGAAATATAATTTACAAGAGGTATGGTTATGGAAATTGAAACTATCGCTAAAGCATTGAAAGAATTAGGCCATCCAACACGGCTTACCATTTATAATAAAGTGGTTCGCGCGGGTTATCAGGGCATTGCTGTCGGTGGGTTACAAGAAGCTTTAGCGATTCCAGGCTCGACGCTCTCTCATCACATATCTAGTTTAGCCTCTGCTGGCTTGATTTCGCAACGACGTGAAGGCCGTACTTTATTCTGCGTGGCAGAGTTTGAGCAGCTCGAATCTGTGATTGGTTTTTTACAAAATGAATGCTGTGCAGATGAAAAACTTCAAACTAAGTAGTCCACAACAGTTACACAAGCTAGCCAGTATTATATTTAGTAAACAGACATATGCTCCACCAGCAAGTCGATAAAGCTGCGAACTTTTGGGGATAAATGCTTACGGCTGGGATAAACCGCATATATGTCGATTTGAGGTTGAATGTAATCTTCAAACAGTATGCTGAGCTGCTCTTTTTCAAGCGCTGCTGTTAAGTAAAATGAGGGTAAGCGGCAAATACCGTGATGATCGAGCACCATCGCCAGTTCCATATCGGCATTATTACAACCAATCACTTGCGCCACAGTTACCGTTTCTGAGCGACCATCAGCATGTTCAAACAGCCAGCGATCTGGCTGCTTTAAATTGCTATAGCAAATACATTGGTGCTCAGTTAACTCGCTGGGTACTTGCGGGGTTCCGTGTGTGGCAAGGTATTGCGGCGTTGCCACAACATGCGCATGAAATTGACCAATACGTTTACAGATTAAACTCGAATCAGTTAATTGTCCGGTGGCTCGAATCGCTAAATCATAGCCCTCTTGCACTAAGTCCACATGGCGATCGCTAAAATCAATGTCTAGCTTTACCTCGGGATACATGCGCATATACAAAGACAAAATGGGTTGTAAATATTGCAAGCCAAAGGTCACTGGGCAGCTAATCTTTAGAGTGCCGTTGGGGGTCATTAAGCTGCTATCGATCATATTGATTGCCGCTTGGGCATCGGCGACCATTTGCTGACATTGCTGATAAAACAGCTTGCCCTCGGCGGTTAAACTCAGCGAACGCGTGCTGCGATGCAATAATCGAGTATTAAGCCGCTGCTCTAACTTTGTGACAGTTTTACTGACATAAGAAGTGGAATGGCCGGTTTTTTCTGCCGCTAACGAGAAGCTCCCAAGCTCGATCACTTGGGTAAAAATCACCACACCATCAAATAGCTTTGTACCTTGATCCATCACGCTCGCCATTGTTACTGTATTTGTGCCACTATAACGGCGTCATTCATTCCAATAAAGATTAAAATAGCTTAAAAAACCACTATTACGAGTCATTTGGAAACAATAAATATCCAACAACTAACTTAATCAATCCGCAAAAAAGCCGTACAGTAGCTGCATAAGTTAATAGCAAACACACTTTAGTCATCCATCGCTTTGGTTTTAGGTGTTTAAAATATCAGCGATTTAAATAAGGCAATAACATGAAAATATTAGCATTTGCAGCAAGCAGCAGTCGTCATTCAATCAACAAAACATTGGCAAATTATGCCGCTAACTTAGCCGCTAACTTAGTCGATGGCGCGGAAGTAGAATTGTTAGATATTAACGATTATGAAATAGCATTATTTAGCGAAGATAGAGAAAAAGAGTTAGGCAAGCCTGCATTGGCACAAGCCTTTTTTGATAAAATCACCCAGGCAGATGCTTTAGTGATTTCATTTGCAGAGCATAATGGCTCTTACACTGCAGCCTACAAAAACCTGTTTGACTGGACATCACGTATTGATCAAAAACTATTTCAATACAAACCAACGCTATTATTAGCCACTTCACCAGGCCCTGGCGGCGCTAACACGGTATTAACCGCCGCAACCACATCAGCGCCCTACTTTGCCGCTGATGTAAAAGGCACTTTGTCGGTACCCAGCTTTTATCAAAATTTTGATGTAGAAACAGGTACATTAACGAACCCAGAACTTGCCGAAAAACTCACTCAAGCCGTCAGCCAGCTCGCGAGTTAACTCTAATTCAAGATACTCGATAGCGCTGTATTATTGCCGCAGCGTTATCTTGCTGATTTTTCTCATTGCTTTGAGTATCTAATTCAATTTCAGAATCAAGCACCCCACCATTGGCGATGATCATTTTTGCCGAGGCAAGATTGTGCTTATAACAATGAATATGCAGCTCATTGATGCCTTTACCCTTTGCCAATGCGATAGTTTGCGCCAGCAATTCAACCCCTAAGCCTTTACCTCGAAAACACGGTCGAATACCGAGTCCAATATGGCCGCCACAATAACGAATATTATCATTGAGAGTTAAGCGTAAATTGGCGACACCTAAGAGCTCATCACCTTCCACTAACCAATAAGTTTCACTGGCCACATAACCTGCAGGTAAATTCTGCCCGCGGGCAAAGTCACTGATTTTTTTCGAGCATTGCGCCAAAATCACTGTGGTCAAAATCAAGCGGAAACGGGTAGCGCTCTTCATCCCCTAGCTCGGTAATATAATCAATATAGCTTTGCTGGTAGTAGCCACTTGGCTTTACGAGTTGCAACAGGCTTCTCCTTGGATGATCTGACTGACACCAACAGCGCCTTATGGCTCTGTTGGTGTCGCCTTACTCGATTTTACTTACGACCCAGAATACGCAAAATTCTAAGGAACAAGTTAATGATATCCATATACAGGGCTGCAGCACTATCAATAGCATTATCTACTGTTTTCGGAATTTGATTGGCACGGCCCCAGTCATAGCCTATGTAGCCACAAAAAATCAGCACCACAATCCAATCTAATATGCCGTGATGAATACCAAACACGTATATTTCAATCAGCTCAACGACAATCACTAACAATAAAGCAATGGTTAGCGCACCAGCGATTTTGCTAAAAAACGCCGGAAATAACGTTCCTAGACACATCATGCCGATAGTCACTAGCCCTGTAATCCGAATGGCTTCTGATACTAATGCGGCATCATATTGGCTCACCACTAAATTAATAATGAAGCCAAATGGCACCACCACAAAGTTGTAGCCAGCAAAACTAACAATGGGTTTATCAGATGAGGAAAATAGATAAACACCCAAAAAGCATGACGCAAAATACCCGATAAAAAACACCCACGAATTAATATCTGCAATTGCTTGCGGTGAAATATTTGTCACCATCCACCAATTAACGCCAAAGCCCCAGCAGAGTGTTAAGCCAATAACAAGATTATAAAAAGTGGGACTGATCAGGGTGTCGTCTGTATTGCGACGGTCAAAAACATTACTTTCCACAACAATATCCTTTCGTTGTTAATAGACGTTATTGAGCCATTAATGGCTCAATAACTGACAGCAGATTTACTTAATTAATCGCAAAGTATATGGCACGCGAAAGTTATCACCTTTTGATGTGGCAATCGCGCCCATAATGCAAAAGACCAAATGACAAACGCCCAATACCAAGGTAAATAACACCCCAATTAAAATGAAAGTAAGAATGAACGAAATGAAATAACCAATGGTGGCAGTAATTGACCAGTTCAGCGCCTCTTTAGACTGCTCTCTAAGGTATGCATCATCTTCTTTGACTAGATACAACACCAACGAGGGGATAAACCCAAAAAAGATGGTACCAATCCAGCACAACAGCGCCATATTTTTACTATCTTGTGAAATTTCATTTATCACTACGTCGGTATTTTCGCTCATTATTCATTCCTTTATAGACACCCAATGAACCCACTAAAACTGGGTGCAAGACTTTAGCGGTATTTAGTATTTAGTTCGTAGCAAATAGAAAAAGTAATAAACACTATCCAGCAGATCTGAAAGGATATGATTGATATCCATATCAGGGCTTAAAATAGTTGTCCTTTACTATCTATATTGATACTTAATGCCCAATAACAGCTTGATTAAAGCATCACAGTGGCACTCAAGGTTTAAAATATAACCACGATTGATATTAGCAAGTCAAATTAACCTTTTAAAACAGAACGATATAAACCATATTATCGCTTTATGAGTTAATAATTTCAGCCTAGGTCATCGATACTGGGTAATTGATACTGGGCATTTAATACTACTGGGCATTTAATACTACTGGGCATTGGATAACAGCATCATAGTTTGGCTTTTTACTATAAAAAGCTGGCGAAAAAGATAAATATATTTCATTGATGCAAAAGGGAATACCGCCTAAAACGCTTGCTTTGCTCCTCCGCACAAAATAAACAAGATGTGATGTTAAAGTCTGCATAATTCAATTAATGTATCATCACTTATACCAAGTTATTTACCCCACTAAAAATAAAAAAGGTAAACAATAACAACGTGACCAATAATCAAATCAATAATAATAAAATCCACAATAATAACGTCGCAAAATCAGCGGCTTTAATGGGCACGCCAACAGCACAACTATCCGCATTACGGCTCATTTATTGGCTATTAAAAATAGGCTTGATCTTATTTGCGACTCAGTTATTTGGCTTAACCGCCCCACCAATGGAACTCAACTTTATTCTTGCTGTTGAAGCTGTCTATGTCGCTATTGGCTTTCGCGTTCGTTACGCCATTAACCAAAACCAATTATTGTTTGCCACCTTATTGCTAGATACCCTATTTTGGATTATATGGCTGTATTGTACTGGTGGCTCAGCTAATGCCTTTATTTCATTGCTTTTATTGCCTATCGCCATCGCTGCTGTCATGTTGCCACAATGGGCCCCTTGGTGTTTGGCGCTTATTTCTACCGCCGCCTACAGTGCGATGATTTTTACTCAACCCGATCACAGCATGCACCATGGTATGGACATGAGTTCCCACTACTTAGGCATGTGGTTTAACTTTGTTATTTCAGCATTAGTACTCACCACCACGGTGGCGTTTATTGCTAAAAAAATTCGCCAAAAAAACGCCCAATTACATTACTTGCGCGAAGCGCAAATGCGCCAAGAAAAGCTATTGGCGCTGGGCACAGTATCAGCACAAATGGCTCACCAATTGGCTACGCCACTGGCCACTTTAAGGCTATTATTAGAAGAGCTTGGCGAAGATAATCAAGCGGGTCACTTACAGCTTGAAATGAATAAGGCGCTGAATCGCTGCGAGAAAAGCCTAACAGATTTAAGGCAGGCCACCGAGTCTATTCGATCGGAAAAAATGCACTCGCAAACCGTGAATAATTTAACCAGTAGCCTGCAAGAGCAAGTTAATTTACTCATGCCTGAAATTCAGCTGTCTTTAACCCTGGCTGACAACGCTGACCGAGTAGAAATTCTCACCGATATGAGTCTATTACCGGCATTATTGGCATTAATTGAAAATGCCGCCAGAGCCAGTCAGGAAAATATTCAAACCCAAAAAGTAGCGATAAAAATCACCTTAGATAAACAAGTTGGGCTAAGCATTGGCATTTACGATTTTGGTGAAGGTATGTCTGAAAGTTTGCTGGAAAAACTTGGCCATAAAATGATTGAAAGCCCCAAAGGCTTAGGGATTGCAGTGTTATTAAGCCATGCCAGTTTTGAGCGCTTAGGCGGCAAACTAACCCTACAACCCAACCCAGAGCAAGGCATGATTGCCACTGTAACCTTACCCATAGAAAAATAGGCTTATTAGGTATGAATAACTTACTCATTATTGAAGATGATAGCGCCTTAGCCGCCGTGCTCGCCAGCCGCTTAAGCCGTCATGGATTTAACTGCGTGCAATGTAACAGTGCGGAGCAAAGCTTATTAAAAGCCCGCCAGCATGCACCGAGTCATATTTTATTAGACATGAAATTGGCCGATAAGAATGGTTTAGCGTTAATCACCCCGCTGCGCCAATACCTGCCTAACGCATTAATCGTATTACTAACAGGCTACGCCAGTATTGCCACTGCAGTTGAAGCCATCAGATTAGGTGCCGACAATTACTTAGCCAAACCCGTTGATACCCAAACCTTATTAAACGCCCTCAATGTTAGCCCCAATGAGCAAAATGAGCCGTTATTGTCTGAGCAGCCGATTTCGCCCAAGCTACTAGAGTGGGAGCATATTCAACAGGTTCTGACCGCCAATAATGGCAACATTTCTGCCACGGCAAGGCTATTGGGGATGCACAGAAGAACGCTGCAACGTAAATTACTGAAAAAGCCCATTACTGACACGCGATAAAGGCCCTAGTGGCTGCTATATACATTTTTCAGCCCCTAAAACTGTCACCATGGGATTTGACTTCAGTTTACTTAATTAATCGCAGGCTAAGGGCACGCGGAAACTGTCGCCTTTGGAAGTGGCTAAAGCGCCTATGGTACAAAAGACCAAATGACTGATAGCCAATACTAAAGTAAGCATGACTCCCATTAAGCTAAAGAAAAGAATAAAACTAATACTATAACCAACGACACCAGTGAGAAACCAATTCAACGCCTCTTTTGATTGTGCTTGGATATAGTCATCATCTTGTTTCACAAACAACAATACCAGCGCCGGAATGAAGCCGAAAAACAAGGTGCCAACCCAACATAGTCGCGCCATATTTTTCGCATCTTGGGTAATTTCATTGATGACTAATTCCGTGTCTTGGCTCATGGATAATTCCTTTATACACATCCAATTCGCACTGTGAGTGCTAGGTACAGAACTGGTGTATGAGTTTAGTGGCGTTTATTAAAAACATTAAAAGTGAATACAAGAAAACAGCAATGAAGGTCTGATAGGAAGTCATCGATATCCATATCTGGCTTAAAATAGTTATCCTTCACTATTTGTACTTTTATTTGTATTTGTGTTTGTGGCCTAATTACCGCTAGCGACAAAGTAAACCAGTAAAATTAAGTTTAAAATATAAGCAGCGCCGCTGGCAATAAGTCAAACTAGCGACTTTAAAACCCCATGATAAAATAACCATAATAAATATAAGATCTTAATTCCCCCTTCACTACAGCTTATCGACCATTTCCCCCCTCTGTTTTCAATCAGCTATAAACAACATTTTGATTAAACTTTTGCCGCCAATTGCCGATATATTTGTATGGCGCTTTCTTTTGAGAATGAAGTCATAAACCTAATGGTTTAATGCTGGGATCAAACGCAATTTATTCACCTTCAAATAACGTTGCGATTCTTTTTTATTTGTAAGAAATCCAGAATATGGCTTGCGCCGAGGATGTAACATGAAACAAATTAGCTTTCGCAAAGTCGATGCAGTACTAATTAAACTCAGCCTAAATGGTAAATTTTGGCTGGTATGTTCGCTCGTCACCTTACTTACCACCGCCATTGCACTGACAAATTACTTTAATAATAAGGCCCACATAAATCAGGCATCGCAACAATTTGCCCAAACAACTATTGATGCCTATGCCCACAGTGCCAATGCCCAAAACTTATCAGGCGATGCACTGGCTGATTTTGCCCGACAAATAAATGCCTCTGTCGGTTATATGAGCGCCACCAAACGCAGCGGCGATAACATTACTGTTAGCGCAGCTGTAGGTAATCAAACCCTAATAACCACCCTTAATGTCGCCCAATTCGAAAGCACAGCCAAGTCAGATGCCAGCACTATGTTAATGATGGCCTTGTTGAGCTTATTGCCCTTTTATCTGGTTTGCTATTGGATTTCGACCTCCCTTGGTGGCGGCTTATGGGATATGTATATTGCCATTAAGCGCCTTGCAGATGGCGATTTAAGCCAGCGACTTAACTTTTTTGGCAGTGATGACTTTAGTTTAATCGCCCGTGAAATTGATCGCAGCGCCGATAATATGAGTGAAATGGTGTCAGCCATTGCAGTTAATGCTGAAACACTAGCTGGTGCTGCGGTTGAGTTTAATCAACAGGCGCAACAAAGTGAGCAGTTAACCCAGTACCAACATGATTTTTTAGATACGGTATCAGTTGCTATGGCGCAAATGACCGCAGCCATTGAGGAAGTATCCCACAATGCCTCGAATACCTCTGAGCAGACTCAGCTCAACTCAGCCCAAGCTAATAACAGCCAGGTGCAAATTACTGAAGCCGTTACCCGTATTAGCACCTTAACAGGCAGAATTTCAGAAGCCTCAAGCTCAGTGGCTGAGTTATCTACCGCCGCCGCTAATATCGGCGCTGTGGTCACCACCATTAACAGCATTTCAGAACAAACCAACCTGTTAGCCCTAAATGCTGCTATTGAAGCGGCTCGCGCCGGTGAGCAAGGTCGAGGCTTTGCCGTGGTTGCTGATGAAGTGCGCACCTTAGCCAGTCGCACCCAGCAAGCCACGGTTGAAATTCAAACCATGATTGAGGGACTGCAGCAAGACACTAATACTCTTTCGCACATCACCACCGATATTGTGGCGCAGGCAGATAAAGGCCGTAATGCCATTGAGTCTGTCGGTAACGATGTGGATCAAATGGTTGGCTCTATTAGCCATGTGTTTGATATGAGTAGCCAAATAGCAACCTCATCAGAGGAGCAAAGTGCGGCAGCGCGAGATATTGCTGGCCAGCTTAAAGATATTCGCGGTCAAGCAGAAAGCATCAAGGATAGTGCGCAGCGATCAGTTAATATCGCCACCAATTTAAATGACTCTTCGAATGGTTTAGAAGGTATTTTAAAGCAATATACTTTAGCTAAGTAACAGCACTTTAGCTAAAAAATAACGATATAAACAGCTAACCTAAAGCAAAGTTAGCCCTTTGCTTTAGGTTGCTGGTTTTAAGTTGTTTTATTTTTAAACTATTGTTTTTTTCACTAAGCCACGTTACTGATCCACACCGTTTGATAGGGCTCAAGTAACATCACTGCGTTAATGTCTGCAATCACCTCACCATCAATGAGATCAAACCAGGTTTCAGTGCCAATTAAATTCAGTTCAGCCAACGGCAGCTCCATCACTTGATCGGTAATATTACTGATACAAAAAATACTTTGTCGTCTATCACGGCTTTGACGCCAGAAACCAAATAACTGTAAACCTAAATGCAACGTAAACTGGGTCGCATTAGGGTTAAATGCTCGCTGCCGTGTACGAATACTAATTAGCTTAGTTAATGATGCCAGCACTTTACTGTGCTGATTATTATCATCGGCCAATAATCGACTTAGCTCTTCATAGTCCCAGCGATGACGGTTAATAGCCCGGTTATGGGAGGTATTGGCTAGCTTTTCATAATCATTGCCAGTGCCTAACAAGCTATGAATATAAATACCTGGTATGCCCTCAAGCCCCAGCATAATCGCGTGGGCGCAGCTAAAGCGAGCTAAACCAAACTCATCTTTACCTTTCACTGTGCCTTGTAAGGCGTCAATTAAAGCAATGTTCATTTCATAGGGCTTTTGCTCCCCCTCTTCAGAGGTGCGGCTAGATATTTTGCCGCCAAATGACACCATGGTTTCCACTAGGGTGTTAATTTCATCCTCATCTAATAAGCCTTCAGCAGGCCTTAGCCCTACACCATCGTGGGAGGCAATAAAGTTAAAGTAAGTGGTGCCGTCCTGCGCGGGCGGCATACTCATCTGCCAACGTTTAAGGTATAAACAACTGCCAGTGATCAAGGTATTAATCAATAACGGCGGCAATGAAAAGTTATAAATACAATGGGCTTCGTTAGCATTACCAAAATAGGTTAGGTTTTGGGTATTGGGTATGTTGGTTTCGGTGATCACCACCGCATTATGTTGCGCATGCTCAATAAGGGTGCGTAGTAATCTAATCACTTCATGGGTTTGCACTAGATTAATCGATTTAGTGCCGACGATTTTCCATAAAAACGCCACTGCATCTAAACGGAAAATATTCACGCCTGCATCAAGGTATTGTCTGATGATCTTCACAAACTCCAGCAGCACTTGCGGGTTTCTAAAGTCAAAATCCACTTGGTCATGACTAAAGGTGCACCACACATGCTGCAGACCTTTAGCGGTATCTGTGGGCCTTAGTAAATCAGATGTCCGTGGCCGCACTACCGCAGATAAATCATCCTCAGGCTTAGCGGTAAAAAAGTAATCATGACCTAGGCCCTCACCTTTAATGAAGTTTTGAAACCACGCGCTACGGCTAGAGCAGTGATTAATCACTAAATCAGACATTAATCTGCGTTTGTTGGCAATTAACTCAATATCCGACCAATCACCTAAGGCATCATTGACACTTGAGTAATCAATTACAGCAAAGCCATCATCCGAACTATAAGGAAAGAATGGCAAGATATGCACCCCATTGATGCACTCAAGGTAGTTATCCATAAATTCTGCAAGAATGGATAACGGCTTTTGCCCCTCTTGAATAATGCTATCACCATAGGTGATCATGATGACATCGTGCTGCGACCAATGATTGGCATAGGGATGTGGCTCATCACAATCGACACTAATATTCATGGTGTTAATCAATTGCTCAGCAAGATCATCCTCTGACACATCTAGTGTGATATCTTGATAAATACAACCTAACTGCTGAATTAGCTTTTGCTTAAGTGCATTAATGTCTGCCATTTTGACCTCTTCAAACCTGCGAGCTTGCCCTGCTCGCGGGTATCCTAAAATCTCACTCATAATTACATAAACTCTGCATTATCAGCCTCTACCGCTTCTTTGAGCTGCTCAAGCACATCAGGCATAGCGCTGATCACCCGGCTCCATGTTGGCATAAAAGGGGTTTCCATTGGGTTATCAAGAAAACGCTGCCCAGCGGTCACAATATTTTGGGCAAACATTTCTACGGCTTTTTCTTCAGTATGGATATCGGTGGTGAGCCCATTCATAAGCGCATCATTATGGTAAGTTTCCACATAATCGAGGGCGATACGATAATAGGTCGCTTTTAGGGTTCTAAAGGCTTCGGTACTAAAGGTTTCCCCTTGGGTAGCCAATTTACGATAAAACGCCTTGGTGATATCAATCGACATTTTTGATAAGCCCGCTTCCGCATTATCTAGGGATAAATCCTGATGTTTGTGATCGTAATTATCCGCAATGTCCACCTGACAAATACGGTTATGAGCATAGTTACGATGCATCTCACTCAGCACCCCAATCTCTAAGCCCCAATCACTGGGAATACGTAAATCGTTTAACACATCACGTCTAAATGAAAACTCACCGGCTAATGGATAACGAAAGCTGTCCATATATTCTAAATAATCATTATGACCCACCACTCTTTGTAAGGCTTTAATCAATGGCGTGACCAATAGTCGAGACACGCGGCCATTAATTTTGCCGTTGGACATGCGGGCATAAAAACCTTTACTGAACTCGTAATTAAACTGTGGATTGGCCACCGGATATAACAATCTTGCCAGCAGGGATTTTTCATAGGTGACAATATCGCAATCATGCAGTGCCACTGATTCCGTTTTGCCGGACGCCAAAATATAACCCATGCAGTACCAAACGTTACGGCCTTTACCGAGCTCTTTCGGCGCAAGGCCCAACTCACTTAATTTAGCATCAAGGGCTTGCAGTCTGGGGCCGTCATTCCAAAGTACTCTATGGTGTTGTGGCAGCTGATTAAAAAAACCCAGCGCCTGTTTATATTGCTCTTTATCGGCCCTATCAAGCCCAATCACAATTTCATTTAAGTAAGGCACGTCTTTTAATTTACTAATAATTGCAGGTAAGGCTTCACCCTCTAGCTCTGAATACAGCGAAGGTAAAATCAGCCCTAACGGCCGCGTTTTAGCAAATTTAAGTAAGTCCTGCTCCATCTCTTCATGGGTACGCTGGGTCAGATTATGTAGGGTAGTCACTATGCCATTTTGGTAAAAATCAGCCATGTTATGCCTCCTCAAGCTTCAATGATGTTGAAGAATTTGGGTTTAAAAACAAAGCTTCTAGGCATTCTGCCCAGCCTTTAGGGCCGTATTGGCTACTTTGAATCGGTGTTGATGTGGTATCGATTTTTGGAAAAGTATGAGTGGGAGATTTAATTTGAATGGCAATATCAGCCGCCTCTAGCATGGCGCTGTCGTTACCACTGTCACCGAGGGCAATGGTTTGCACGCTGGTTTGATAAGCATTGGCATATTGCTGGGCTAACCAGTCCATGGCGCGGCCTTTATCTGTATGGCCGCCAACATGTAAGAAACGCCCGCCTTGGAGCATATTCGCGCCTAGGCTATTCATATGGGCCATAAAGGCTTGCTTTCGAGTGTCATCACCGGTCCACAATAACGGCTCAGAGTAATGCCTTACCAAGGCCAGAGTGGCTTTTTCTGGGGTTAAATCCGTTAGCTCACAAAGCTCTTCGGCTGTCAGAGATGAAAAACCAAGGTAATCTTCTGTAAATGCTTTGGCCTCGGTTTCCAGTAAGGTTAACCAATGGCTTCTTGGCTCACAAAATTCTTTTACCCAATAATACCCTTGGGTAAAGGTGTCTTGAGGCTGAGTGTCAAAGTAACCAATGGGAATGTAGATCACTGCGCCATTTTCTGAAATAAACGGTGAGTTAAAACCAATGGTTTGCTGAAACTTTTCCATTTCGGCAAACGTTTTACTGGTATTAGGGATAATAGGAATTTGCTTTTCATTTAATCCTTCAATTACCGCTATTGCGCTGGAGAAACTGTAATCAAAGTGATCAAGTAAAGTACCGTCCATGTCTGTAAATATTAGCGGTCTTGTGGTCATATTTATTCCCTTCCATTACCTAAACAATTATTCAACTGCCTAAAAATGTTTCAGGTTACATGCCAGCTTTTGGCGCTTTGCACTAAAATGGTTAGAAACTAAACATTAGACACTGAATTTATTGATTAAATAATTTATCCGAAGGGAAAGAACACATTAAAAAAAACACAGAAATGGATCATAAATGCAGGATTTTGAAACAAACTTTGCACCATTACGGTGCAAAGAGAGCGTTAAAGGTTAGCTAATTACACTTGCTAATAGGACTGCATTAGCCAAGCTGTTTTTGGTAAGGGTTATGCGCACTCAGCAGCAAGGTGCACTTTATTTTTACCTGCATATTTAGCTCGGTACAGTGCTTCATCTGCTATTTTTGCTAAATCAAATAATGACTTAGTGCTATCAATATTATTTACCACTCCCATGCTCACCGTTAAATCAAGACTAATATCGTCAAAGTGAAACGCTCGAGATGCTATGCCGTGACGCAAACGCTCTGATATCGCAAAGGCTTGATCCATATTAGTATTGGGTAACACTATCAAAAACTCTTCACCGCCGATCCTACCTATCAAGTCACTGTTTTTTAATAAGGCTTTTGCTCTTTTTGACAGCGATTTTAGCGCAAGATCGCCCACATGATGCCCATAAGTGTCATTAATGGTTTTGAAGTTATCAATATCAAACAGGATCACTGCCAAAGGTTGCTGTTTTTTTGCCGCTTTTTCAACGAGGCTCTGACCTTGGGTAAAGGTTTGGCCACGATTATAAAGCCCGGTAAGAAAGTCGATTTCTGCACGAAATTTTAACGATCGCCGCGAGAGCAATAGGAAAATAATCAAGGTTAATAACACCACAGCAGAAACAAAAAGTAGCATCAGATTAAGCTGATAAATACGCTCTTTATCTTCAACTGCTACCAAGTTTAATTCATTAATAGCAAGCCTATTCGCCAGTAATTGATTTTCAAAATTGACCAATTGGTCATTATGACCAAGCGCAGAAATGATAACTTGGTTGCTAATGACGCTTTGGTTCGCTTCCCTTTCTAAATCAATGACATCAAGCAGCGTATTAACGGCCTCAATGGGCTTAGCCTCATCCATCGCAATTATGGCATCGGCCTGTAAAATCATGCTTTGCTGGTTTTGACTAAAGTGTTTATCTTGTTTGAATGCGCGCGCCATTTCAGCCGCTTTTACTGCATCACCAATTCTTAAATAAGCTAACGCCAGATATAAGTAATTGCTGGTTTTAAAATAACTTTCTTTGGAAGTGTGGTGTAATGCAACCGCTTTTTCTAAATGCTCAATAGCAAGGGGAAAATCATTCATTCTTAGCGCCACGCGGCCGCTATTTAGATGCGCGAAAAATAATAAATCTTTGTAATCTTTAGCTTCATTGGCCAAAGTGAACTGCACCGTCAGGCTTTTCTGAGCTTTATCCCAATCCCCTAGCTTTAATGCCTCGCTAAGCATATTGTGTTGCATATTGAACATGTCTTCTTTGTCATTAATACGCTGCCAAGTCAGGTAGGCTTTTTCAAAGTTTTCATACCCTTGTTGATGTAATCCCACACGCCGATAAAGATTACCTGTCGCATTATAAATCAAAGCTTTACGGTTCAAGTTTAGCGCACTACTTTTATCAACGACTGTCAGCGCTTCGCTTAATAAATCAATGCCCTGTTGAACCGTAGTAGGCTCTGTATAACAAAAAGCATTTTGAGTTAATGTCTTAGCGAGTAATTCTGAGTTGTTATGCTGACGAGCATAATGGAGCGCGAGTGTTCTATCTTCACAGTAAACCGCAGGATCGTTAGTTTGGAGATATTTAGCAAAGGAGCGCTCTAAGTAGCTATCAATTAAGATATCAGTCACCGCCAAAGAGCTAACCAGCGCGATACCTTTATCATAACTGGCTATAGCTAATTCCAACTGGCGAGTTTTTTCGTACTGCTGGCCATAAACAAAATAATACTTTGCTTGAGATTCAGCATCAAAGTTGCTGCCTGTAAGATCAAATTGGTCTAATAACGCAATCGATTCTGCAGCAGAAAGCCCTTTAATTGATTGTTCTAATTTGAGGAAAGCATCATTGGCAACAGCACTCAAGCTTGCTAAAAAAAGCATACTGCACAGCCATGGGATAAATCTTCTCATCTACAAACAATCCATTTTTCGTTAGCTAAATAGCACTTTTGTAGTATATCGACTTAGGCGTAATATGGAATGGCTTCGCAACAAAACTCACAACCACCTACAAATTGATACAAATAGACTGACAGAACTGATACACAAGTAACTTAAACCCGATAAGCCCTTAAAAAATGCACTAGGCATAACAGCAAGAGTTAACGATGAATAGAGTCTGGGTTTACTTAGCATTGGCTAATGCTTGAGATGAATTATCTGAGTTTGCGAGAATCGTTTTGTGAGGCCGATAACAGCCATCACAAATTATTTTTTGCCATAAAAATAGTCAAAAATAACGATTTTAATGCTGTAAATTGGCGTTATTTAACAGAGCTTGGTTCGCACGATGAAGAGTAGCTGTCGAGTTCAATTAACCCTTTGAGGATAATGCCGTGATAGCGCGCTTTAATCAGTTGATAATCCATATCTGCAGCAAAATAGTAGGTGACATCTTCATCGCCAGTTTGCTCCACGGGGATCAAGGTTAACTCCCCCCAAGGTGCAAGTGTAACCGTTTGCTTTTGCTGCACATAAAACTGGTAGGGCTCGATGCCATCAGAGGCTTGCCTTACTAAGGCGAATTGCTGCCGACCTTGTAATAAATGCTCCCGAATTTGAATCGCCAAGGTATCCACATCGCGCAAAGGGAGTTCTTTTGACACATAGGTATCCACATCGCCATCAATATCGACCCGCGACTGTCGCCCTGCGTCATCAAAAGTGACTTGCATATCCCGTGAGCGAAATCCTGACACTTGTTGATGAAACTCATCCGTTAACCATTCATTAGTTGCATCAGACCAAGACAGTTCTGCCCGCTGCTGATATTGGGTGCCAATGCCTAAAATACTGGCTTCACTGTTTGACGTTACTACCGCTGATTTGCCTTGCCAATGCTCAGTTCTGGTCATTTCGCCAGTGTGTATCCCATTAAGATAAATGCTGTAATGAGCATTACGGCTGCATTGCTGGTCTGTTTCATTAGCAAGAGATTCACTAGCAAGGGCATCTTTGACGATGGCTTCATTGGCCAATGCATCACTAGCAGCTGCCGCATACAGTATGGCGAGCATCACCAATGACATAGCCACTGACTTAGATGACAGCGCCAATGAGTAAGCCAAAGTTCGCCATCTTGTGGTGCTTATATGCAATTCAGAAATTGTGTTATTCATGCTCGCCTGTTATTGATACGTCAAACAGTAAATTAAAAAACTTCATTCACATTAAGATAGAAGTTAGTTTCATTTTCACCCACACCGACATCAAAACGCAGATTAATATTGTCTTTTATATTGAAGCGAAAACCGGTGCCATAGGATGTCATTAACTCATCAGATAATTGGCTCACTTTAGGCGCAACGCTGCCCACCGCGCCCCAAAAAACCATGCCATAACGCTGAAAAATCGGTAATCGATACTCAACTTGGCCCATCATCATTTGCTCGTCACGGTAACGCCCTTTGATATAACCGCGCATGGCGTTAGAGCCACCTAGATCTGGCAGTAAATTCCAAGGTACATCGCCATCAGTAAAGTGCCCTTGCAGTTGCCAAGCGATTAATCCTGGCGCAGACATAGAGCTTAAATCAATGTAATTGGCTAACTCGACATTGTAAGTTGAAAATGACGATGATTGATCGTTTTGATACAGGCCGGCATCCACTTGAAACAACCAACCTTTAGTGGCATTTAAACGGTAATCTCGGGTGTCGTAACTACTACTCACTACCACGCCAGAACTAAAATTATTCGGCAATGTTTCAGTCGCATCTACGGCCATTTCAGGCTCAACTAAGGCTAAGTTTTCAGCACTGGCATAAATAAAATCTGCGCCAACACCAATAAAATAGTTGCTGGCAACTTCGGTCATCCACCGTGGCTTAAAACTATAAAGCTGCTCTTCAAACTCATGGTGATTTGCATCGATATTACCTTGCTCGATACCTTGGCCATAATAAACCGCCGCTTCGTTATGCAATTCTAATTGCAGCAATAAGCGCTGCTTTCCTTGATTGAAAAACGTCATGTTTTCCACTTCAACGCCGTAAGAATTATTCATCGATACAAATGAGTTCAGTACTAACGATGACGGCTGCTCCTCTGCCGCTGCGCCATCAGTTTTATATAACCCCACCATTAACAAACCTAAGCCAAACTTTTTCTCGGGGGTGTAATAAGCGGTGGGTAAATAGCTCATATCGATGGCTTTAGTGTCATCAAACTCACCATCGGCGCCAAAGACTGACAAAATATCATCAACCCATGTCGGCTGCATATCTTCTGGCGTTTCAAATAAAGGTTCTACTGCGACGCTTGCGTTAGAAAACGCCATAAATACTAGGAATAAAATCCGTTTCATAACAACTCTAATTAATGATGGGAATGGGGAGTTAATAAACACCTTGTATGCAGCCAATTGACTTGCCGAGTGCATTTTAACAGAGTTTGAGCAATAAAAAATGCCGCTATCGTTGCAATAATAGCGGCATTTATTATCAATGATGGGTTTTATCTCAAACCCATTAACTCAGAGAGTTACTTACCCCAAGGGTTAGTTGGGTCTTGTGATGGCGCAGGTCTTTTGGCGCCCGACTTATCTGAGCTACGATTTTGCGCATAAGCATCTTGTTGTCTTGGCTTATCGCTACCATAACGAGGACGCTGATTTTTAGCCTTCATCGCTTCGTAATTCTCAGTCGCTTTAGCGCGCTGTTCATCTAACAACTCAACCGTTAACTCTTGTGGCTTACGTGGCACGATACCATCAGCAAACCCGCGAGCTCTTGGCTTTAGTTCAAACTGTTCAGCAGTACCTTTTGGCATTTGCTTAAAACGATAAAGATAGAAAGACTCAACTCGCTCTCTAGCCCATTCGGTTTTTTTAAGAAACTTGATACTCGCTTCCATACTTGGATTAAGGTTAAAGCACTCCAACCTCATTGCAGCATAAAGTACTTTCCAATCATAAAAATCAACAAGCTCAGTCATCATGATGTCTAAACTCAGGCCGTGAAGTGGATTATTCTGTTGCTTTTCAGTCATGTAAGGCTCTGTAAAAAATAGTCATTAAAGGAATGCAGCTACATTTACACTGCTGTGCACATTATAGCGTTTTTAACTGCCTATATTGAGATATTTTCATAACCAATACGAAAAATATTTGAGTAGCATTATCCGTTACCCTCGCAAACTCAACACCAGTACTTTAGTAAGCAAACAATTAACCATTTGCAGCAATATAACCTTAAAACAATAACATAACAAACATAACAGTGCGGAGTGCGCAAACAAATTGTCACATTATTTATCATCTTTTACGAACGAATTGATCATATATTAACATTGAAAAATTTCGTGATTATTAACTTAAAGGAAAAATAATGTATAACAAAAAGCTACTTTCCGTCTTAGTCTCTTGTGCAATTTTGGGAGGATGTGGAAGCTCTTCAGATGATAAAGCAGAAAACAAGGCCCCTACAATTCAAGTTAATGATGTGACATTAACTGAAAAAGCCAATTCAACACTTTCTGTCATAGCAACGGATGAAGATGGCACTATTGTTAGCTATAAATGGGTTCAAACTGCAGGGCCGAGTTTAGATATCTCAGGCGAAAATACCGATACAATTACTTTTGTAACACCTGCAATTGACGTAGACACCGCTCTCAGTTTTAACATCACTGTTGTAGACAATGATGGCGCTGAAACAGCCATAGATTATAACCTTGTAATAAATCGCATTGAAACCGTTTACCAATTAACAGGTAAAGTAGCTGCAAATGGTTTTAACAATTCAAGTATTACTGCAAGTGTCGCCGCGGAATCAGAAACCACACAAACTAATGATGCTGGAGAGTTTAGCTTCACTCTGGCAATTGATGATGATGAGGACATAAATAAATCAGTCACCATTATGGTAGGTGAAACCAATGAAAAACAATTAGCCATTTTATACCCTTCCATAGAGTCAATGACCATAGCAGAACAATCTGATTCTTCAGCTATGTCGACGCTCAATCAAAACGTTCATACTCAAACAAACATAGATTCAACCAAGTTATCAATATCTGCAATTTCAACAGCGCAATATAGTTTATTAATAGCCAACAATAATGGTGAAATTCCAACTTACAAAGAAGAAGTTCAGCGACTTGAAAGCCAGTTAAACCCTGACTTGGTGCTTGAAGCCGCCGCAGTAATTAATATTATGGTTGAAAGTGAAGACGATATTTTAGAAGAAGGTATCGGCCTTATTAGTAGTATTACTAATCCCGAAAATTACAACACATTACTCGATAACATCGAAACATCGCTTCCAGGCGCTATAGAGAAAAACATTGAAGAGATAACTGAAAATCCTGAATTAACGGATCTATTAACACCAGAAAAAGTTGCCCCGATTTATTATCAAACTGATGCGGCAGCGCAAAGCTTCGTAGCACGCAGCGGTGAACGCTATGAATTTAACCAAACTGGAATCGGTAGCGTTACCAATTTTAACGGTTTATCAGAATTTGATTGGTCTGTGAATAACAACACCATCGAAATAGACTTTTCAAGAAACGCACATGGTTTGATAATCAATCAATATGTTGATTCTATCGAATCTTTAACCAATGAAGAAAAGGCACTTCTACGCTCTCATGGTTATGAACTTGTCCCTGTTGAATATAAAAATGTTAGCTCAAGCCTGACCCGCATTTTATCTGGATCTGTCATTGACACATTCCGTGAATCTTCCTTGCAAAGAGAAACTGTTCTAGCTATCAACGATGCTGATTTTCAATTCGAAGCCAAATCTTATGACTTTGAAATGGAAGATAGAAACATTTTAATGCGTAAAAGTGTCACCAGTGATAAAGCTTTTGACGCAGAGAGCATGGTTGGCCTATGGGGCTTCGAAGTATTTCGCAATAATGATCCATATAGCCCGAGTGAATTTGAAATTCTTGATTTCAACGTAAATGGCACGGGAGTCAGCTTAGATTCGGAAGATAGCTTCTCTTGGACTGTCACAGATGAGGGTTTATCGTTAAATTTTAGCGAATTTCAGCACAATATCAATTTGATTGATTACCTCGATGGGCAGTATGCAGTACTTAATGAAGTTGTAGATGTCAAAAGTGGCGATCAGATTGCTGTTGAGTTTGGTTTGGGCTTTCAAATTGAAGATGAAGTGACATTTACCGAAAACAGTGCCCTTACAGGGGAAAAGCATTATTTTCAAACCATGGTAAACCAATGGACAGCTGCATCATGGGATAACGATACATTAAAATATTGTGATAGCTACTCAACTGAAGCGCAATGTTATGCATATGGCGGCATCATGTTTGGCTTTCAAACACAGAGTGATAATATAGGAACAAAATACGCTTCACCAGTTGACCAATTCCCTCCAAATTTAACCGATTATTATAAAGAACCCCTAAATTGGGAAATTACCGAAAATGGTAATCTGCGATTCAATCATACTGGTTTGGGTTGCTATGATGATTACAGTCAAAATTGTCGCTACCGAGAATGGAACTTACTTAGCATTGTCGACGGAAAAATAGGTCAACGAATCTATGTTCAAGAAGTCGACATGAGACGCGAAGATAATCAGTCAACTGGTGAGTGGCAACCACTAATCTATCCTCGCTGGAACATGTATGAACTCATTGAAATTGAATATTTCAATAAAACTGCCGCGACTGTTGAGATGGTCGATATTGGCCAATTAGCTGTTGATTCAATTTACCAACCAGTAGCTAAAGCAACAAAAACAAACCATACGGTGTTATTTCCTTCAAAGTCTATCAATATAGAGAAATAACAGTTTGTCTCAAAAGGTGGCATTAGCCTGCCACCTTTTTATTTCATTGCCGCTTTCACATAGACATCAAAGCGGTTTTTCTTAGTCGCAATAACCATACTCGGTTTTACTCCATCAAGATCTTCAGCGTAATCAGGGCGTTTTACTGCCACTCGCTTAGTGGCTAATGCCATTGCTGGCGCCAATAGGCCATCGGCATCAAGGTCTGCGCCCACTAATGTTTGGAATACGCGCATTTCTTTTTTTACCAAGGCTGACTTTTCGCGGTGGGGATACATGGGGTCTAAATACACCACATCAATTTCTGTCGCGGTCGTTTTAGCAGCATCAGCTAAGGCACTAAGGCTCGATCCATGAAATAAACTCATGCGCTCACGCATCCACTCACCAATTTCAGCGTCTTCATAAGCACGGCGCAGTCCATCTTCAAGTAACGCTGCTACTACAGGATGGCGCTCAACCATAATCACTTTGCAACCTAGGCTAGCCAACACAAAAGCATCTCGGCCTAAACCTGCGGTGCCATCAACCACTGTTGGGGTTACTCCTTGTTTAAGGCCTACCGCTTTGGCGATTGATTGGCCGCGGCCGCCACCAAATTTACGACGGTGAGCAACAGCACCTGAAACAAAATCGACACTTATACCATCTAATTTAGGTTCATCACGTTTGTGCAGGCTTAAGGTGTTGTGCTCAAAACGCAATTCAAACTGCGCCTCTTTGCTCCACTCAAAACCCCAACGCTCACTGATATCAACCAGTGACGGATATTGCTGATTAAAAAAAATCGGTATTTGCAAAAGTATTTCCAGATATTTAGTAGACTCAAGGCTATTATGCCAAAAGCCCGCCAGAGTGAATACCTATACCTGCTTAGACTTAGCCCCTATAATGTAGCTATCTTGCAGCTTAGACTGCTTATTAATTTTCGGACACTCTCATGTTAAGTTACCGCCACGGTTTTCATGCTGGCAATTATGCCGATGTACTTAAGCACACAATATTGCTGCAAGTGCTTAAATTGATGCACAAAAAAGATAAGCCAATGGCCTATATCGATAGCCATGCTGGTGCAGGCGGTTATTCGCTAACTGATGAGTTTTCAAAGAAAACTGGTGAATATTTAGATGGCGTAGCTAAGCTTTGGGGTAAAGATGATTTACCAGAATCATTGCAGCTGTATATTGACGATGTAAAACACTTCAACCAAGGTGAGGAAGAACTGTCTTTTTACCCGGGTTCACCTGCTTTTGTTGATATGAACATGCGTGAAAAAGATCGCATGGTTTTACATGAGTTACACGGTACTGATTTTGCTTCACTTGATGAACAGTTTGCTGATGACAGACATGTTCGTGTCGTTAAAGGTGACGGCTTAAAAGGTTTGATAGCTGCAGTGCCACCACTTGAGCGCCGCGGCGTTGCTTTAATTGATCCTAGTTACGAAATGAAAACCGATTACCAAGATGTTGCCCACGCCATTATTAAAGCGCACAAACGCTTTTCTACTGGTGTTTATATGTTGTGGTATCCAGTGGTTGATAGAGCCCAGACTGAGTCAATGTTAAAAATACTGGCTGATAGTGGCATTAAAAATCAGCTGCGTATTGAGCAATCAATTACCCCTGACAACAATGTATTTGGTATGACTGCTGCTGGCTTATGGGTGATTAACCCGCCGTGGCAGCTCGATACCCGCGCCAAAGAAACCTTAAACTACCTAGAGCGCTGTCTTGGTCAAAGCGGTGGTAAAACTGTAGTTAAACTGGAAGTGGCTGAATAATTTATTTCTCGCGGTACTTTTAGCAGGTATCTTTAGCGATAATTTTAGTAAAGAAATGCCACAAAAAAGCCCATGTAATGCAGATTACATGGGCCTTTTATCATACGAGTTTTTATATTAGCTAGACTATATGCACTCATCGCCATCGTCAGTAAAAGGTCGTACAACCAGTCCAATTAGCGCGGTAAAAATACCAACGAAAATATCACCATCATGTGAATCACTGGTAGTTGCTCCCGGGCTAGAGTCACGTTCACGTCTATCTGAATTACTTTCTGCCGTGCCGCGAACAAAATCACAGCCTGCATTGGTGGCGCTTGATGATGAGCAAGCCGTGTTCAACATCATTGGCAGCAATAGACTTGCCAGTAAAATCCTTTTCTTCATCCTAATCCTTTTTTTTACATCATATTAATCTATTAAAAAAACGCCCCTGCCGCGCCCGGAAATACCACCGGACTCGCATTACCATTATCACCAACACTGGCAACGCCGAAGACATAATTATCTATGACCATGTTTTTTAATATAAATTCATTCACGTTACCAACATAACGACTATGACTCCATTCAGATTCCGTCGTTGAGCGCCAATAGACCCGATAACCTGATATATTCTTATTCGGTTGAGGCTGCCATTGCAGTTTGGTATCGGGCTGCATAATGCCTTCGATTTTCAATCCTTTTGGCGGCTCTGGTGCCCACGCCATTGAAGCCAAACTAATGGCATTAAGTGCGGTGAGTTTGGCATTAAAATCAAAATCCACACCTGCAAGCACATCACCATATTCAATACCATTTTCAGTGCGAATATCTTGATGCTGACGATCATAATGCTCATTAGCTTCCATCACTCTAACGGCAGGCATACCTGCTTTATTAAACGGTAGATGGTGCCCGCCACGACCAAAGCGATCTAAACGATATACCAACATCACATCAAGATTGGTCATGTATTGATCAACCAAGCTTTTGATTTTTCGTGCCAGATTACGTGAAGCAGAATCATTTTCGCCGCCGCTAAAATAGCGCTGTTTAGCTTCTTCTGTGGTTTCTGCAATTCTGACCCCTTCAGAAAATACCCTTACAGTAGAATTGTTAATAACCCCGTTAATGCCAGCAATATTGCCAATCATGTCGTTGTTCAATACCGCTTGGATTTGCCAGTCATGCTTTTTAGCATAATTGATCAGCACATCACCGCCATATAGCCCTTGTTCTTCACCTGATAGCGCGGCATAAACAATGGTGCCGTTGAACTGATATTTCGACAGCACTCGCGCTGCTTCAAGCGCGCCAGCAACGCCAGACGCATTATCATTTGCTCCAGGGGAAACTGACGTCAAGTCCATCGGATCGGTTACCCGAGAATCAATGTCACCACTCATCATCACCACACGATTAGGATCTGTTGTGCCTCGTTGAATCGCAAATACGTTAACCACTTCAGTGGGATCTGGAATGCGCTTGCCACTGACTGTCTCGCCTACCATGACCACTTCTAAACAGCCACCACAATCAGCAGATATCCGTTCAAATTCAGCTTTAATCCAGCGCCTTGCTGCGCCAATACCTTGGGTATCAGATTGTGTTTCAGATAAGGTATGACGAGTGCCAAAGCTCACCAGCGTTTCTACATCTGTGCGTAAACGCTTAGCCTGCGGCGCTGTGGCAATATCATATAAACGCATATCTTCTTCTGATGGCGCGAGATGACTTTGCTGGGCAGCAATCGCATTAAATCCAACAAGATTAACGCTTAATAGCGATAGTACGCCAATAACTTGATAGCACTTTTTTATGGTTATTGTGTGTGTATCCCTGTTCATATCATCCTCTTAAATCTTTAGATTATTAGCTCGCTAATGCTGCTTGATAGCGTTTTAGCAAGATTTTTACCCGCTCAACATAGGCTTGAGTCTCTGGGTATGGCGGGATTCCTTGGTACTTAGTCACGGTTGTTGGGCCAGCATTATAGGCGGCGCAGGCAAGCTCAATATCATTATCAAATCGTTCAAGTAAGTACGCTAAATATTGGCTACCACCCAGAATATTCTGCCGCACGTTATAAGCATCGGTCACGCCCAACTCTTTGGCTGTGGCAGGCATTAATTGCATTAATCCAATTGCCCCCACCTTTGAGTGCGCTTTGGCATTAAATGCTGATTCCGCATGGATCACCGCCCGAATTAACGCAGGATCTAACTGAAATTGTTTGGCAGCATCCTCGACTAACTGTTTATGCTTAGAGACAAATATGGGAATACGCTGCCAATCAAGCTGCGAGTCTACTTGGCAGGCAAAGCAGTCATACAATAAAACGTCAAAGTCCTCAGTGGTGGGCACGACATTTGAAAAAGTGGTCACGCCATTTTGTTGATACTGATAGATTTTACGTTTTGGTTTTTTAGTCTGACTACCTGCGGTCAAGGTACTTTTTGCGGTTAATGCGCTTGAAACCATTGTTGGTGCTGCATTATCCGCTGACGGCTGGCGCGAAAAATACTTCTTCTTTGCAGGAGGCTGATAACGCTCTACAACAGCCGCAGATTTTATCGCAGTTTGTTCAACAATCACTTTGGGCTTTAACACCATAGCAGGTTTTGCTGGCTGCTTAAGCGCCACGACCGGGGGGTGTAATACCTGTTGTTTCTTTGGTTTAACTTGAGAGCGGGGTTTAACTTGAGAGCCAGACTCAGCATCACCCGTGTCACTTGCTAAAGGTAATACCACAATAGGCGCATGCAAGACTTGTTGACGCTTGGGCGCTTGGGCTAGGGGCGTCGGCATAGTCGCCACTTTAATCACTTTAGGCTGCACGTTAGTGCTGGTTGCAAGCTGCTTTTGAGGTTTTATGCGCTCACTTTGCGACGCAGTAATTTTATCCGCTTGCGGCGATTTTTCAGTTAATCCTAACGACGCTGCTGTGGGAGTAAGTTTCTGATTCGGTTTGCTTTGCTCAATCTGCGTTTGTGCTTTGGCAATTATTTGCGGTTTAACTGGCGCAGTCATTGTCAGTTGAATTTTAGCTTTCTGCTGTGCCTGTATTTCAAACCCAGCTCCGGTATTGGCTTGGGTAACAGTTACGGAAGCGCTGAATAAGATCAGTAAACTTACACCGCAACCGCTTATTAAGGCGTTTGCGCAACTCTGCCTGAGTAATCGCTTTATGTATGTGTTGACCGTAAAAGCCAAGTTTGAAGCTAAAATATGTAAAGGTATTTTTATCATTATTATTATCACGTTTATATTGAGCACTGACTAGCTTGCCTCATCATAGCGAAGAATCAACACCCTGTTCACTAAACATACACTCAATGCAGATGTTGTTTTTTGCACGATTTTTTACAACTCATATAGAAACCCGACAAATACCATGGTTAAAACCATTAAAAAGCTTAACTTAACAGCAAGCTTTGACGCTACCATTCAAAAAGGTAAAAAATATAGAACAAAATGATTAAAAATATTTTTTAATTCTTTCAAAACAGCATTTTAAGCAAAAACAAGAATGAGTGTTTTTTATACCAACTTACAACATCAGTACAACTAAATAGCGCTATTTTTCGATAATTAGTTGTTATTGAGTTAGACTCAATGAAAATTTGATGTTAACTGATATTTATCAGCTTTTTCCGCCTAGATTTAAGCTTATTTTAAAATAGGTCATATAGTCTGTAGATTGGCAAAATCTCAAACTCTAATAATTAAGCCTATTTAAGGGATATTCATGAACCTTGATCCATCTAAAGCTGTGCCTAATAAGGGTACGCCTCAGGACCTCGCCTCAAGTGGCACCTTTGTCCGTTTTCTTAACATTGTCGAAAGATTAGGCAATTTATTACCTCACCCAATTACCTTATTTGCCATGTTCTGCTTAGCTGTCATTGCCATTAGTGGTATTGCGGGTTATTTCGAAATGACAGTTGCAGACCCTCGCCCTATGGGCAGCTCAGGTCGCAGTGAGGATGGCTTAATCCATGTGGTCAGCTTGATGAATGCTGAAGGTTTGCGGATGATCGTATCCAACTTAGTGACTAACTTTACCGGCTTCACCCCATTGGGCACTGTATTAGTGGCCTTACTGGGTGTCGGTATTGCTGAGCGCTCAGGGTTATTATCTGCCGCTATGCGTTTATTGGTCATGGGCACTTCAAAGCGCCTTGTTACACTAACGATTGTGTTTGCAGGTATTGTGTCCAATACCGCATCAGAGCTAGGTTATGTGGTGCTGATCCCAATGGCGGCAATGATATTTCACTCCCTTGGGCGTCATCCTTTAGCCGGATTAGCAGCCGCTTTTGCTGGGGTATCCGGTGGCTACAGCGCTAACTTACTATTAGGCACGGTCGACCCTTTACTATCAGGTATCACTGAAGCTGCGGCGCAAATGATTGACCCAGATTATATTGTTGGCCCAGAGGTCAACTGGTACTTCATGTTTGTGTCGACCTTTTTAATCACTATATTAGGCGCACTGGTTACCGAAAAAATCGTTGAACCCAAACTAGGAAAATACGATGTATCTGAAGCGGCTGATGACTTATCTGAACAGAAAATGGATATTGTCACTACAGAAGAAAAACATGCCTTAAAGGTGGCGGGTTTCTCTGTATTGGTCTTATCAAGCTTATTGGCATTGACCATTATTCCTGAAGGCGCCCCACTACGAAATCCTGAAACCGGCTTAGTTTCAGGCTCACCATTTTTAAAAGGCATTGTGGCGTTTATCTTTATCGGCTTTGCTATCCCGGGCTTGGTGTACGGTAAAGTGGTCGGCAGCATGAAAAAAGACACCGACATCATTAATGCCATGTCTCACAGTATGAGTACCATGGGTATGTATATTGTGTTGGTATTTTTTGCCTCGCAGTTTGTGGCTTTCTTTAAATGGACCAATTTAGGCGCGGTATTAGCGGTAACTGGCGCGGATGCCTTGAGCAGTATTGGTTTAACTGGGCCATTAGTATTTGTACTGTTTATTATGTTGTGTGGTTTTATCAACTTAATGCTCGGTAGTGCTTCGGCGCAATGGGCAGTTACTGCGCCGATATTTGTACCTATGTTAATGCTAGTAGGCTATGCCCCTGAAACCATTCAGGCAGCGTATCGAATAGGTGATTCGGTCACTAACTTGATAACGCCAATGATGAGCTATTTCGGTCTAATTCTGGCGGTTGCAAGCCGTTATAAGAAGAATCTAGGTATCGGTACCTTGATTGCCACCATGCTGCCTTACTCAATCGTGTTCTTTATCGGTTGGACGCTGTTCTTCTTCCTATGGGTATTTGTTTTAGGCTTCCCTGTAGGTCCTGGCGCTGCAACTTATTACACGCCATAACGAATGTCGTTGTCATACCATAATGACTGAAACTGATTAGCTTATTAGCCCTGTATTTACAGGGCTTTTTATTGCGTTTTTGACAGTGACTCTTTCATGGAGGGGTATTCATTGATAGGTATTCATTGATAGGTATTTATTGATAGGAGTATTTCATTGATGGCACTATTTCATTAATAACAGGAATTGGGTTAGTTGCATTTGCTAGCTATAACCGAGGTTCTGCAACCAAAGCATCGAACTCAACTTAACTGACTCGAGTTATTGCAATACAAGGTGCTCCCACTGATCCGGTCGTTCTTGTCATAGCGCCGTTAACCTGCGCCCATGCCATTAAGCATATCTCACTATGTTAGGTCACAGTAACAGCGCACTTCTCCCTGAGTCAGCTCATCAACTTAAGCGATAGCATGGCTGATTAAAGGCAATAAGCCTTAAATAACGAGCAACAAAAAGCCCAGCATCTGCTGGGCTTTTTAAGGATAACTACAGTGATTAGCGCTTATTCAGCTGAATCACTTTTCGTTTCAGGTGGTACATAACCTTTACGCTCTTTCTTATTGAAGATTTTCTCAACCACCACGAAGAACAGTGGGATTAAGAAGATACCAATAAAGGTAGAACTCATCATGCCACCAAGTACGCCTGTACCTAGTGCATTCTTACTACCAGAACCAACACCGGTACTAATTGCTAGCGGTACAACACCTAAACCAAAGGCTAGAGATGTCATCAAGATTGGACGTAAACGTACTCGCACTGCGTGCAAAGTCGCTTCAACCAGTCCTGCACCCTTGTCATAGAAGTCTTTGGCGAATTCTACAATCAAGATGGCATTCTTGGTTGCCAGCCCTACCGTCGTCAGTAGACCTACTTGGAAAAATACATCGTTAGGTAAACCACGACCATTCATCGCCAGCAGTGCCCCGATAACCCCTAATGGCACAACTAGGATTACCGCAAATGGTACCGTCCAACTTTCATAAAGTGCTGCTAGTACAAGGAATACCACTAAAATAGATAGTGCGTATAACGCTGGCGCCTGGTTACCTGATAATCTCTCTTCATAAGATAAGCCATTCCACTCGATACCAAACCCTGGTGGTAAATCTTGCACCATTCTCTCGAAATCAAGCATTGCATCACCAGAGCTATATCCGGGCATAGTTGCACCTTGAATATTGACCGCTGGTAAACCGTTAAAGCGTTGTAATTGTGGCGAACCAAATTCCCATGAACCAGTAGTAAAGGCCGAGAAAGGTACCATTTCACCTTTTGAGTTACGCACAAACCAGGTTTCTAAATCACTTGGTTGCATACGGTATTCAGCATCACCTTGTACGTATACTTTCTTAACGCGACCACGGTCGATAAAGTCATTCACATACGAACCACCATAAGCGGTTGCTAGTACACTGTTTACATCATCGATATCCACACCTAAGGCGCGAATTTTAGCTTGATCAACATGGATTTGGTACATAGGTGCATCTTCTTGCCCATTAGGACGTACGCCCACAAGGTTCGGATTCTGCGCTGCCATACCTAATAACTGATTACGGGCTGCAATTAACGCCTCATGACCTTGACCACTACGATCTTGCAGGTACATATCAAAACCATTGGCCGTGCCTAATTCAATTACCGCTGGCGGTACAAAGGCAAACACTAAGGCGTCTTTCATCTGCATGAAACGACCCATTGCACGGTTAGACAAGGATTGAACATCTTGCCCTTCACCACCACGTTCAGCCCAGTCTTCAAGACCGACGAAAGCAATACCCATGTTTTGACCAGAGCCAGCGAAACTGAAACCTGCAACACTAAATACAGATTTAACGATATCGCCTTCTTCTTCCAAGTAATAGTCACTCACATCCTCAAGCACTTTCATGGTGCTTTCTTGAGTCGAGTTAGTTGGCAAAATTGCTTGGGTAAACAAGATGCCTTGGTCTTCATCTGGCAAGAATGCTGTTGGCATGCGCATGAAAATCCAACCAGTCGCGATAACCAGTACAAGATAGACACCCATCATGCGCACAGTACGCTTAAGGATTTTTGCTACACCCGCTTCATAGCGCGAGGTTAACTTATCAAAGTTACGGTTAAACCAGCCAAAGAACCCAGTATTAATATGGGTATGGCCTTTTGGAATTGGTTTAAGCATGGTGGCACATAATGCCGGGGTTAAAATCATCGCGATTAAAACAGACAGCGCCATTGCAGACACAATCGTAATCGAGAACTGACGATAAATAACACCAGTTGAACCTGACATAAATGCCATAGGTACGAATACTGCTGACAGGGTTAAACCAATACCCACAAGTGCGCCAGTAATTTGATCCATCGATTTGCGGGTGGCTTCAAGTGGGCTTAAGCCCTCTTCAGACATAACACGCTCGACGTTTTCCACCACAACAATCGCATCATCTACTAACAGACCAATAGCCAGTACCATAGCGAACATGGTTAAGGTGTTAATAGAGAAACCAGTCGCTGATAAAATGGCGAATGTACCAAGTAATACCACGGGTACCGCAATCGTTGGAATTAGTGTTGCTCTGAAGTTCTGCAAGAACAGATACATGATCAGGAACACTAAAATCACTGCTTCGATAAGGGTATGCACAACACCTTCAATTGATTTCTCAACAAATGGCGTAGTGTCATATGGGTAATAAATCTCTAAGCTGTCAGGGAAATAAGTTTGCAAGTCAGCAAGCATTTCACGAACATTTTTTGCGGTATCAAGCGCGTTAGCACCTGTGGCTAACTGCACACCAATACCAGCAGCGGGTTTACCGTTAAAGAATGATTCCACTGAGTAGCTTTCAGAACCCAGTGCAACGCGAGCTACGTCGCTCAGGTAAACGTTAGCACCAGAGGTGTCAGATTTGAGAATAATCCCTTTAAATTGCTCAGGAGTTTGCAAACGGCTTTGGGCAGTAATGGTCGCATTTAATTCTTGGCCAGCAATTGATGGCGCACCACCTAATTGACCCGCTGAAATCTGCGCATTTTGCTCACGAATCGCGGCCATAACATCAATACTAGTTAAGTTGTATTGCGTCAGCTTTAACGGATCAAGCCAAATACGCATTGCATATTGGGCTCCGAATAATTGCAATTCACCTACACCAGCAACACGGCTTAACGGATCTTGAATATTGGCAGCAACATAATCGGCAATATCGGTTTTATCCAGCGAACCATCTTCAGATACAAACGCTGCAACCATCAAGAAACCAGCACTTGATTTAACCACGTTAACACCCTGAGATTGCACCTCTTGCGGTAACAAGGTCATCGCAGCTTGCAGCTTATTTTGCACTTGTACTTGAGCAATATCCGGATCGGCTTCAGCATTAAAGGTTAAGGTGATTTTTGCATTACCAAAACTATCACTGCTTGAGGCAATATAACGCAGATGGTCAATACCCGTCATACGTTGTTCAATAACCTGAGTTACTGTATCTTCCATGGTCTTTGCAGACGCGCCAGGATAAAACGCGGTTATTTCAACTGTTGGCGGTGCAATACTCGGGTACTGCGCCACAGGAAGATCTTTAATTGCTAAGACCCCTGCCAACATGATTAGAATTGAGATCACCCATGCAAAAATAGGGCGATCGATAAAGAAACGAGCCATAACGTTACCCTATTTAGTTGGAGTGTTTTCGGTTAAAACTTGTGGAGCAACTTCAGCGCCAGGACGAACTTTTTGCAGACCTTCGACAATCAATTTGTCGCCAGCCTTTAAGCCTTCAGTAATACGCCATTGGTGATTAATCACCTCTGCTGTTTTCACCACGCGCGCTTCAGCTTGATTATCAGCATTAACAATCATAGCTACCGCTTCACCTTTTGTGTTACGGGTAATGGCTTTTTGCGGCACTAAAATGGCTGATGGATCTTGTCCGGCATTTAAAATCGCGCGCACATACATACCAGGCAACAACACCCCATCAGGGTTAGGGAATTCAGCACGGATAATCACCGAACCTGTTGCTTCATTGACGCTCACTTCAGAGAACTGCAATGTACCTACGTTCTCGTAAGTGCTACCGTCTTCAAGAATAAGGGTCACTTCAGCATTTTCGCTTTGCTGTAACTTGCCTTGTCTAAGTTTTGACTTAAGACGTAATAGTTGTGCACTTGATTGAGCAATATCGATATTGATTGGATCAAGTTGCTGAATTTTCGCCAGTGTGTTTGATTGATTAGCAGTAACTAGTGCACCAGGAGTGACACTTGATGTGCCAATACGACCAGAGATTGGTGCACGTACTTCTGTGTATTCAAGGTTGATTTTAGCAGTATTAATTGCTGCCTCAGCAACAGTCACCTTAGCGATTGCTTCTTTGTAGGCTGCATCAGCTTCATCAAAGTCTTGGGCACTAATAGCATTAGTTTTAACCAAGGCTGCATAACGGTCTGCTGTAGCTTTCGCAGAAGCCAAGGCTGCATTCGCGCTGGCTAAATCTGCTTCTGCGCTAACTAAAGCAGCTTTGTAAGTTGCAGAGTCAATTTGATACAGTGACTGACCCGCTTCGACATCTTTACCTTCAACAAAACCACGGTTGGTGATGATGCCTGATACCTGTGGGCGTACTTCCGCTTCTAAAAAAGCACGACTACGACCTGGTAATTCAACATAAATGGCTTGAGACTGCTCAGTCACACTCATCACCCCTACTGGTGCGGGTGGTGCTTTTTGTTGGCCTTGGCCTTGTTCGGCTTGACCACAAGCGGTAATCCATAAAGCCGCAGTGATAACTGAGGCTATTTTCAGTGCTTTGCGCATGACTGCTCCTACTCCTAATGACATCATCAGTAAATTTCACCTTGTTTGAAGGGTAAATATTTGCTGGATATATATTTCAACGTTTTTCAACGTTTTAAGCTTGAAATTTTAATGGACGTTGTTATCCCATACACTTGCGAGCTCAACAACCATTACAACCAATTAAAAAATTATAAATTGTAAACAAATAATAAACTTAGATACTTTGTATACGCTTTGTTGACTTAGCTGTAGCAACAACAAAAAATACACACGAAAGTGTTACAAAAAGGTTAACTGGCTCACTTTTAAAAGTGCGTAAATATACACCATTCTCATTAAAAAAGGTGTGCGCCTAGTATTAAATTCTAAAAAAATATCCTCATACGATATTAATTATTGCGCTTGCATTGCGACAGTAGGCTCTGTCAGCATATCACGCCACCAGTAGGCTGCCTGAGTAGGGAAATCAACTGAAACCGCCTCACCAAATATCGGTGTTAGCACTGGTATATTCGCTTGCTCGGCTAAGGTCGTAATACGCTCTAATGGCTCAAACCAGTCATGTAATGATAAATCGAAAGTACCATTATGGATTGGTAACATGGCGCTTTGCTGAAAATCTGCGCCGTTTAAATCAATATGCGCCTGTAAGCTCTGTTCAGGCATCATATGAATGTCACTCCATAATTCATTATAGGCGCCAGTTTCAATCATGGTGATATCAAATGGCCCATAACGCTCACCAATGTCTTTAAAACCTGAGAAGTAACCGCCATCACCACTAAAGAATAGTTTGTTTTTCTCGCCTTGGATCACCCAACTTGCCCATAACGTAGTATCACGATCGAATAGCCCACGCCCAGAAAAGTGCTGTGCAGGGGTAGCGACTAACGTCAGCCCCGCCAAATTCAGTTCTTGCCACCAAGCCAATTGCGACACTTTACTTGCGCTAATCCCCCAATCAATAAGGTGATCGCCCACTTTTGATGGCGTCACAAAATGCTCAACTTTCTTATTTAAGGCCATAACGGCCGCTTTATCAAGATGATCATAATGATCATGACTAATAATGACCGTCTTAATAGCAGGTAATTGTTCAATACTTATTGGCGATTGATGAAATCGTTTTGGCCCAGCCCATTGAACTGGAGATGCACGTTCGCTAAAGACAGGATCTAACAAGATATATTCACCGTCCAAGCGGATGAGTAATGTTGAATGACCTAATCTAAATATTTGATCTTCAGTACTGAAGCTTAAGCTCAATGTCGTCAGTGGCAAAACAGGCACCGGCTTTACAGGTGTTGGGTGTGCTCTTTTGACGGTAAAATAACTTTTTACTATTTGCCAAATATCACTTAAACCTGATTGATAGTTAATCTCGGTATTTTGAAATTTCTCGTGAGTTTCTTGCGCATTTTTATCATAGCTGCACCATGCTTTTAAGCTAAACGACACCATCAACACTCCAACAATAAATAACCAATATTTCATATTAACGCCAAAAAAAGTAAACTACACGGTGCAGTTTATGGATTTATTGTTGAAAAGTAAACTACTCAGTGTAATATACTTGCACGACTCCCAGCGAAGATTTGTAAACAAGTATGACAATAACCAAGAAAACCCTCAGCCAACAAAAGCATGAAGCCATCGTTGACGCAGCCAAGCGGATGTTCAAAAAACTGGGGGTTGCGGCGACCAGCATGGATAAACTGGCAGAAGAGGCGCAAGTGTCTAAGCGCACTGTTTACAACCACTTCGCCACTAAAGAAGCCTTAGTCATGCACCTAGTTAGTGAGTTATGGTTTGAAGCCATGGCCAGCAATCAAGAGCAATATCAACCTCAACAGGCACTGCTTTCGCAATTGTCAGCCATCATTTTGACCGAAATTCAATTCATCAACTCTCAAGAGCATATTGATATGGCCCGCGTCGCTATTGGGCATTTGTTTTACAATAGTGAAGAGATGTGCCGTGAAATAGAAAAAATGAAACTGCATGAAACGGCATTATTACGCTGGATAAAAGCCGCTGCAATTGATGGAAGGATTGAGGTTGAAGATGCTACTTTTGCCAATGAGCAACTATTGCATTTGATCAAAGGCCAGTGTTTTTGGCCGCACATTTTAACCTGTTGCGCACTGTTAAATGATCAACAAAGACAGCATTTAGCCGATGAAACGGCAACAATGTTTTTAGCCCGTTATGAGCTTAAAGCCTAAACTGTAATCAAGGGTGCGGGCTTAACGTTAAGCAGGCTTAAGCCTTAAACAGCGCTAAGCCATTAACACCACCAGCAAATAACAGGTGGTTTTATAGTCGATTATCGCCAACACTTAGTGAAATAATGCGGCTAATTTCAGCCAAGGTGAGTCCTGACTCTTGTTGCCAGTGGTTAAAAGCCGCTTGGGATTGGCGCAATGCCGTTTGCGAGGTAAATCCGGCATCAACCACCTTAGTGGCTTTGAGATATGACTGCACATCAGTGGTTAATAAAAACGTATCCTTACCCACATTACGTAAAAAATACGGCCCAGTATTGCCACCTAAACGACTGCCTTTCTTTTTTAATACTTGCCAAAGTCCTGTGATATCTTCCGATGGCCAATTAGCAATAAACTCAGCAAAGCTGCCATGCTCAGCCGCAATTTGCTGCACCATATAGGCATTATCAACAATAGATTGGGTTTTCTTTTGATGGCGAATAAGCGTTGCGTCAGTGGCGCGCTGCTGAATTTGATCCGGTGACAGCATTAATACTTTAAACGGTTCAAAATCAAAGAAGGCTTTTTCATACGCAGGCCATTTATTCTCCACCACCCGCCACACAAAGCCACTTTGAAACACTTGCTTGCTCATGGCAGACAAAAGTTGTCCATCAGAAAATTGACCAATCTCATCCGCTTCAAGGGTCAGAGGCAATAAATGAGCTAACGCCTTACTGCCACCTTTTCGCTCACTGGCGCGGTAAAAAATATCGCTGAATTTTTCTAATTTGGCCACAAGCTAACCCCGTTAAATAAATGACTAGCGCTTATTATGCTACCTGACTCAGCTTAGGGGCAATATTCTGATCTTTTTTTACTTGCAGAAATTGTTTCCACTTAACCACTTCAGCAGTCATTACTGGCATAGCGCCGTCGTAGCCCGCTTCGGCAATTAACTTACTGATAGGCACTTGCTTACCTTTGCAAACAAACACACCACGCACATGGGCAATACAATGAACCCCACGATTAGATACAAAGCGCTGCTCAATATAGAAATATTTCTCATCCCAACCAACTATCTTGGTTTCAATGTCAAATTTCTCCAGCGGCTTAATATCTTTAATAAAGGTAAACTCAGATGCGTTTACAATGGGCAGCCATTTAAGTTTTAAAAATCGCTTCATTAAACCCATTTCAGCAATCATATAAGTACGAGCTAAATCTAAAAAGGCAGGATAGCGAGAATTAGTAAGATGCATATTGATATCGCAATCGAGCGGTAATGCGCGATATGAAATACGACTGGTACCTAAAAAATCGATGTGATTACAGTGACGAATACGCCAGACAAACAACCAAAACAGACGAAAATATAAATTCATGGGGCTACAACTCCTTTGTCAGCGGCAAAGGCTATCAGAGGTCATACCAGCGAGCAAGTTTGTTCACAAAATTATCCAGTCACCCCCTAAAACGCCCCACTCTTGATGACATTTTATATCTAAGACTGTGAGCATAAGCCCTTTTTTTATAGTCATTTTTGCCATAAAATGGCCGCGCTTAACTTTATTAAGCATCACAATTTAAATTCTCAGGGCGGGGCGCAATTCCCCACCGGCGGTAAATCGAGGCGACTAAATGCGCCAAGATGAGCCCGCGAGCGCTCGATATTTTTCGAGGTCAGCAGATCTGGTGACTTAGGCCATGTTTTCACATGAAGTACGCCTAACAGTCCAGAGCCGACGGTTATAGTCCGGATGAAAGAGAATAGAAAACACCACTACTTAGGTATGCTGGTGCATTTCGTTTGGCGTAAAGCCACTCTTCAAAGCCCTGATTCTGGTATTTTTTTAGGAGTAAACCATGAATCAGCTAACACTACTTTCGCCATTTGGTGATCCAATCGAACGTGTTGAAAAAGCCTTAGCCGCCTTACGATTAGGTAACGGTGTGTTATTACTCGATGATGAAGATCGTGAAAACGAAGGTGACATCATTTATTCAGCCGAGCACTTAACCGCAAAACAAATGGCATTAATGATCCGCGAATGCAGCGGCATTGTGTGTTTATGTTTAACGGACGAGCAAGCCAACAAACTTGAACTGCCGCCAATGGTGCAAGACAATAACAGTGCTAACCAAACTGCTTTTACGGTTTCAATTGAAGCTAAAGAAGGAGTGACTACAGGCGTTTCAGCTCAAGATCGAGTAACGACAGTAAAAACGGCTACAGCAGTAAATGCGAAAGCCAGCGACCTCGCTCGTCCGGGACATGTATTTCCACTGCGCGCGCGTGCAGGTGGCGTTATGGCTCGCCGTGGTCACACTGAAGGCACGGTTGATTTAATGCAAATGGCCGGTTTATCTCCTGCAGGTGTTTTGTGTGAAGTAACGAACGAAGACGGCACTATGGCCAAAGCGCCTGAAATTGTCGCCTTTGGTTTAAAGCACAATATGCCAGTATTGACCATTGAAGATATGGTGATGTATCGCTTGCAGCATGATTTGAAATTAGCCTAAGGCTTGTTTATAAAGAGCATCTATTTCAAAGCTCTGTTATAAATAAAATGGTAAAAAGAGACGAATATACGTCTCTTTTTAATTTTCAGCTTTATAAGTTATTCACAAACGCTTTATAGCGGCTCATCGCGTGAGCGTTAACTAGCATTCCTTGGTGACCAGTATTTGGCACCATGATTAACGCTTTAACCTCTGACTGACTCGCATCAAATAATTTTTCAGACAACTCTGCTGGTACTTGATCATCATTCTCCGCGCCAATGACCAGTAATGGGCCTTGGTAGTATTGCGCTACCACTTGCTCATTATCTGCTTTACGGAAATCTTCAGGCATTTCGATACGGGTAAATAATAGATACCAAGGTGTTTTCTCATCAATCCAATCATCAACATTGGTGGCAGAGCCTTGTAATACTAATGCGTCGACACTATTGGTTTTTACTAATTGCGCAGCAATGAAACTGCCTAGAGAATAGCCATGCACAATGACTTTATTTGTTGGGTAATGCTGGTGTAAATAGTCAAGTTGCAACTGTGCATCGGCGATTAAATTTTCAATTCGAGGCTGACCTTCACTGGCCCCTAATCCACGACGATCAACAATGAAAATGTCGGTATTGAGTTCTGATAGTCTGGTTAATATTGATAAACTGTCAGGCTCAATTTTCATGCCGTTACCTTGAAAAAACATCAAGGTCGTATCACTTGTAGGGTTATCGATGTAAAAGCCTTTCAACCTGACTTGTTCGCTGGCATCAATACTCACTGGCGTAATGATATTGTTAGGCATGACTTGTTGTAATTGATCAACAAAATCAGTTTGATAGGCGGCTGGTTGCTCATCACTAACAATAAACGTATCTTCACTGATCCTTATGGTACAAGCGGTTGTCATCAATATCATGCAGCCAACTACGGCCCCAGAGAATATATTTTTAATCAAACTTTTCATCTCATCTTCCTTTATAAAAAACGGTCTAGGTTTCATCCTGATACAGTAAAATATCACCCGGTGAACACGCTAAATGCTGGCAAATCGCATCTAACGTCGAAAACCGGATAGCTTTAGCGCGGCCACTTCTCAGCACCGATAGATTTTGTGGCGTAATCCCAACGAGTTCAGCCAGTTCAGTTGACTTCATTTTCCGTTTTGCCAACATCACATCGAGTTCAATAATTATGGCCATTAAATTGTCAGATCTGCCTCTTGTTGTAATTCAGTCGCATGCTTCATCACCCATGCGATGCAATAAAAAACTAGCCCGAACAAGGCAAACTTAAGTTCATAACTACCAAGGCTAAAGTAAATCGGCACTGCACTACTGAGACCGCTAAAGTGCAGTACAGAAGCCACAATCATCGGGTAAAACAGGCTCAATACAATCCACCAAACAAATACCAGCGCGATATGACGTAAGCAACGGAAGTTGTTTTTTGTGAACACTAAGCCTTGCTGATAAAGGTCAAATAACTGATATAGAAAAGTATAAATAAGTAAGTAGGGTAAAATTTCGACGCTACCTAATATCACTCCAGCATGAAAACCTTCAGCATAAAGTGTCTCGGCTAGGATTTTCCACGGCGCACCAAAGTCGACAGCCAGGTAACTGTTAAACCAGCCCCACCAGTCGATCGTCATTACGTATTCGCCTTCTCGAAACTCACCAAATACCATAGTGGCGCCATAACTACTGATTTGTAGCAAGGCTAAAAATATAATAAGTAATTTAATCCATTTACTAAGTAAAACTATTCTATCCATGATTAATTTAGGGTCGGCTAAAGTTAATTAAACGTTAACAGAATTAATAATTAACAGCAACTAATTACCGTTAAACGATAATTACCTCTGTTGATTAGATAATGATAAAAATTGATTTATAAGCTGCAGTCATAAAAAAACCGACAGTAATATGTCGGCCAATTAGATGAACTCTAAATCATGCTTACAAGTCGATAAATAACTGGTTTAAAAGCTGTTTAATTTTCGGATCATTATCTTCAAACTTAATACCTACATTGACTTTGCCATTTTCAAAACGGCTATTACATACTTTGGCTGGTATGGTGATATTCGTGTCATTGGCGTTGCGAATATTGACGAAGATCTCCTTCTCATTCACTTTTAGGTTTTCATTGTCGGTCTTAAACAAGAAGCCACATCCCTTGGCAGAAATATCAGCAATAATCCCTTTGAGTTCAGAGCCGAGCTTACCTTCACTGTCTTCTCTTGCCTGTATTGAAGACGGTAAATGGGTCGCAAAGCGTTGATGAGTGCGTAATTGACGGTTCTCAATTTCTTTGGGATAGGTGAGAAATATGAATTTTTCAGGAAATTTAGTGACGTTTCTAATGGTGGTTTTAAATGCAAAACACTCACCTTGCTGGCCTTCCAACAAATAACGCACGACCACACCATTACCATGAGCAAAAACATCTTGATGATTATTCATCTGAAGCGGAGCTGGATGTTTGAGAATAATATACTTACCAATCTCGTAGCCCACTAACGTGGCTTTAGTTCTAAATTTAACCGGGGAGTTTATTTGTAGATCAACCAAATTACCTGGCATTAAACTAAAAAATATTTGTTCAACTTGTGCGGTCAAAATACGATCCCATTCTAATTTTTATCAGCAACATTCTAGTGCATTCACAACAATAAATTAAGCATATTTAGTGACTTAAAATGAAACTGTGTGATCTTTAAATAATAAAAAGGTGCCCTAAGACACCCTTGAAATAGTCATAACTCTCGCAAGCTTAACTCACTAGGCGTTTATACCTGAATGACGCAATAGTGCATCGGTATTAGGTTCACGACCCATAAAGCGTACAAATAAGGTCATTGGCTCTTCACTGCCACCCATTTCTAAGATGTTATTTAAGAAGCTTTTACCGGTTTCAGGGTTAAAAATACCTTCGTCTTCAAAACGAGAAAACGCATCTGCCGATAATACTTCAGCCCATTTATAGCTGTAGTAACCCGCGGCATAACCACCAGCAAAAATGTGCGCAAAACCATGTTGAAAACGATTAAATGCAGGTGGAACATTCACTGCAACTTGGCTACGAACTTCATCTAAAATCCCCTGAATGTCAGCGCCTTTAGCTGCATCAAACTCATGGTGCATTCTAAAATCAAACAATGAGAACTCAAGTTGGCGTAACATCATCATCCCAGATTGAAAGTTCTTTGCTGCCAGCATTTTATCCAATAAAGCTTTTGGTAATGGCTCGCCGGTTTCAAAATGACCTGAAATTTTCGCTAATGCCTCTTCTTGCCAGCACCAGTTTTCCATAAACTGACTTGGCAGCTCTACCGCATCCCAAGGCACACCATCGATACCCGATACGCCGCCCACTTCAATTTGAGTCAGCATATGGTGAATACCATGACCAAATTCATGGAATAAGGTGGTCACTTCATCATGGGTGAATAAAGCAGGTTTACCGTCTACTGGGCCATTAAAGTTACAGGTTAAATAGGCCACAGGCTTTTGCAAACCTGTGGATGTAACGCGGCGACCACGACAGTCATCCATCCAAGCGCCGCCGCGTTTGCCGCTGCGAGCGTATAAATCTAGGTAGAAACTGCCACGATGGACTTTATCAGCATCATAAATGTGGAAGAAACGCACATCATCATGCCACTTATCAAACTCATGTTGCTCTTCAATGGTTAAGCCAAACAGGCGTGACACTGTGTAGAACAAGCCTGATAGCACTGTGTTTTCAGGAAAATATGGACGTAGTAGTTCTTGAGAAACTTCGTACTTGTGGTGCTGTAATTTTTCTGCGTAGAAACTTAAATCCCACGATGCCATTTCAGTCACATCATAATGCTCTTTAGCGAAAGCTTTTAACTCAGCAAGTTCAGCTTTGGCTTGATCTTTTGAGCGTAGGGCTAATTCATTTAAAAATGACAATACTTGACTAGGATCATTGGCCATTTTAGTTGCTAAAGATTTATCAGCATAGCTGTCAAAACCCAATAGCTGGGCTAACTCATGACGCAACGCCAAGATTTCGTCCATATTGGCAATGTTATCAAATTCGCCTGCATTGGGCCCTTGATCCGATGCTCGAGTCACAAATGCGCGATAGCATTCTTCACGTAATTGACGATTTTCGCTGTAGGTCATTACCGGTAAATATGAAGGGAAGTCTAGCGTAAATAACCAGCCTTGTAGCTCTTTGGCCTCTGCCATAGCTTTAGCTGCCGCAATAGCTGAATCAGGTAAACCCGCTAATTCAGTGTCATCGGTAATCAGCTTAGTCCATGCTTGGGTTGCATCAAGCAGTTGATTTGAAAAATTACTGGTAAGCTCTGATAGGCGTTTTACTATTTCGCCATAGCGCAGTTTTTGCTCATCATTTAAGCCAATACCCGATAACTCAAAGTCACGTAAACTATGGGTCAGTAAGGTTTGCTGCGGGGTAGTAAGCTTTGCAAAACCGTCAGATTGTTGCAATGATTTATAAGCTTGGTATAACCCTTGGTGCTGACCCACAAAAGTGCCATATTCAGATAATAACGGTAAGCATGCATCGTGCGCTTCGCGCCATTCATCAGTGCTAACCACTGAGTTCATGTGTGATACTGGCGACCAAATTTTGCTTAATTGATCGTCCACTTCTTCAAGGGGGGCAATTAAGTTTTCCCAAGTGTAAACAGAGTTATTGCTTAGCACTTGTTCAATTTTACTTCGACAAGTTGCAATAGCCTGCTCAACTGCTGGCTGGATATGCTCCGCTTTGATTTTCGAAAACTGCGGCAGTTCAGTGTCACTTAGCAATGGGTTGCTCATCTTTGATTCCTCGGGAAGTCGATTCAATATCACCTTCATTGTTAATAGGGGTTAAAGTGGCGAATTTCAAGGGTAAGCAATCATCATAAGCAGGATAAAAGCATCATAGTGACCAACCATTGTTAACCCCTAAGTGCATTAACTAAATGCCAGCAGCGCAATTATCACTCACTAACTGAAAGCCAACACAATAACTGTGAATAAGATCTCAACCTCAGTCAGCCACTTTTTATAAACAAATATTCGACAAGTTGATCACAAATCGTACTCGTTATCATTTTTATTTGAGAAAGTTAATGTATTCTCATTAAAAATTAATTCCTTTTGAGTCTGATACTAAATATGAAACCAACATTGTCATTGTTAGCTGTATCCCTATTGAGTATTTCCCCTTTTATGTCAGCAGCGAATGCCAGTGATGTTGCTGTCGCAGTTGATTTAGGTTGGGACTCAAAATACATCTCAGAAGGGCGTAATAACCTTGAAGATGGCGGCATCTATTGGGCTGGCGCAGCCATAGAAACGGGCAATCTAACCACTTATGCAGTTGTTGGCCGTGGTGACAGTGTTCATTACACTGAATGGAACTTTGGTGTTGAATATAGTTTGCAGCTCCATGATGACTTAGAAACCTTAATCGGCTACCAACGGCTTGAGTTTTATGGTGATGAGCGCGCAAACGATAATGAATTATTTGCTGAAATTGCCTATATCGGCGTGCCTTGGCTAATTCCTTCACTGGCTTATACCTTTGCCACCGAGGCCAGTGGTTATTTTGTTGAACTGAGTTTACATAGCCCCTGGCAAATCAGTGAACGTTTCTCTGTTACACCCTATGTGACTCAAGGATTTGATTTTCGCTATGCCAGCCAAGACAACGATGGTGCCAATCATTTTCAGTTCGGAGTTGAAGCGGGTTATGAAATCAGCTCAGAAATTGCTATTAGCGCCCATGTTGGTCACTCGATTGCAATGGAAGATATTAAGCAGCAAGCCCGCAATGAAGGCGTCACGGGCAGTTTAGATCAAACTTATGCAGGGGTTAATTTAAGCTTTAGTTTCTAAACCTTTAGTTTCTAAAGCTTTATAAAAATAGCGTAAAAAACGCCCATAGATTTATGGCGAAAGTCTACCGCATATTCTAAGCTAAGCGGGTGAACCATGACTCACTTGAAGCAAAGGAATGCTTATGACCATATTGAAAGGGATTTTTCCGCTTATTTTTGTGTTTATAATTAGCCAAATAGCGCCATTATTTATGACCATTGACTCACCTCAGGCCAACGAATTTGAGCAATTAATCAGTAAACCGGCCAGCGAGAACAAGCAACCCAACCAAGCATCACTATCAATGAAGTCATTGCCGATGAATGTGGTACTTGATCATCAAGGTCAAGCAATCGAGCTACCCGCCACACAATCAGCGCTGGACTATTCTGCTGATGAGATGCTGCTAGAACCGTCGTCTACTCAGCAAGCAGTAAAGCGTGATACAAGCACCGCAAACAATAAAAAAGCCACCAGCAAAAATAAACCGCTCAAACTAGCAAAAAAGACCGCTAACGACCCCAGTTGTCGCTGGCTAGGTAATCGGATTAAACAACTGAGGGTGCAATTAAAAAGGCACTACTCAGAACATGTTGAAACTGAGCTATCTCATCGACAAACTGAGTGGGATTGCTTGCAATGCTCAACCTCAGGCCCAAGCCAAGAGCAATACTCCCAATGTCAGTATCGGCGCTAAACAAACCATAAAAACTTTTTAGCCACAGTAAAACCAATTCCCGACTTAAGCGGCCTAGGAGACTAGCTTGTGGCTGAATTCCGCCCTACAATGGCTGCAAATGAAATATTCTTATCCTAAGAAACCACTTGTTCGAGGTAAAAACCTCCAAATAACAAGCTGTAAAAATACAATTAGAGAGGGTTAACATGGCTCAACATTTTGACTATATCTGCCTAGGCGCAGGTAGTGGCGGTATCGCTTCAGCAAACCGTGCCGCACAGCGCGGCGCCAAGGTATTAGTAATTGAAGCCAAGCATGTTGGCGGTACCTGTGTAAATGTGGGTTGTGTACCTAAAAAAGTCATGTGGTACGGTGCTCATGTCGCTGAAGCCATGAACCTATATGCAAAAGATTATGGTTTTGATGTTACGGTAAATAAGTTTGACTGGAATACCTTAGTTGATAATCGCGAAGCCTATATCGGCCGAATTCACGATGCCTATGGGCGCGGCTTTGCTAACAATAAAGTCACCTTAGTAAATGGTTACGGTCGCTTCATTAACAGTAACACTATTGAAGTGAACGGCGAGCAATACACCGCTGACCATATTACTATTGCCACTGGCGGCGCGCCGACTATTCCTAACATTCCTGGTGCTGAATACGGTATTGACTCTGACGGTTTCTTTGCTTTACGTGAACAACCTAAACGCGTTGCTGTTGTTGGTGCTGGTTACATTGCGGTAGAAGTTGCCGGTGTATTACACGCCCTTGGCAGCGAAACCCATTTATTAGTGCGCAAACACGCCCCGCTACGTAATTTCGACCCTATTTTAATTGAAACCTTAGTTGAAGCAATGGCAACTGATGGCCCTAAACTTCACACTCATAGTATTCCAAAATCAGTGACTAAAAATACTGATGGCAGCTTAACGTTAGAGCTTGAAAACGGTGAGTCACTCACGATTGATTGCTTAATTTGGGCCATTGGTCGCAGCCCATCAACTGGCAACATTGGTCTAGAAAATACTGATGTCACCCTAAATCCTAAAGGTTACGTGGTTACCGATGCACAGCAGAATACCACCGCAAAAGGTATTTATTGTGTTGGTGACATCATGGAAGGCGGTGTTGAACTGACGCCAGTTGCAGTTAAAGCTGGGCGCTTATTATCAGAGCGTCTATTTAACGGCATGACAGATGCCAAAATGGATTACTCGGTTATTCCTACCGTGGTATTCAGCCACCCGCCAATTGGCACTATGGGCTTAACTGAACCAGAAGCTATTGAGCAATATGGTGAAGCCAACGTTAAGGTATACAGCTCAGGCTTTACCTCTATGTACACAGCGGTAACGGCACATCGTCAAGCCTGTAAAATGAAGCTGATTTGCGCTGGCGACACCGAAGTGGTTGTGGGGATTCACGGTATCGGTTTCGGTATGGATGAAATCTTACAAGGTTTCGGCGTAGCCATGAAAATGGGCGCAACTAAAGCTGACTTTGACGCCGTGGTAGCGATTCATCCAACTGGTGCTGAAGAGTTTGTTACCATGAGATAAGTCATCGTTAAATAATGATTTAAAGCAAAGCGAGAAGTCATTTCTCGCTTTTTTATCGCTTTTTTTAACTACAAAATCAAAATCGCTTATTTTTGACAGCTTAATGTGCAGTATGCACTTTGGTTTTCAGCCAGCTTTTAAAATCTTTTTCTGTGGGGATACGTTTTGCTGAGTGACCTAGCAATTGCGTTAACGCATAACTAAATTGATGATATAACTTAGGATCGTCATGCTGCTTATGGCCATCATCGATATTAATTACTGCGCCGCGTAAGTAATTCATCACCAACTCAACCCGGTCAAAGCCTGCCACTTCACCTATTTCACGTATGGTATTTTCATTCCAGCGATAAGACTCAGCGGTCAATTTCTCATAACGTTGACGATAATAATCGCTGCAATTATTCAGTAGAGTTTCATTGGGCAGAACCCGCTCAATGACAAAATGTTGCTCAGATAAAATACTAAACAAACGCTGGCAGTGATGGAAAATAAAACGTTGATAGGGATCGGGGTACATTGCTGTATCTGACTCAATTTGCGCTAACCACTGCTCGAACTGGGCACAGCCAACTGCCACTATCAAATCAGCCTCAGTGGTGAAGTGATTGTAGATTGTCCCTTTGGATATTTGACTTGCTTTCACCAAGTGAGAACGGCATAAATCAAAGATTTTATGTCCTTTTAAGCACCTTTGAGAAACCTCAACTAAATAGTCTCCCCGCTGATCCCAACTGCTCATCCTGACCTCGGTATACTTTATGTAAATTTATTGTTTCAACTTCACATTCAAACAATAACAAGCTTTAAGGAAACCCTATACTGAGTAATACTAATACCACTATGAACAATTGTAATAGCCAATGTTAAAAGTTGAATTGTTAGAAAGTTTTATTGCGGTTGCCGAGTGTGGCAATTTATCTAAAGCTGCAGAAAAAATTTGCCGCACCCAATCAGCTTTAAGCCTACAAATCAAAAAGCTTGAAGAAAGTGTCGGTCAAACTTTGCTACTTAGAGATAACAAAGGGGTGTCACTGACTGAATCCGGTGAAACCCTACTTAATTACGCCTATAAGATGATCCAACTCAATTCACAAATATTGGATGAACTTAAAGATAATTCCAACAAACAAACTATTCGCTTTGGCGTCCCAACTGATTACATTAAACGTTATTTAAATAGTTGTTTATTAGAATTTATTCGTGAATTTACCCGCATTGAATTAGTGATCGATACCGATGTTAGCGGCAACTTATATAAGCGGCTGCAACAGGGTGAATTTGATGTGATTGTGGCCACCCACTGGCAGGCTCCCGTTAATGGTGAGTTGTTATTTGAACGCCAATTTCATTGGGTCGCAGCTAAAAATGGCAATGCCCATTTGCACAGTACCATTCCAATGGCGCTGTATCCTGAAAACTGCCCAATTCGAGCGCAAGTTTTTGCTAATCATCAATTATCGATGCGACCAATCAATGTATTGCTGTCTTCACCCTCACCTAATGCGCTGTGCATGGCGGTGGAAAATGACTTAGCCATTGCCCCTATTGCTGAATTTCGCATTAACGATAAGATGCAAATATTGGATCCTATTGAGCATGGTTTGCCGCCATTGCCGGTATTTAATGAGTCGGTGTACGTTAATCCAGAAACTCAAAGCCCTGTCACGGAGCAATTAGTCAACTTGATCAAAGCCAATGTGGTATCACTGGCATCTGCAAAGGTTTAACCCTCTCTTAAAACGTCTTTTTAAACACCTGCTACCGAAATAAAAACATAAAAAAGGAGCGATAAACGCTCCTTTTGTTTGGGGATAACACTAAGCTGTAAGCTTATTCTTTATGCTTGCCGTACTCAAAGGTGTGACAATTACTGCACAGTGGCTTTTTCGCTTTATGCTCGCTGTGACACTCTTGGCAAGGTAGCTCTTTACCATAGTGCAGATTGTTATGCGGGTTTTGCCACTTATCTTCTTCACTGCGAGCAGTTTGTTCAGCTAAATCATCTACATTGTGGCACGCTAAACACGATTCATCAGATGGATATTGCTTCATGCCTTGGTCATGGCACGCTTTACAATCTTTACCGATAACGTCTTTATGGTAGTCACGTATTTCTACTGCTTGAGCTGATAAGCTGGCGAAACTAAGCATAGTCAGTGCAAGCATAATCTTTAATGTTTTCATCAATAATTCCTCTTGTTTACTTGCTATGTTAAGCATTCATCATGCTACGAGCGGCAGTCATACCCATCACCATACATTCAGGTATCGAACAACTTCCTAAACGGCTGACCCCATGGATCCCACCACACACTTCACCTGCAGCAAATAAACCTGTTATCGCTTGTCCTGTGAAACTGTCTTTCACTTCAGCTTTAGTAGTAATTTGCACTCCACCTTGGCAGTAATGCACTTTTGGCCATAAACGCACCACGGTAAATGGTGCTTCAATGTACTTACCAGCAGCCTTGGTCATGTTCTTACCAAACTGCTTATCCTCACCAGATTTAACATATTGATTATATTCTTTAATCTGCGCTTTGAGTGCTTTAAGTGGCACATTAAAATGGCTCGCTAATTCATCAACCGACTCAAACTTCCAACCGACGTTATACTTAATCACCTTCTTGGTATTTGGATGCTTTTTAGAATCCTTATAGCTGGTAATAAGCAGTGGCGGATAAGCATTACCTTGCTCGTCACGACAACTTAACTCAGCATCGGCGCGTGTTTTACGGTCCGCAATTTCATTCATGAAACGCTTACCGGTTAAGCGGTTTACCGCCATTGAATGTGGGAAATTATAAATTGAGTAGTTAGACACATAGCCAAAACCCCCTTCATCAGGAGATGCCCATGGGCCAGATTGAATATGAGCTAAATGAACTGGCACCGCGCCTAAGCGGAACATTTCGTACATGCCTTCACCTGTTGCGCCGGGTGCGTTGGTACAACCCACTTCAGCAGTAAGTGTTGGATCTTGCGCCATACGTAAATTAACATTTTGAGCAAAACCACCAGTGGCCATGATCACCCCACGTTTCGCTCTCACATTAATCACTTTGCCTGGTTGGTCTTCTTCAAAGTGATAGTTTTGACGCATTTTAACGCCTAATACTTCACCTTTTTCACCGACTAAGAAGCCTTCAAACTTCGAACGGTTGTGGGTGTTAACACCTAACTCACGGCATTTTTTAAGTAATGGCTGAGTGATCCCCGCGCCGCAACTTACGGTTGTTTGATAAGTACGAGCTACTGAGTGACCACCAAGTTGTTGTAAATACGGATGATATTCAGAACCTGCATCTAAGGTCATTTGCAGTGCTTCAACAGCATGCTCTGCTACATGACGTAATAAGGCTTCATCTGCAATACCACGACCTGCTTTCATTTGATCGGCCACCATGCGCTCAACTGAATCGTCAACGCCTTCTTGTTGCTGCATTGGCGTTCCCGGCGCAGCAAACAGACCGCCATTAATGGCGGAGTTACCACCAAAGTAGGACATCTTTTCAAAAATATGCACATCTTTGGCGCCAAGCTTTTTCGCTTCGATTGCTGCTGCTAATCCGGCAAAGCCCGAACCAATAATCACAATTTCAAATTCTTCATCCCACTTAACACCTGCAGCTTTTTCTGATACTGCCATCGCAGGAGCAACCATTGCCGCGCCAGCTGCTACGCCTAAACCCGTGATAAATTTACGGCGTCCCAATAAGTCTATTTTAGTCATCGGTCATCACCCTTTTGTTTTGATTGACACCGATATAGTAGAACTGGAATCGATTCCAAAATGGGAACCAATGTTAAATTATGTCGAAAGTGGTTATTTTTATGTCACTAATCAATTGTAGGTAGAGTTTTCAATAAAAATGTAACAGGTGAAGTGTTTTGGAATGAGTTCCAAAAAACATAACCTTTATTTCACAGCGTACTGAACTGGGCAGCTTGTAACCAAGCTGTTAATACTAATTGTTTTTAGGTAACATTGTCTTTGAGGACGACCTCAGCAATTGCGCACAAGCCACAATTGATACCATAAGGGGACGGCCCCATCTGATAAACACAGATAGGAGCCCAAGATGTTCAAACCTCATTTTATTCTCGCCATCATTACGCTATTAGTCAGTCTATTCAATCCAGCACAAGCTACTGAGCAACCATCATCCCTTTATGGCATCCACGGTATGACGTTATTTGGCGGTGAAGATGGCCTGTTTGCCTCACACTTACCCATGTACCACCAACCCCACAACGTGCAGATGATCATGCAGTTTCACTTTGTCGACATTCAAGTTGATAACGCAGTAAAAAAACGGCTGCAACAGCAGGCAACCCAGCCGCAACAACTATGGACTATTGTGCCGCAGCCATTTGATTTGATGACGCTAAAACCCACCATCGATAATGCGTTACCTCAGTTAACCATTGACGTGGTTGAAGGCCACTTTGAACGTGGTGGTGTCAGTCAATTCTTCGAGCAAGCCATTATGATTGATAAAATCATGTTGTTTTCGACCTTAGATATGCAACAAGGCCAACCAAAATCCAGCATTACTGATTATCTTAATATTGCTGCAAGCCCCACTAGCCCCAACCAGTTTTTAATTAAACGCTTAGAAAGTAGGCCTGAAGCCGACCATTTATTGCGGGTAACCAGCCATGACTTATCTGATATATCTAAAATAGCGGTAACAACAGCATCAATACATCCGTCAGTCACTGAGATCACAGCCTCGCTAAATGCACAAACTAATCGGCAAGAATTACATCAAGATGATGTTATTGAGGTCTATCTTGAAACTGATGAATTACAGTAATGGCCGCATTATCACTAGCGGCGATCAAACACCACAGCGCTGAAGGCCCGGGGCGTATTCAAGACTGGTGTAACAGTCACGGCCATCAGCTCACCTGTTTTATGGCGCCTTTAGGCGCGCTGCCTAAGTTAACTAATTTTGATGGGCTAATTATTTTAGGTGGGCCTACGGATGTGGCAGACAACCCGGCGTGGATGCAGGCCGAGCTTGAATTAATAAAGGATGCTATCGACATTGATATGCCGATTTTAGCCATTTGCTTAGGGGCGCAACTATTAGCCACAGCCCTGGGAGCCAGCCTGTATAAATTAGAACAGCCCGAACTCGGCTGGCATGAGGTTAAGCTGTTATCAAACGGATTAGTCGCTGAAACACTAATGGTGCCTCAATGGCATTTTTATGGGTTTGATTTTAATCAGCAAGCCCAAGAAAACAAGCCTATGAAACAAGTCAGTATTGAAGCCAGTTCAGTACTATGTCACCAGCAAGCCTTTCGCCACCAGCGTCAATTAGGGCTGCAGTTTCATCCCGAGTGGCATGAGCTACAAATACACGCCTTAATTGAACACTTTAAAGATGATTGCCCATTCGATACAGAAACTAAGCCGCTATTGCAGCAGCAATTAGCGCTGTGGTTTATGTCATTATTGGACTCAATGTTTAAGCCTAATGACCACTAAGATTTTGTCGCTAGATTCTGCATTAACGATACTAGCACTGGCTAATAGTAATGTTGGGTATTAGTGGCTTATCTTTTTTCTTTTCCTGTTTGTGTTTATACATTCGTTGATCCGCTAGTGATAAGCACTCTGATTGATTTGCTGTTTCAAAGCTTGTGGCAATACCAAAACTTAAACCTATATTCTTCCACCTAGTTCGCTGTAATTCCTGCTCTGTTTTGAGCAGTGCTACTGACAATTGCGAAATCACTGAAGCTGTTTGTTGAAGATTTGTAATTTCAGCCACCAAAATAAACTCATCACCTCCAGATCTGAAAATAGTTCCCAAACCTTGAAGTTTTTGTTGAATAAGATCGACTGTGGAAATTAATAATTTATCGCCTTCATCATGGCCAAATGTATCGTTAATCTCTTTAAAACCATCAAGATCAATAAATGTTAGACAATAGCCCCCAGTTAGCTTGGCGAGCTTTTCATTTTGAGCATAGCGATTGCCTATTTTTGTTAATGGGTCTATCCGAGAAATAGTATAACTGCGATGATAGTCCTTCTGTTTTATTTGCAACCATTCAGTCAATGATAACAAAATACAAATACAATCAATTGTTAATGCAACTTGCACAATCAATTCTGTAGAGATATTCCAATCAAGTTTTAGGGCATGAGATAAAACATAAGCAAACAGAGACAAGCCATATAACAGGTTACCTATTAAATAATATTTGGCTTTAAAATCCAAAGTGGTGAGCATAAAGATGCCTGTCCCGATACTTATTGGGATCCATACAGCTGCAATAATATGGGATATTAAGAAGCTGTTATTAAAGGATAGAAAAGGCATCAATAAGCCAAGAGTAACGCTGACTATTGATAATAAATTAAATAGCTTTGCGAATTTACTATGCTCCTGAGGGCAATTAAACAGTAGCTTAGTAAATTGACTTGCAGAAGCGATAGCAAACGGAAATATCATGATGCCAATATAAACAGGGTTAAAAGCGCTGACACTAAACAGCTGCCCGAAACTTCCAGAGGCAACAAGCCAACCTAAACCATGAAAACCAACATATCCGGCGCAGGCTAAGGTCACTAAATATCGGGTTCTGAAATAGATAAAACATGCAATTAAAGCGAGTGTAATCATCACCGAGAAAGCCATAGTATTAATGCTATTGGTAATAAATTGTTTGTTATAGAAAGCCGCTTTACTATAAATATTAACGTCTACCGGTGTGGCGAATTTTTTGGCTTGTATAAAAATCCACAGTACACCACGCTCTTGTTGACTCAACATCAGTGAGAAGGTTTGTGAATGAGCTAATTTAGGGTTTGTACCAGTTATTTGCCCAAAGCTTGCTAAAGCAACAACTTCACCTTGCTCTGACTGCCAATATGCAGTCCCTATGTCTAAGTAATTTGTATATAAATTCACAAACCGAGTGTGCTGAATATCACGACTATTGGCTAGTGGTATCCTTGCCACAAAAGCCCCGTTTCCTCCCAAGGTAGAAGTCACTTGCTTGGCATCGGCATATAAGAGCACTAGATCGGTAAATCGAGGATCTGAAATCAGGGGCGAAGTTTTATACCAGAGATTTTCCTCAACAATTTCAATTTTATCGCGTTCATCTAACGTAACATAAGGGCTAGCACTTACCGTACCAACGGCAAGTGAGATAAGAAAACAAACAAAAAGTGCGGTAATTCTTGCTATATTATTGATAAAATTTAGTCCTTTAAATTTATTTTTATTCCGCATAACATACGTGTTATTAAATTTAATTGTAGCTGCTAATTATATATTTCGTAGCGGAAACCTTTTACTTTGTTAAGCTCTAATAATGGTTTTATTCCTAATCAGTTAACTCTACGCTCTATGCCACCATGAAACGTTAGCCAGCTCAAAAATTAACAGTTAAATAAAACGCTCACAAACCAGACTATTACAACAAGCTCATCCCAAACAAAATTTGCGGTAGATCTTCACTTTCTATTATCTATTACGCTAAGCTAACTACCAACAAAATACTGAATTATAATGGAATAATATAAAAAGCTATTTTAGATGAGTACGGCTCAGTTGCCAGTTGATTACTCTTCATAACAATAATAAAAGTAAGGACACATAGAACATGTACCAGAATAAACAAGCTATCGCATTAGGAACTCTAGTATTTATGACCTTCACAGGGGTCATCATATTGATCTTAGCCTTGTGGGCTTGGCCAAAATACAACGTCTACAAAATGGAACTCAATGGACAGGCAGCGTTAAAAGAAGCCCAATGGTCAAAACAGATCCTTATTGAAGAATCCAAAGCCAGAGAACAAGCAGCTTTAATGCAAGCTAAAGCGAGAGTCACACTTGCCGAAGCAGAAGGTAAGGCGCTAATTGTTCGAGCAAAATCTGAGGGCGCAGCTGATATCGAACTTGCCAAGGCTGCAGCAGAAGCCAACAAGATCATTGGTGAATCATTAAAAGATAATGAAGCTTACTTACGTTATATCTGGATAAAAGGCTTACAAGACGGCAGTGGCGAGCGGATTTATATTCCTACCGAAGCGGGAATGCCAATTTTAGAAGCTGGCAAAGCTGGAAGCTAAATAATTTGCTGTAATTTCAGTGTTCAATATACTCAAGAGAAAACAAAAAAGAGGATTATTAATCCTCTTTTTTAGGTTTAGATGCTAGCCCAAGTCTGAGCTAGTACAGTTAATTAGCCTTCGGCGCTAAAGCCTCTGAATTTTTACTACCATTTGCTGTTACTGGAGGCATATTACTTTGCTTAATTGCGCTGCGAGTTGCATCAGTTAAGAAGTTTTCACCACTCACTAAGTCATTTAACGTGCCAGATTTTGAGTCTACCAACCCAAGCTCTTGCAGCATTGAGTCTACCAGTGGTGCATTGGCACGATAATTAAGCGCTGCCGAGGTAATTTGCTCCGCCATACCTGACGTTCCTGTTGCTACGCTAGCATCGTTACCAGGCCCAGCACCATGGTAGCCTTGAAGAATCTTAATACCATCTATATTTTCTAAAGGTTTAACGGCATTAGCCACGATTTCAGGCAGCACTTTTAATATCGCGAGGGCTTTTTGCAGCTCAATTTGCTCATCTTTCAAGGTGTTTTCAGCTTCATACAAAGCTTGTTTACCAGCAGCTTCTACAGCAAACACTTTTTCATCTGCTTCTGCTCGCAGTTTCTTTGAATCTGAATCTGCCCTTGCATCAGTTAATATCGCAATGGCTCTATCTTCAGCAGCTTGTTTCTCTGCCGCAGCTTGAACTGTCACCCCGACAGCTTCTCGCTCAGCTTCTTTCTTAGCGTCAATCACTTCAATTTCTTTACGACGGTTTGCTTCAGCAACCTGTCTTGCAGTAATAACCGCTTCTTCTTTTTCCACTTTGTCTTTTTCAGCACCTGCAGCTTTGGCTCTTGCTGCCGACTCTTCTTCTGACTTCACTGCGACTGCAATTTGTTTTTCTTGTTCAGACACTTCAATGTCGCGTTGTTGTTGAATTTGTGCCTGAGCAAGCGTCCTTTTCTTATCAATCTGACGAGTTTCAATGTCTTTTGATTTCTCAATTTCAGCGGCTTCAATGGCTTGTTCTTTTGCAATTTCAGCTTCACGCTCTTCACGCTCATTACTCTCACGGGTTTTGGCAATTTCAGCTTTTTGATCCGCACGTTTAAAAGCAATTATTTGCTCTTGGTTTAGGCGTGCTTCCTCTTCTTCTTTTTTTATTTCTAGAGATTGGCGCTCAGCTTCTAAGTTTCTGCGCTGGATTTTTACGCGGTTTTCTTGTTCAATATCATTGGTTTCTTTACGTTTTTCTTCAATAATTTTAGCCAGTCTTGCGCGGCCTTCAGCATCAAAGGCATTATTTTCATTAAAGAATTGCAGGTCAGTTTGGTCAAATCCTGTTAGTGATACTGACTCCAGTTCTAAACCATTTTTCTCTAGATCATTAGCAACACTTTGTTGTACTTTTTGCACAAAATCAGTTCGTTGTTCATGCATTTCGGTCATGGTCATTTCAGCAGCAACGGCGCGTAGTACATCAACGAATTTGGACTCCATTAGCTTCTTAAGCTCTTCCACACGCATGGTTCTTGTACCCAGCGTTTGCGCTGCCATAGAAATGCCTTCTTGGCTTGGGGCCACACGCAAATAAAAATCTGCTTTAACGTCCACTCGCATTCTGTCTTTGGTGATCAACGCATCTTTTTGGGTTTTCTCGACTTCAATACGTAAGGTATTCATATTGACTGGAATGGTTTCATGCAACACAGGTAGGCAAATAGTACCGCCGTCTTTTACGACTTTTTCGCCACCAAAACCGGTACGTACAAAGGCAATTTCTTTTGAGGCGCGAATGTATAATTTAGCGAAGATTAATCCGATGGTGATAAAAGCAAGGACTGCTATACCGGCCATGATTAAGATAAACATGGTATTTGAACTTGAAGATATTTCTAGGGCGTCCATTTCTATTCCTTTAATAATTACAAATGATGGTTCTATCCGTGATTTAATTTTTGAAGCTTATTGATATTTCAGTGTTGAAACTTATTACTTAAAACGGCTCAAGCCTAGCGACTAGCCAAATACTGCCAGACTTACGTAGCAATACGACCTGTTCATTTTGACTAAAGCTTTCTTCTGCGAATTCTGGCGCCACCATCACATAATGTTTCTGAGAATGTTGATCTACCAGTACCGCTTCTGCAGGACTATTTAGTTTGGCGGTGCCGACTGTAATTTTGGCTGACAGACCACTAAAACTGTCTGTAGATACCGCTAGTGACTCATTTTTAGGGAGAATTCTTGCCAAAGGTCGCCCAAGTATTGAGGTACTAAAAAGACTCGCGATCAGCACTATAGGCGTACTGATTATTGGGGAGGTTAAGTGGCCAGCATAAACGTAGCTCAAGAAATTTAAACTGTAGCCTAGGAGCGTAAAGCTGGTTAACAACAGCACTAACCAAATAAGTAATGGCAACTTATTAAGGCAAAGCCAACCCAGTAACGGCGTTAACCCTGTTTGAGCAACATCAATGCCTGCATCAAAATCTAAATCGATTGGGGATATGTGATCTAACAGGCTGGAAATACTGAAACCAATGACTAAGCCAACTCCCTCTAAAACAGCTAGGGTCAGCACTAAAGTCAATGCTATCGCATAGGGTGTATTGGCATTGATTAATAAAAATTCGAGCATAACTGTATTCCTTTACAGCAAACACCAAGCATCTAAATAGCGAATAGATGGTGTTAAATGAGGGTTTAAAGTCGTTTTGCATTAAAACGCTATTAACTCTCCAAAATTCAAGGTTAACAACAATATCAGAACAAAAGTATCAGAACAAAAGTATTTGTAAACAGTCACCTAATTGATTTATCACTCAAGTGAATCTGCAAGTGCTAGCTAAAGCGGTCAAATTGCCCTTTGCAGAGAATTTGACGCCTATTAACAACAGCGCTAGCTTTCTTCACACAAGGCTTTACCCGCAGCGTAGCAGCTTGGCTGGCGTGGACACACGGCGCCGCGAGAGCAAATCACCCGAGCATCATTGTCTATGCCGCGCTCAATCCAATTGATATTCAGAATTTTAGCCACACTGGTTAAATCAGCTTTGATGTGTTTTGGAATGGCCACCAAACCGCCATTATCAACACAGGCTTTCTTTAAATCGGCGGTAATGGATTTTGCATCCTTGCCTTGGGCTTCAATGGCAGGGTTGAGATCAATGCCCGCACATAGCACATGTGGATTGCCTGCAGAATCATCAACTTTAATGGATTCACAGCAATAAATTCGCGGCTCGTTACCGACATTTAAAATCGAGATCTGCGCCGAGGTGCCATCAGTGCTAGGTTCATTAATTTTTCTAAACACTGCCCAGTGATGACATGGATCTTCAACAATGCGCATATTGCCCCACGGCAGTGGAATACCATTGCCACGATAAACCGCTTTTAGCTTTCCTGGCGCATAGGCATCAAAGTAATGCCAGTGTGGATAAGGTGACACTACCGTCATGCGGCGCATTGCCACTGATGCTGACACTTGCAGTTGTTTATGTACCGCAATTTCATAGCCATGACGGTCGAGTAATTGTCTAAATGGCACCTTGGGACATAATAAAGCGCCAGCAAAAAAGCTCGATTCAAAATCACGCCATGCATGCAAAATATCTTGAGCATTAAGGGTATTTGATTGCATTGAGCTGTCATCATCAATTTCTACCCGACGCCCTGAGGTCATCACACTTTTAAGGCCATCTTTATTGTGTAAAACACAATGGCCAATATGCACCGCCAAGTCATATTTTAATCGCGGTACATTGGCTTTCAGGGCTTTATTAATATAAATCGTCGCTGGCGGCTCAAAAAATGAGGTGGTTAATCGGGCTGAACTTGCGCCAGTTTCATCGATCACTTCTGTGGGGATTTCATCAATCCACTTGATTTTAAGCCCCATACTTTTAGCGATATTAAGCATTTCTTCAGCCGCTAGAGGCAGTTGTTTTTTACCAATATCTTCAGCGGCTCGTTCTAAATCTGGGAAGTGATTTTGATGATGCTCTTGATGGGCGCGAATAAGTAACTGGGCAAATTGCCTGCCTGATGTACCTGTTTGCGATAACATTTCTGGAATGGCAATTTGCAATATATCATTTGAAAATAAGAAACTAGGCTCAAGCGGCATGCCGCTAACACCGCCATGACGGCCTTTTTCAGGGGTGATTGACTGCTCTTCTGGCATGTCATCTAAAAACCATTCCACATCTTTTTGAAACACGGTTGCGATCACGGCCAGCATTCCTGCACTGGGGACACGTTTACCGCGCTCTATCATCGAAAGGTACGACACTGACGGCGCCGAACTGGAATCCACTCGAATACATCGAGCGGATAAATCTTCCATGGTCAGGTGATTGCGTTTACGTAAATTACGAATCTTAGTGCCAAGGAAATGTGACTTTCTCATCAAGCTTTGATCATTGCGCATTTTGTAAAATTCACAGTGTAAAATTTTTATTGTGAAATTGTAGTGAAAAATACACTAGACTACAAATTAAGCAATCGGGAAACAGTGTTTGTTTTAACAAAACCCGTTTAAGCCAGTAAATGTTAAACCAGTACGCAGGGCATTAATTGCTGAAAACAACCAGCAAGTGCCGACATCAAACGAAGAGGATAAGGTTATGATTATGACTACTATGAACCACAACACAGCCGCTCACGACCTTAACAGCTTCATTGAAGAACAAATTGTGGCCACCAGCACTAATGCAGATAAAATCACCAACGCGAAAATATTTTTAGATAATAACTTTCCATTGGCTAGCGGGACTCATGCCGATGTAAGTAGCTACGTGATTTACTACACTCATCTGCTAGCATTTATGAAAGATGGCAGCCAATGTGGATTGCAAAATCCTTGTCAATTTGTGGCGTTAACTGGTCATAAAAGCGACCCAACATCTATCGTGTTAAAAAATAACGATACCCATGTTGAAGTGAGCTTTGACCGAAACGGTGAACTGGGTGCTAACGACCCAGCGCATATTGAAGATATTCAAGTGGCACTGCCGATTAAGAATTTACCGACACCTTACAAGCAATGGGTAAGCATGCTGCATTCACGTTGTTTACCAACTGAAGGTAACTGCAAAGTGTTTACCGCCAAAGATGGCAGTGACTACGCTATGCATCAGCGTTAATTGTTACTCTCTATATCGCTTAAGATAGCAAAAATAGCCCATTAAAAAAGTCCAAGCTGTATTCATACAGCTTGGACTTTTTTATTGCTGGCATTTGTACTAAAACTAAACTCAAGCTTTAAGCCAGATTCAAGCCACACCGAGTTTAGAGCTATGCCAGAGTTAAGTAAACCCTAAAACTCTTGGTTCATCTTTGCTAAGCAGCTTTGTAAAACCTGTAGATGTTCTGGGTCGATATTGCGGCTCAAGTCAGCCACTAAATCTAAATGTAATTGATTATGCTGGCGATGAATCACTTGCCCGGCTTCTGTTAACACCACCACTATCGAACGTCTATCATCGGGGTGAGCGCAGCGTTCAATTAGCTGAGCTTGGACTAATTTATCCACCTGAACAGTTAAGGTGCCAGTGGTTATCGCCAGCTTTTGCGCCAACTCCTTCATGCGTAAAGGACCATGATTGCCCAACACTTCAATGGTATGGGTTTGCGCCAGTGAATAGCCGGTTTCTTTTACCACCGATTGCTCCCAAGAAGCCATCTTGTCGTAAAATTCAGTTAGTAAGTGATTTAGGTTTTGTAGATTTTTCATTATTTAACAGGATGAACCTCAAGGGTGAGATGATTAATTTTATCAAAATTCGCCAATAATTGTTTGTATTCAGCAATGCTTTTATCAACATGAGACTCAAGAATGATAGCCGCCGAGTAATGATCGCCACTGATTTTCCATATATGCATATCTTTGATGCTGGCAAAGGGCTGTAATGCTTGTGTTATCGCCTGACGATAATGCTGATCAATATTTTCATCCAGTAACACTGGGCTAGTTTGCTTTAATAGCCCTAAGGTCCACTTACAAATCACCACAGCGCCCACCATACCCATTACCGCATCAAGCCAGTTCCAGCCATAAAACTTACCAAAAATAAGCGCCACAATAGCCAGTACTGAGGTCAATGCATCGGCTAACACATGTAAATATGCCGCCCTTAAGTTGTGATCGTGATGCGGCTTATGTTGGTGATCATGCTGATGTTCTGCTTGCGCGGTTTCATCGCGGGAATGGTTATGTGAGTGCTGATGTGAATGATGATGTGAGTGGCTATCGGAATGAGCATGCCCGTGGGAATGATCATGGCCATGATGATGATCGCCAAGCAAGAACATGCTGACAACATTTACCGCCAAACCAATAAAGGCCACCATAATCGCTTCATTAAATTGAATATTTTGCGGGTTAAACAGACGGTGAATCGACTCTGCCATCATCAATAACGCCACTACCCCAAGCACTATCGCACTGGTGTAACCACCTAATACACTGACCTTGCCAGTACCAAAGGAAAATTTATCACTGCCAGCATGTTTTCTAGCATAGCGATAAGTAAATAAGGTGATACAAAACGCCGCAGCATGTGTGCCCATGTGCCAACCATCGGCTAGTAATGCCATTGAACCGTACATCGTACCGGCGACAATTTCTACCACCATAGCGGTAACGGTTAAGATCAACACATACAAGGTGCGCTTCTCACCTGTATTGTGCAACGAACTAAATTGATGATGATGTTGATTTAAAAATTTCAAAAGCCACCTTTGTTTGAGAATCAAACTATTTGTCATAAATAGTATTTTGACCATCAAGCAATGTCAATATACTCGTGAACAATAAAGCTGTGATTTTAGCGGCGATTAACAACAGGTAGCCGTTGAAATGCAGCATAATTAAAAACTTTCAGTTCAATTTAATCGTGCCATGGCAATCTAGTTGTTACACTCAAGCATCGACGCTGCGGGCAGACTTGGTGACGGCTGTCACAAGAGTTCGCCATAAACCGCTGCAACATTTAATTTCAGAGATCATCAAAGCCTCATGACAACTGCTTTTTCTTCGCGCTTTAAACTGTGGCTATTTATTGTTGTTGGCTTAGTTTGCTTAACGCCTGTTATCTCTTCTCCTGTTGCCTTGCTAATGGGTTTCACCCTTGCCAGTATTGGCATGGTGCCAAGCCATATTGACTTAAATAAGCTCACTAAAAAGTTATTAGCCTATTCAATTGTTGGTTTAGGTTTTGGAATTAATTTACCTGAAGCGCTTGCTGCCAGTAGTCATAATCTTGGCTTAATCGTCGGCTCTATTTTTTTTACACTCATGCTCGGCATTGGTTTAACCCGATTAATGAAATTAGAAGTTAAGACGGGCCATTTAATCAGTTGCGGCACAGCGATTTGTGGCGGTAGCGCGATAGCCGCAGTCGCGCCTGCTATTAATGCTAAGAACGATCAAATTGCGGTTTCACTGGCATGTATTTTCCTACTCAACTCTGCTGCATTATTTTTATTTCCCACCATTGGCCATGCGTTATCACTTAGCCAATATGATTTTGGTGTTTGGAGTGCGATTGCCATTCACGATACTTCATCTGTGGTTGGCGCCGCCTCTGCTTATGGTGATGAAGCCCTTAAAACCGCCACCACCATTAAACTGGCTAGAGCGCTTTGGATCATTCCTATCGCGTTATTGAGTGCAATAATTTTTGACGGTGATAAATCAAAAATATCTATCCCGTATTTTATTGGCTTTTATTGCTTAGCCATTCTTATTGCTTACTTTATTCCACAAGGCCAGCCCGTTTATAACGTGCTGTTTAGCGTATCCAAGCAGTTGCTTATTGTGTGTTTGTTTTTAATTGGCGCTGGTATCACGGTCAGTAAAATGCGCGCTAATGGGCCAAAACCGTTAATGTTGGGGATCATATTATGGCTGGCGATTGGCAGTACATCACTTGGGTATATTTTATTGACGGGAGATTAACTTGAGTAGCTGTTGCGGCAATGTCTGCGCGAAATGCTGTTAAAGGTCTTGTTGGTTATTCTGCTGCTTAATAACCTCTGACTGTTCTTGCTGAATATCAGGTTTAGCTAACGCCAGTGCAATCAGGCCACTAAATGCTAGTAGCTCAATCACAGCGCGGGTTAAACCCGTTGTTTGCACCGAGGCAACAATGGCAATAATGCACAGGCAAACTATCGCGCAGGCTTTAATGATTTTTGAATTTAGCAGCCGAAACATAATAATGAGATAACAACCTTTCTGAATATGAAAGGTTATTATCGGAACTGTCCGTTTAAGCCGCCAATATCTATTTTTACTATGTTATACAATTAACGCGACGGTTTACTGGTATGACGCTTGTTAACGCTACTGGCCATTAACCAATGACTGGCAATTGAAAACACACAATAAGCACTAAAATAATAAAAGCCTATTTCAAAGTGGGCAGTGGTTGTCAATAGTTCGCCCATACCGGCAGAAGCATTGCCCGCAATATAAACTATGATTAGCGCCACCACAAATACATCTGCCATTGACCACTTTCCAATCGCACCAATGAATCTCATTAATCCATATTGCAACGGCTTAAATATTGGCAGATTGACCATCAACATAGTCAGTAACTTAATCGCCGGAAAAACGATACTGAATAAACCCACTAATGCTGCAACTAAAATATTATTGGATTGATATAACTCATTGACGGTATCAACAATACTGCGGGTTTTATAAAAAACCTCTACCTCTCCTTCAATATTATCAAAGCCGAGCATACTCACCGCCATATCCAGCATACTGCGGGCATTACTGCGGTTATCTTCAGATAAGCTTTCGGTAAACATGGTCACGCCGGCTTCAACTAACTCCGACTTTTCGATGGAGCCTTGGATGGTCAAAATGGGTTGAGTCACCCCGGGAATTAATAGCGCCAGCGACAGGATTATCACAACAATGCTCAGTAGCGACTTCATCTACAACTCCATGGTATTGAGATTGGTATTGGCTAATAAAAAGGGCTTGGGTCCACAGCTAATGACCGTGGCGATACACCGCGGTCAATATTGAGGTTACATTTGCGTAAATCAACTAAGGTGACTTCGGTATAGCGCTGATGCTTTTGTGAATAAAAGCATTTTACCACTGGATGTAACGCATCTCTGCCTGTTGACTCCCATACAATGCCCACACGTTCATCAGACAATTGCACCAACGAGCCCACAGGGTAAATGCCCACACAGCGGATAAATTCGTACACCAAAGTTTGATCAAGATGGAACGGGGTCAAACTCATTAAAATTTTAAATGCAGCAGCTGGGCTCATGGCTTCTTTGTAGCAGCGGGTCGCGGTAAGTGCATCATAAATATCCACAATACAACTCATACGCCCATGTTGCGGGATCTCGTCGCCTTTAAGGCCTTTGGGGTAACCTTTGCCATCAAGCTTTTCATGGTGCATCAAACACACATCTTTACTCACCTGAGATATCTCTTGGGTATCACTCATGATGTCGATGGCATACACCTGATGCATCTTAATCAGTTCAAACTCTTCTGCCGTTAATTTTCCTGGCTTGTTGAGTATTTTGTTATCCACTTGCACCTTGCCAATATCATGCAAGATCCCACCCACAGCAAGCTCTTTAAGCAGTGAGGCATCAAGACCTAGGTGCTTACCAAAGGTCACTAGCAAAAATGCCACGTTAACTGAATGCTCAAGCAAATAAGCGTCTTTGGTTCTTAATGCTGATACACACCTAAGTGCATCGGCATCATCCATCACCGACTCGAGCATTTTGTCGGCAACATCTTCAAAAGGAGCCACCTCGACAGCCTTGCCTTGATAGGTTTCAGACAAGACTTTACGCACTAATGTTTTTGCTTCAGTGAGGATTTTTTTAGCTTGAGTTTGTTTATATTCTCGGGTGTTGGTTATCTTTTTTACCAGTGGGGAATTGGGCTTTTTCTTTAAACCGCAGCCATCAGCTGAACGCTCAACATCAACCCATACGGTTTTAATACCGGCTTTGGCAAGCTTTACCATGGCGTCTTTATGCTTGATCTGCCCAGCATTACTAATCGCCACTTTGCTATCATTGCGATCAATCGCCACCACAAACATCCCCAGACTTAAGCGCTCTACCGGAATACGGATAATGTCTTGGGACTCAGGTAATACCGTCATTGATGGGGACCTCTCCTAAAAACCTTAATATCATGTAAATAATTGCTAACATGTTGAGTTTTATGTGCCCGACATGTAATTATTTAAAATGCATTTTATCCTTTTTAAGCAAAATTAACTAAAATAAATATAGCAAAGTGTAAGCTCATGTAAAAATAACGCAGCCAATGATAAGTAAGTTTAAAAACAGCCTAGTAACTGATGATATAAGCCATTATGATCACAGCATCGATGCCTGAAGATTGACAGTTTTTGAACCCTTAACTAACTTAAGGCATAATTCATATAAATCCTTTTACGCTTTTTCATTTCAATTATTTGAGATATTGACTCTGGAGTCTGCATTGGCTGGTCATATTTTTTTTGAGCACTTTAACGAGTTAATCAAAAAGTTACACGCTATGAAGTTGGCTCACGTCAAAGAGCCGATTGTGCAGGTCTCAGTAGAAGCTAAATCCTTGCCGTTATTATCTTGGTTAGGGGCGCAAACTCAATATCCACGCATATATTGGCATGCCCGTGACAAACAAGAAGAAGTGGCCGCTGTAGGCGCCTGCAAAGACTTCAAGCAAGAACAAGAAATTAATGACGAGCTACTGGCATCGATTTACCAATCCCAGCGTGGAAAAAGCAGTAATCAAGATATTCGCTACTACGGCGGCGTCGCCTTTGACCGCACCGTAGAATGCTGGCCTGAATTTGGCCGCACTCGCTTTGTACTGCCTCGCATAGAACTGCGCCGTCATGACAACATCATCAAAATTTTAGTAAATTTAAATTTTGAAGATAATAGTCAAGATGATGAGTGTAATGCGGCCATTGAAGCCATCAATCAGCTCAAACCAGCCAAACCATTGTCACCACCTAATAAACTGCCTTTAATGGGCCGCAGTGACTTGCCAAATTACCCACGCTGGAAAGAATTGGTTGAGCAAGTGACTAACCCTAAATTTAATGCCACCACCCCTAAAGTGGTGCTATCGCGCCAAACTCAGTTAGAAATTAATGATGTGGTCGATCCTTGGATGGTATTAGCCTGCTGGCAAGGGCGCAATCCCAACAGCTTTCAATTTGGGTTTCAATTTAGCCCTGAGCGCACCTTTATTTCATGCTCGCCTGAGCGTTTATACTTACGCCGCCAAAAAGAGTTATTTACCGAAGCCCTTGCCGGAACGACTGTGCGTGGTTTAAACCAAGAAGAAGATGATTTTCTTGCCAATCAGCTACTAGAAGACAGTAAAAACAGCAATGAAAACCAACTGGTTAGGCAGCAAATTGTTGATGTACTCACGCCATTAAGCCATTACGTTGGTGCGGATGAGTCTGCCAAAATTTTTAAATTAACTCATATTCAGCACTTACACCGCTCTATTCGCGCTGAATTAAAAGCCGGTGTTAATGACTTTCAATTACTTCAAGGTTTACACCCAACCCCTGCCGTGGGCGGGTTACCGCGAGAATCAGCATTAAACTTTATCCGTCAACGTGAAGGCTATAATCGCGGCTGGTATGCGGGCGCATGTGGTTATTTAAATAAGTACGAGAGTGAGTTTTCTGTGGCCATTCGCTGCGCCTTAATTGAACCAGGGCGAATTAATCTGTTTGCTGGCGCGGGGATTGTTGCCGGTTCAGATCCACTGGCTGAATGGCAAGAATTAGAAAATAAACTCACCACTATTTTATCCATTTTGGTTGAGTTATAAGCTTTAACATTACCAAAATAGACAAAACCCCAGTGCGTCACTGGAATTTTTACTATTAAGGTAATCATTTCAACACTTTGTTTTCGCTATAAAAATAACGCTAAAACATGAATGATTAAAATTTATAGCCCACTGATATCATAGCGGCAGGATCTGTTTTTGTATCGCCATGATCTCCAAAAGAGCCACCTTCATCTTCACGGCGTAGACCTGCGCTAACACCGAATTGCCAACCACTTTGAGCAAAGCCACTGGGATAATACTCATAGTTGATGACTGCGAAACCATCTTCACTGGTTAGCGCTTCGCTTCCTAAACTTAATCCAAATGAGTGTGACTGACTCTCATCAACAAAATACTGATAGCCCAAAGCACCACCGACTAATCCTAATGCCGCCGAGAAAACATGACTGTCATGTTGAAAATGATACCGAGCCCCTAAAACGCCACCATATTGGTATCCAGCCCCCACAGTAAAACTCGAGGGCGAAGCAACGTCTTCCGCCTGGACTGTACTACTAGTGAGTAATGCAAAGCTGCTAGTGAGTAATACAAATAAAATTTTTACCATTCAAAGTTCCCTTTATAATTAATAAGCACTTCATGTACTTACGCTGGATAGTATCTCTGTTTGTCACTAAAAATCAATGTCAAATTAACGCTTCGCTAATTTAGCTGAAACGCAAACCGATAGCCGTACAACAAAAGTGCTTTTTCGCTTTTATGAATAATCATAAAATACCGCGTTACGAGCATCAATATTGGCCATTAAATTGATTATTGATAGAACTAACCAGAGTATTATTATCAAAATCGGTCGAAAAATGTCGCGCGATGGTTGCATCTTATTTTTTGCTCACTATAATGCGTCCTCCTTGGCGAAAATGACACCACTCAATAAACTCTTTGAGCAAGTGAAAGTCAGCTAAAATATTATAATCAGCAACGCCAAGTACATGCATATACGGGTTCCCTCACCCCGTCTAACCCAATAAAAAAGGCCATAACATGTTAATGCTCTCTCAGGCGCAATGTCGCCGTGCACTGATGTTTCTTGTCAGTTTTCATATCATCATTATTTGCGCAAGCAACTATTTGGTACAACTCCCGTTTCAGATTTTTGGTTACCACACCACTTGGGGTGCGTTTAGCTTTCCCTTTGTCTATTTAGCCACAGATTTAACCGTCAGAATATTTGGCCAACAAGCGGCTCGCAGTATTATTTTCAAAGCCATGTTACCTGCATTGGTGATCTCCTATGTCATGGGAGTGATTTTCCATCAAGGGGTTTTCCAAGGCGCTGATTCATTAGCCCAGTGGAATCAATTTGTGTTCCGTATCGCACTTGCCAGCTTTGTGGCTTACTTAGTCGGACAGTTAATGGATATCACTGTATTTGCTAAATTGCGTAAAGCTAAAGCCTGGTGGGTAGCCCCTGCCGCATCGACTCTATTTGGTAACTTGGTTGATACTGTCGTGTTTTTCAGTATTGCATTTTACGCCTCTTCAGACCCATTTATGGCAAATCACTGGCCTGAAATAGCCACTGTCGATTACGCCTTTAAACTTATGGTTAGCTTAGGGTTATTTTTACCTGCATATGGGGTATTACTGAAAGTGCTCACCGATAGGTTGGTTTTATCTGATACAACCCGCACCTCGACTGCGCTCTAATGTTACTAAATCACCGCGAGTCACTGCTGACAAAGCACACTTTCTAGTGAGTTTTTAAGCTATGCCGCATTATTAACTGGTACGATGAGTTAATATGCGGCCATATTTTTGCTGTTGTCAGCTCAATATCAGCCGTTCTGATATTGAGGCGGCATGGCCCAACCAAAAGTAAACCTTACATGCTAACTATCCAAATTGAAGCTCATACTGAGCTAAGTGCTGAGGTGGCTATTCATATTGCCGCTATCAGTGCCCGCATTAACGAACTCGATCGCGCTCAAACTGTCGAATCATTACATAGCAAATTAGACAATCAAGCTTGTTTGATTTTATTAGCTTATGTTGAAGGTGAACTTGCTGGGTTTAAAATAGGATATCAGCTCGATAATCAGCGTTTTTACAGCTGGCTTGGCGGAGTTGATGCTGATTTCAGGCAACTTGGTTTAGCAAAATCTATGCTCGAGTACCAAGAAAAGTGGGCGACAGAGCAAGGTTATCAACGCCTTGAAGTTAAAACTCGCAACCAATTTAACGCCATGCTGACGATGTTGGTTACTAACCAATACCACATTACGCAGGTTGAATCAGCCACTGACTCGGCAGATAACAAGTTGTTTTTGCATAAAGAATTAGCTTAACAACCAAGATAGACAGTGTCGATTTGAACGATAAAAGTTAGTCGACTACCCCAAAGAGCTTGCAGAGCATTTGTAAAGGGTTTGTAAAGTTGAAAATAATTTCACCAACAAGTTGCAAATCTAAATGATAATGATTACTATTTATCTGCGTTCCAAAACTCAGTTCTTATTAATAGCTTCATCTCCTATTAATACCCTCTGAGTCTGCAAGCACGACATTGCTCATACACTCTTAGTGGCCAGGCTCATCACCTGGCTTTTTTTTATCTGCGATTGACTCAATTACACTATTAATCCCAAACCAAGAAACTAACGCAGACTATCTAGTCGTCACTGCTTATAACAATCCATATTCAATGTCATATGCAACTAACGCTATAAGCAGCTAATACGATAAACAGCTAAGCGTCAGTATCTACGCGGCTATTATCTTCAAAATGCAGTCCATCATAGGGATTATTTTCCTGTTCTTCTTTCGCCTTATGATAAAGCCCGATAGTAAATACCGTACCTTTACCTAAGGTCGACTTCACCTCAATGGTGCCACCAATGCGCTTAATAATGCCGTAACTGAGCGATAAGCCTAAGCCTGTACCGTCTTTACGGGTAGTGTAAAAAGGGTCGAAGATACGGCTTAAGCGCTCAGGTTTAATCCCCATGCCTTCGTCTTCCACTTCAATTTTTACCCCGACAACCTCGTCATTTTCAAGCCAATCATTGGCTCTGACCCAAATTCGGCCTTTATTTTCAATGGCGTGGGCAGCGTTAACCACTAGGTTAATGAGCACTTGTAAGATTTGCGGCTGATTCACTTGTACCGTGCATTGGGTATTAATATCTTTGATGAGTTCGACTTCTTGCTTTTCAATCGAGTGCCTAACCAGTACTAACATTTCTTCGATCATCGGTTGCACTGGGTGCATTTCAAGCGGCGCATTAAACTCACCGGGGCGACTGTACTGCAACAAGCTGCGAATAATGGTGCTTATTCTACCTACCTGCTGAATAACCAGTTCAATTTCTTCTTCAACAGCAACAGCCTTACTGCCAAGCTCATACTTCATTAGTTCCATATTGCCTAAAATTACCGCGGTAGGATTATTAATTTCATGGGCAATACCGGCTGTAAGCTCCCCTAAGGCGGTTAACTTTTCATTGGTGACCAGTTGATGTCTTGTTTCATTTAGCAAGGCCACGTTACGTTGCAGCTCTTCGGTTTTATCTTGCAAGCTACGGGTACGTTGCTCCACTTTCACTTCAAGCTGCTCTGCCGCTAGCTGAATTTGGTTATTACGCCGCTGCAGTAAGTCCAGCATGTGGTCAAATTGCTCAGCCAAATTAGATAGCTCATTATCATGCTCTAATCCCAGCTCGCCGATACGTAAGTCTCGGCCTGACTGCACCGCTTTTACCACATGATGAATGCGCTCAATGGGCTCAAGTAAGCTATTAGCCCCTCGATAAACCAAGAAACCAGACACCAACAACACCAGCATTAAAATGGTGCCAAGCTCGAGGATATTGAGAATATAGGTGTGTATAAAAGGCGACTCAGAAAAACCTGAATAAATCATCCCAATACGTTTACCACGAATATCTTTAAGGGGTGAGTAGCCTGAAATAAACCAGTCATTTAATACAAAGGCACGGTCAACCCACGACTCCCCTTCAACCAAGACTCTCTGGCGCACATCTTCTGACACTAAGGTGCCTAATGCCCTCGATTGGCTCGCTGTTTCATGGGTCGAAAATAGATCCATAGGCACATTGGTACTAATGCGGGCATTATCAAGAAAAATAGTCACAGTACCAATTGAGCGCTCAGGCAAGGTGCCCTCGTCGTACACCAAGTCTCGAATATGATCGACTATAACCGTGTTGCGATTAAATAAAATCCCACCATCGAGATACCAATTCACTTGGCCATTTTCATTTAATATGGGCAATAAACTCCGGCTTAACATGCCACGTGTTTCTTCACTTTTGGTGGGCTCTTGCGCCCTTAAAGTAGCCGATATAGGAATGCGGGCGATACTGGCTAAATCGGGGTCGAGACGAGCCAAACGCTTGGCTGATAACACCATCAAACCAGACAAGGGTTGTTGCTGTTGGATTTTGGGTAACATTATCCGCAAATCGGGATCGGCCGCGGCTTGCTCAACTTTGATTAGCCTTAATATATCAAGTTGTAAAAACTGCTTTTGTTGTTCCAGGTATTGATTAATTTTGTCTATCTGGGATGAGTCGCCCTGCTTGATTTGCTGGAAGGCATTCTGAAAGTCCCATGATTGACTCACATTGAGCAATTGAATTTCTTGTTGTCGCTGAACCTCTTCAAGGGTATTGGTGGCCACAGTCAAATCAGCCTTAACCTTCATAAACAACTGTTTACCGGTATAACTGATATTCCAGTAAATGGTAATGAACACTAGGCTTATCAGGGTCAGTAAGATGGGCAGCAATGTCAGGATTAAAATCCGATAACGCACTTTGGCCTGCATTTGCTGCCAGCTGACTCCAAATATTTGACTAAATACCGACACGATTTACGCTTCCTTATCCGGTTCAGCATCAAACCATTCTTTATATTTTCGATCTAAGGTTTTTCGAGACACCCCTAAATCGCGGGCAGCCGCCGATTTATTGCCATTATTGGCATCGACAACACTCATGACGTGTTGTTTTTCCACTTCTTTTAGTGGCCAACTTAGTGGGTAACCGACTTGAGTCATCGCTTCTGTTTCTGGCGCTTTTTTCCAATACTCTGCAGGCGGCTTACCCAATAAAATACAGCGCTCAATCATATTACGCAGTTCACGAATATTCCCTGGCCACTCATGTTGTTGCAGTACCTGTATATCTTCATGGCTCCAAATCACCTCTTTAACCCCTAACTCGCGGGCTAGTTGCCAAGTAAAATGATGGGTTAATTCAATCACATCCTCAGGACGTGTGCGTAAAGGAGGGATCAAGATATTGAGTACATTGAGTCGATAATATAAATCACTTCTGAAGTTACCAGCAGCTACCTCTTCTGATAACAAGCGGTTTGTTGCCGCCACCACTCTGACATCAATGGCGACTTCTTTTTCACTGCCCACGGGCCTGATAGATTTTTGCTCTAAAACCCTCAATAGTGCCGTTTGCATTTTCATTGGCATTTCACCAATTTCATCTAAGAAAATCGTTCCGCCTGACGCAAAACTAAATAAGCCTTCACGGGCGCCTTTCGCGCCAGTAAAGGCACCTGCGGTATGGCCAAAAAGTTCACTACTCAGCAACTCGGGGGCAATGGCGCCACAGTTAACTGGGACAAATGCGCCAGTACGGCCACTTAGCTGGTGTAATTGCCTTGCCACCAGCTCTTTACCAGTACCTGACTCACCTTCGATGAGCACCACGGCATTTGTTGGCGCAACGCGTTCAATGACTTGTTTCACTTCCATCATGGCATCGCTGTTGCCAATCATGGTGGTTGAGTGGCCAGTTGAAAGCTCACGACGAAGCATGAAGTTTTCACGCTTTAATAACCTTCGTTCAATACAACGGTCAACCGAAGTCATCATTTGCTCGAGATGAAACGGCTTCATAATGAAGTCTGAAGCGCCCGCTCTTAAGGCTTTAATCGCCACATCCATATCGGCATAGCCAGTCATAAAGATAATGTCCGATTGGCGGTCAGGTTCATTTAGCGCCTCATGCCAATCGATACCAGAGCGATCAGGCAAGCGAATATCGACAATTAATAAATCAAAATGGCCACGGCTACGCAGCTTTTCTGCCTCGCCAATGGTGGAGGCAGTTTCTACTAAAGCGAATTTTTTTGACAACGCCTTTTTAAGAAAGCTACGCATTCCAGGCTCATCATCCACAATCAATACCGAAACAGCAGTTGGTAACGATTTTTCGTTTGAGTCATTGGTGTTCATATGAGGGCCTACTTTGGACATTTTGACTATATTTAAGCTTATCGTATCACTAAAAATCTGTTGCTGGGTCAGTTTGCCCACCAGAATTAGCTTACTGGGACAATATGTCTGTAAAAACATAATTCGCACGCGATCTAGATCACAATTTTAAATTTAGTCGTGATCCAAATTTTCAGAAACGCCCTTGGCATATTATTTGCTGTATCTATTTGTAACTAAGATAAGTTAATGTAAATGTTGTTTTTTTAACCATAAATATGATGTTTTAATGATTATCTCTTCAAGGAATTAAAAATGTTTAGTCTAAAATCAGCTTTAACGGCAACATTCAGTGTCGCATTATTAACTAGCACCATGATGAGCGCGACAGTAAATGCTGAAGAAATTATTAAGCTTGCGACCACCACCAGCACTGATAATTCAGGTCTTTTACGCGCTATTTTGCCGACATTTGAAGCTGAATCTGGTTATAAGGTACAGGTTATCGCCACAGGTACTGGTAAAGCACTAAAACTGGCCAGTCAAGGTGATGTAGACGTGGTAATGACCCATGCACCTGCTGCTGAAGCTAAGTTTGTTAAAGACGGTTATGGCACTAATCCTCGCGGGATCATGGAAAACGATTTTGTGGTTTTAGGCCCAATTGCTGATCCCGCTAAACTAGCAACAAGCGATGATGTCGTTGAAGCGTTTCAAAAAATCGCAGCATCGGGCAACAGTTTTATCTCACGCGGTGATAATTCTGGCACCAATATGAAAGAGCTCGCAATTTGGAAACAAGCTTCAGTATCACCGGAATTTTCAGGCTATACTTCAATTGGCCAAGGTATGGGTAAAACGTTACTGATGGCCAATGAGAAACAAGCCTATACACTGACAGATCGTGGAACGTTTGTTGCTTACAAAGCTAAATTAGATTTGGCAATTACATTCGAAGGCGGCGCCGATTTAGCAAACCCTTATCAAATTATCCTAATTAACGAAGAAAAATACCCTGAATTGAATCATCAAGGTGCTAAGGCATTAAGCGATTGGTTTATTAGCCCAGCGGCTCAGCAGATGATTAATGACTTTAAAGTTCAGGGAGAGCAATTATTTAAGGCAACATATAAGTAATGAATGAAGGCTGGTTAGCCCTACTGCAGCAAGCATTTAGCTTGCTGCTTTCGTTAGACCCTGATGTATGGTCTATCATAAGTGTATCTTTTTCCGTCTCTTTTGCGGCGCTGCTCATCACCTTGATCCCATCAATTGTGTTGGGCTTTTTGCTGGCATCTTACCAATTTCCTGGTCGCTGGTTTGTCACCAATATTGTGCAAACCTTACAATCAATCCCCACAGTTGTGATCGGCTTACTGGCTTATTTGCTGCTCACCAGAAATGGGCCAATGGGCGACTTACGCTGGTTGTTTACCCAACAAGGAATGATCTTAGGACAAATGATGATTTGTGCCCCGGTACTTATCGCATTATCCCAAGCGGCATTTAGTAGTGTAGACCGCCGTGCATGGGAAACCTCCCGCACCCTTGGCGCATCGTGGCAGCGTGCTATTTGGACCGTATGTCGCGAACTTCGCGTACCGTTATTATTGGCCATTATTGCTGCTTTTAGCCGAATTTTGACTGAAGTGGGTTGCTCAATGATGGTGGGGGGCAATATTTTACACCACACCCGTAATATTCCCACCGCCATTGCCTTAGAAACCAGTAAAGGCGACTTTGCCCAAGCTATCGCACTAGGATTAGTGCTGCTGATTTTAGCGATTGTGATTAATTTTGCCATCGGCTCACTGCGTGGCAAGGCCATGCCAAGGAGTCAGTAATCATGGTTAAAGTGACCGCGAAAAACATTCAGGTGCAATTTAAAGCAAGAAAGTTGTTTGCTTTTGACAGCCTAAGTTTTTGTGAAGGCGATGTCATATACCTGCAAGGGGACAATGGCAGTGGTAAATCCACCCTTATGAAACTATTAGCGGGGATCGTAAAACCGTCATTAGGTAAGGTAACAGCTGAAGGATTTGCCGCGCCAAAATGGTGGCAACCAAGTACCTTACTAGGCAAAGCGGTTTATCTTCACCAACATGCCTACCTGTTTGATGGTAATGTGGACTACAACTTGCGCTACGCCTTACCAAAGGACAAGTTTAGCGCCGAGCAGCTTCAACAGCGTATTCGTCAAGCTATTGATATGGCGCAGCTGGGGGCATTATTACACAGTAATGCCACTGATTTATCTGGCGGTGAACGCCAACGATTAGCGCTAGCCAGAGCTTGGATAAGCCAACCCAAACTGTTAATGCTAGACGAGCCAATATCTAATATGGATAAGCAATCGCAAAAACTGGTTTTAGCGATGATTAACCAATTAAAACAAGAAGGCACAGGTCTAATTATTAGTAGTCATCAAACCTGCGGCTTAACAGCCTTGTGCAAAAAGCATTGGCATATTGCTGACAACAACGTTGTGGCCAGCAATCATATCCCTAGCGTTGAACAATCACAGGAGTTTCAATATGTCAGTGCAAATTGATGCCGTTATTTTAGCCGGCGGCATGGCCAGAAGAATGGGCGGCATAGATAAAGGCTTAGTTGAGCTCAATAATAAGCCAATGATCAGCCACACCATTGAGCGAGTTCAGCCACAAGTGAATCGCATCATCATTAATGCCAATAGAAGCCAGCAACAATATGCTGAGCTAGGTTTTGAGGTTATCAGTGACAATGACAGTGGTTATTTAGGCCCACTCGCAGGCATGGTCACCGCGATGGCGCACACTGATGCCGAGTTATTATTAGTGGTGCCTTGTGATAGCCCAATGCTACCAACAGATTTATGTGAGCGCATGTATGCCTCGTTAAAAGAAGCCGATGCTGATATCGCGGTAGCCAGCGATGGCGAACATCACCAACCTGTGGTGATGTTATTAAAACCTGAATTAAAACAATCGATGCAGGCCTTTTTAGATGCCGGCGATCGAAAAATATTTTTATGGTATGAAAAGCAAAAACACGTTGTAACCAGCTTTGCCGATCAACCTAATGCATTTGTTAATGTGAACACACTTGAACAAAAACTTGTCATCGAGAATGCCAAGTAAGCTGTGGCAACACAGTAACAAGCCAACAATGAGGTCTTTATGAGTATACCGTTTTCCAATCCGCTGAGTATTCCTGTTCTTGGATTCTGTGCCTATAGCGGCACCGGTAAAACCACCTTGTTAAAACAACTTATTCCCGAATTAAATCGTCGTGGGTTACGTTTAGCAGTAATTAAACACGCACACCATAATTTTGATGTGGATATTCCGGGAAAAGACAGTTACGAAATGCGTAAAGCAGGTGCTAAGCAAATGCTGGTTGCCTCCCATATTCGCTGGGCATTAATGACTGAAGATGCGGTTGATGGTGACCCACAATTACCGCACTTACTAAAGCAAATTGAAACGGACAAAGTGGATATCGTGCTTGTTGAGGGCTTTAAAAAGCTGCAACTGCCTAAAATTGAGCTGCACCGCGCCGCCCACGGCAAGCCACTGATCCATACCCATGATGAAAACATTGTCGCTATCGCGTGTTGTGACGACACCGAAACACCGGCCGAGTTAACCCGACTCGATTTAAATAACGTCGGCCAAATTGCCGACTTTGTGATTGAATACAGCCAAAAGTGGCAAACGCCTGAAGTGGCTTTACCGATCCCAACCGTTGCAACACCTGTAAGCGATGAGCAGAAATTTTTATCAGTTGCCCAAGGCTTAGAGCAACTCATGACCATGGTGACGCCGCTTACCGCTAGTGAGCAAGTCACCATCGATGACGCAGCAAATCGAGTACTTGCTAGCGATGCGATTTCACCTGTTAACGTGCCCCAGCAAACCAATTCAGCAATGGATGGTTATGCTTTTGCTTATAGTACTGATAACAGCCCAAGCAACCCAGTTGCGCCATTAAAATTGATGGGTGAAGTGCTTGCTGGGCACCAATATCCAGGCACATTAAACCCCGGTGAAGCCGTACGCATTATGACAGGCGCAACCGTGCCAACTGGCGCTGACACTGTCGAAGCACGTGAATTGGTGGTTGAACAAGATGGCCAAGTGCAATTACAAGGCAAAGTGGATGCGGGTCAGCATGTCAGACTTGCAGGTGAAGATATTGCCAAAGATGCCTTAGCATTAGCAAAAGGTCATCGCTTACAAGCCGCTGAACAAGGCTTATTAGCCTCATTGGGTTTAGCCTCTGCAGATGTTGTTAAACAACCGGTTGTGGCGGTGTTTTCCACTGGCGATGAAGTGAGTCAACCGGGCGAGCCGTTAAAAGCCAACTGTATTTACGACTCTAATCGCTACACCATTAAATCAATGGCGCAAAAGTTAGGCTGTAAAGTCATTGACTTAGGCATTATTGAAGATAGCGAAGCATCATTAACGGCTGCGCTACAACAAGCCAGTGTTGATGCCGATATTGTGATCAGCTCCGGTGGAGTTTCTGTCGGAAATGCTGACTACATCAAAACAGTATTGGCTAAAATTGGTAAAATAAACTTCTGGCGCATTAATATGCGTCCAGGTCGACCATTAGCCTTTGGCCAAGTCAACGACAGTTTGTTCTTTGGCTTACCGGGTAATCCCGTGGCGGTAATGGTGTCGTTTTTACAATTTGTGCAACCTGCAATTCGTAAACTGGCTGGCGAAAGTAATTGGCAGCCACAATATTTACCAGCAATAACAGATAGCATCTTAAAAAGCCGCACAGGTCGAACAGAGTTTGTGCGCGGTGTTTACTCGTTAAGCAATGATGGACGGTTACATGTGACCTCAACAGGGGCACAGGGTTCAGGGATGTTGAACTCCATGGTTAAGGCAAATTGTCTGGTTATTATCGGTGAAGCCGAAGATGCCGTCATGCCTGGCCAGCAAGTCTTCATTCAGCCTTTTGCTGAACTGTTATAACTAACCATAAGATGTACTAATTCATGAGTTTGATCGTCGACAGTTTTAATCGAAAAGTAGAGTACTTACGTTTATCGGTCACTGACCGCTGTGATTTTCGCTGTGTATATTGCATGAGCGAAGATCCAAGCTTTCTGCCTAGAGAGCAAGTACTCACCTTAGAAGAACTCGCATGGATTGCACAAGCCTTTACCGAACTCGGAGTAAAGAAAATCCGCTTAACTGGCGGCGAACCTTTAGTAAGAACCGATTGCGATAAGCTTATTGAGTTATTAGGTAAATTGCCTGGTTTAGATGATTTATCGATGACCACCAATGGCTCACGCTTAAGTAAACTTGCTCAGCCCATGCATGATGCTGGTTTAAAGCGCTTGAACATCAGCTTAGATACCCTCAACCCTGAGCTATTCACTGAAATGACTCGCAACGGTAAAGTTGAACGAGTCATTGCAGGTATTGATGCCGCTAAAGCCGCAGGCTTTAAGCATATCAAAATCAATGCCGTGATTTTACGTGGCAAAAACGATCATGAAATCTTAGATTTAATCGACTTTTGCCGTGATCGTGAACTAGACATCACCTTTATTGAAGAGATGCCACTAGGGGTTATTGATGAGCGTAAACGCAGTCGTCATTGTTCTAGCGAAGAAGTCAGAGCCCTTATTGAAGCCCGCTATCCATTAGTGCCGTCAAGCAAACGCACTGGTGGGCCAGCACGTTATTTCAAAATGGCAGATCACAGTATTCATATTGGCTTTATCTCGCCCCACAGTAATAGCTTTTGCCATGAATGTAACCGCGTCAGAGTGACAGTCGAAGGCCGTTTATTGCTGTGTTTAGGTAATGAAAACTCGGTTGATTTAAAAGCGATTGTTAGAGCGCATCCAGGTAATATTGATAAGCTAAAACAAGCGATTTTGGATGGCATTCAACAAAAACCCAAAGAGCACTACTTTGGCACCGATGATGACGTGCAAATTCTGCGATTTATGAACACCACTGGCGGTTAAGCCATTTTTACTTACGCAAATCAACCGCCTTCATTAACTAGCCTTAGCAGATAACCACCAAGGGTTACCCACTAAGGCTAGCTTTGATATACACTAAGACTAACAACCACTAGCACGTTAGTTTATGGCCTTATCTCGAAAAAAATGGAATAACATCCTGATCATTGCCTGCGTTTTCATGGTGGCAGTGCTAACCTTTATCGACTCAAAAACCAATCAAATGCCCGATGATGCCCAAGCATTATTTGATGAAACTAACCAGTTAACCCAATTGCAATTCGATGATATTTGGCTTAATAAAGGCGCTAACGGCTGGGTCTGCTCTGCAAGTGTTTTAAACTGTAGAACTTTAGCCGAGGCTTGGAGCCAATTAGCAATCTCCCCCACCAGCATAAGTGATGCAGAGCGCCAACAGTTACCGGCAGCGCAATCGTTAGTGATTGCGATAAATCACACCCCACAAGGACAACTTTGGCAATATTACCCCCAGTATGGGTTATTGCAGTCAGCCGCCGATAATTGGTACCAAATCCCGCCAAGCTTACGTACTGAACTCATCCCTATCATTGCCAGCCAAACACAAGAATAATAGAGAGCCCTATGCCTGAATTACCGGAAGTTGAAGTCACTCGCCAAGGAATATCACCCTACCTCGTCGATCAAACCGTTCGCGACCTTATTATTCGTAATGGTTCGTTACGTTGGCCTGTGCCTGACATTTGCCGCAATATTATCGGCCAAACTATCCGAAATGTACGTCGCCGCGCTAAGTACTTACTGATAGATACTGACGCGGGGATCACCATAGTCCATCTAGGTATGTCTGGGAGTCTGCGAATTTTACCAGCCAACACCCCAGCAGAAAAACATGACCACATTGATTTGGCGTTAGAAAATGGCCGCATTCTGAGGTTCAATGACCCAAGGCGCTTTGGTGCATGGCTATGGTATGAATTACCTGAAGAAGCACATCCATTACTATCAAAATTAGGCCCAGAGCCACTGTGTGAAGACTTTAATCCAGTGCAACTACACAATGCCCTCGCCAATAAGAAAAAGGCCATCAAACTGTGTTTAATGGACAATAACATTGTGGTCGGTGTGGGGAACATTTATGCCAATGAAGCCTTGTTTGCCGCAGGTATTCATCCTCAAGCAGCTGCTGGCTCAATTGATATTGAACGCTTAACAATTCTGGTTGCTGAAGTGAAACAGATTTTAGCCCAAGCCATTAAACAAGGCGGCACCACCTTAAAAGATTTTACCAATGCCGATGGTAAACCCGGTTACTTCGCCCAAAAGTTACATGTTTATGGCCGTGGCGGCGAAAACTGCACTAAATGCGGCAATCTATTAAGTGAAATACGTTTAGGTCAACGCACCACGGTATTTTGTGGGCTATGTCAGACATAAGATTGTTGAGGGTAAAATAGGGCAGAACAAGCCTTACTCCAGGTTGAAAGTATTTAGCGGCAATAAATCAAAAAGCCTCGATAGCATAGCTATTGAGGCTTTTTATTGAAAAAATTATAACAATAAATTTAATAACTTAATTAAAATTTATACTGGTAACGAGTATATAAAGTGCCATCTACTTCACTGTCTTCCACTTCAAACTCTGATTGCGATACGCTACCACCAAAGGTCATCATGCCGCTTAATAATGGCATACGATAAGACAGCTCTAGCATGAGTAAATCTTCTTTCGGTGGCTGCGGCGCCCAGCCATGACTTGGACTTTCGCCATCTTTATTTAATTGGGCATAACGTAAAATAGTGGTAAATGCATGGCTATTTGAAAACTGGCCAATTAACCCCAGTGCATACACCTGAGCATCACTGTCGTAGGTGCTGCCAATAGCGCGACCATAATTTCGAGATCCACTTTTATAGGTGCTGTGCTCATAGAAGCAATTAAAGGCATTCGGGTCTTCACCGCAAAACACCATAGTATCTGTATATTCAAAAAATAGCTTATATTGCTGCGAGGCAAAACTAAAGCGGGTGTCTACACCATACATTTTAGCGCAGTCGACTATTTGCCACGGTTCACCTTTTGAGTCTTCGCAGGTGCGCTCAAGAAAAAGTCCCACAGGCACATCCCAAAAAGTATCTGAATAGCGTACATCAAAGCCCGCCATTTGATTGCCGTAATTTGAGCAACCACTACCCGTATCATTGCGACAATCACGCTGACCAGTAATCGACTTCCAGGCGGAGTCCCAATCGCACTCTTGACCTTCACCACAAAACTGCGCCGTCCAAGAAAGGCCGATTTCTAATTGCCTTAATGGCTTTATTGAGCCGCGCACATTCCACAATAACGCATTGGGGGCATAACGATCTTCATCCATCATGCTTACTCCACCAGTGAGGTTCCACGCGCCCAGCCACGAAAGCCATGGGGTTTCAAACGCCTCAGCATTGTTGCGACTCACCATCAGTGATGGCATAGGTCGGGCATTATTGGATTTGTGTAATCCCGAATCAAAACCAGGCCCCCACCACTGCTCAAAGCTGCCTGCAGTGACAATCCAGTTACCCAATACTACCGCCATATAAGAGTCGTCTAAGCGAAATTCTTTATCATCTTGGGGATCGTAGTTAGCTGAAGCAGACACTTTATAAGCGAAGCGCTCGCCCATATATTCATAAGAGGCTTTGAGTTCAGCTTTTTCACGATAATCAGAGCCAAAGTGTTGAAACCTTGCTTCATCGGTCGCAGCAGTTGCTGTAATACTGGTGTTCCCTTTATTGCCAACAGCATTTTGATAATAAAAGTTCACTCGAGCAAACGCATCGACTAATGCGGGCTTCATTAATGAAGGTTCTGCTGAAGATAAATCCTTTCCAATACCCGACCACATCAGTGGAAATGTATTGATAGGTACCGTGATCACACCAGCATCTGCCAGCGCCTGAATATCTGCCCGTAGGTAAATATCTGAGGTATCAACCCAAGGCGCAGCCGAAAGTGCCGAACTTAAGCATAAACTGCCAAAGCCAAGCCCTAAAAAGCGCATTGTGAATGAACGGTGTTTAAATAGCGACTGCGATGATTTCATTTTAGGCTTATGTTTTGATGTGATGAATAACGGCATTAGCAGGCGATTACTTCGTCTGCTGTAATTTAATTGAAGCAATTTTTTGCAGCAAAGAAGCGGCGACATCCTGATGGACAAATTGACTAACGTCACCGCCATGCAGGGCAACTTCTTTTACCAAGGTAGAAGAGATAAATGAGTTTTCTTCCGCTGGGGTCAAAAAGACACTTTCTAAATCTGGACTTAAACGACGATTCATATTGGCTAATTGAAATTCATATTCAAAATCTGACACAGCTCGCAGACCACGCACTAACACACTCGCCTGTTGCTCTTTAGCAAAATCAACTAATAAGCCAGTAAAGCCAACCACTTCCACATTGTCTAAATGGGCGGTCACTAAATTAACTTGCTCTACACGCTCTTCAAGGGTAAACATCGGCTGTTTTGACGGATTTGAGGCAATGCCGATAATGACGTGACCAAATAATTTTGCCGCACGCTCAATTAAATCAGCATGGCCATTAGTAACGGGATCAAAAGTACCTGGGTAAATTGCGCGTCTATGCATTTGAATATTCACTGTGTAAAGTATTGCCAGCTAGTTTATCAGTATCAAATACTCGCATCAAAGTTTGATTTGATACAGGCTGTGATTTTGCACCTTTCCCACTAAAATTCCATTCGCTTCGTGCTTTATAATGCTAAAATAGACCTAACTCAAATTTATATAACCAGCCGAATATGTCTATTAGTTGTTCACTTATCATCACCACCTATAATTGGCCTGAAGCACTGAACAAGTCGTTAGACAGCTGCTTATTACAAACCGTAAAACCCATTGAAGTCATTATTGCTGATGATGGTTCTAAACAAGAAACCAAAGCTTTAATCGCGTTTTACCAAGCCAAGCAACTGCCCTTTAATTTAATCCATTGTTGGCAAGAAGATTTAGGCTTTCGAGCGGCCCAGAGTCGTAATAATGCCATCCAAGCGTCATCGGCAGACTATATCATTTGCATCGATGGCGATATTATTTTGCATCCTCGCTTTATTGAAGATCACCTGCATAATGCGAAAAAGAACCAAGTCATCGCCGGTAAGCGAGTCAGACTATCTCAAAAATTTAGTCAAAAGATAATGACGTCTAACGACCCCATCTCGCCGGTATCAGCTTTATTTGCTTCTGAAAGTGGTCATAAAAATGCCCTCCGCTCTAACGTGTTAAGTCACTACTTAAGCAAAACAAATCAAAATGCAGACAGCGTGTTTAGTTGTAACTTTAGCTTTTGGCGTCAAGATGCGATAAACGTCAATGGCTTTAATTGTGACTTTGTTGGTTGGGGCGCTGAAGATAAGGAATTTTGTATCCGGCTGATCAATGACGGAGCATCAAAAAAGCAATTGAAGCATTTAGCAGTATGTTATCACCTGTACCACCCAGAATTGTCTCGAAAAATGGCACAAGTAAATCAACAGATTTATGATGACGCCATTTCAAAAAAATTAACTTATTGTCAAAATGGCATCAAAAAATACATTCCAAGCTAAAATTTACTCAAAGCTAAAGCTGGCTTGGCAATTTGGGGAGCTTACTTCGATTAACTCTTACCTTTACCTCAAAGCATAACTTTTGCCAAATGCGTTTTAGGGGATGTTTTTTAGTGGTATTTCGGTTACCCAAAGTACATATTTCACTTTCAAAGTCAGCTTCCTGAACAGGAAAAGGTCTGACGACAAAACAATTTAGGCCCTTTTCAAACCAAAACTGAATATCGATATCCACAGGTCTTGCAATAGGCATTGCCGTTGCAAGTAGCTTTTTAGCCCCAGATAACGACACAAACTGACCACGGGTAGAAGAAGGCAGTTTTAAGCAGGTCGATAATGAAAAGCCATCATCAAGCTCAAGGGTATCAATAACCGCTTTTTGTTTACTGCCGTGACATAATTTAATGTAGTCCCACTGAGCGGATAAATGACTCACGCTTTTTAATAATGATACTAAGTCAGGGCTTAAAATTGAGTCATCTTCTAAAATAAGCGCAAAGTCCAATTGCTGATCTAGCATCATATTCCAGCAATTTACATGGCTCAAATAGCAGCCAATTTCCCCTACATTCAGCACTTTGTCATATTTTGCTAAATTACTTGGCTCATCAAAAACCGTAGCAATTTCAGTTTGAGTCAGTTCTTTACCATATACCGCAGGCACTCGCTCAAACTCAATATTGAGTTGCTCAAGCTGTTGTTGCATAAAAGCCATTCTTTCAGTGCTTTTATCGAGATTGATTACAAATACTTTAAACTTCATAATACTTCTTAATTCAGCCTTTTATGCAGATTGATTTTATTAGCCATTTTAACAGTTTTCCCAATAATAAAGCGTTAGACGACGGTCAACTTTATCGCCATTGACCTCGTTGATACAACGGGCATAGCGAACCTACTTTCCGAGCATAAACTCAACCAAATAAGCCACTTACCAGCACTGGCCAGGGTTCGTTATTATGTTGATAACCCACTAGCATACGCAGACAGTAACTTAGTGGGCCACTTGACCATTCAGAGAGGGGGTCGTCACGTAAACACCATAAATCTTTAATTAAGTCATCACCAGATAAACAGTTCCCGTTTTGAGGTTAATGCGTAGCATCATAAACCATTAAGTGTCAACAACGGGCTAATATGATTGAAACTATTTATTAAAAGCAAACGCGCTTAAAGGTGCAGATTGCGCTTTAGGAGCTAGCATAGACTTAATTAATATTAGCGATTGTTTTCTAGCAACCACAAACCTACGTATTTGTTAAAGCTCACCTGCGCATAGGTCATAGCAATAATAAAACCAACACTACCATCGAGAAAACCACGCCGTAAAAAGTAAATATGAAAAAATGTCCACATCCCCCTTAGTAAGGCTAAGGTTAGTCCATGGGATTTTTTTCCTTTACGAAAATATTTCTTCCAACCAAGCCAAGCATATTGCGCGGCTTTATTCAGCCCATGACCGTAATCACGATGGGTATAATGTGATAGCAGTCCTTTTAGCTTACCGATATTGCCAACCTTTAACCCTAGCTCATTAGAGTGCTTTCCCGACAATTGGCCTACTGACTTTACAGATTATAATATTTTAATAAAGCCGCACTCATTGACCCAAATGAGAGGCAAATTTAAAAAAACTTCCAATAGCCAAGCTTTCTGCGCATTTTAAAGTTGCGTAAAATATTCAGAGGTTTAGGCTTTAAATCCTCAATGCCACTCTCAATCAAGTTATCCGTGGCAGCGAGAACTCGCTCACTAGAGCAACCATCTCGATTTGGATGGATGTTATTACAATATCTATCAATCTCAGCCATCAACTCTGGTGGCCTTGCAAGTACTCTAGTTAAAGCAGGCTGAATATCCTCCAGTTGGGTGACATTGACTAAATGAGTTCGCTGTGTATGATTATTAAAGGTAACAACGGGCTTCCTTTGCAGCAAAAACATAATCATTATTGAAGAGGTATCGCACAGCATCACATCAGCAGCATTTAGCAGAGGCAATACATTATCTGTTTCAACGAAGGTTAGATTTTCATTTTCTAACGTTTTATAGCGATCAACTACCTCTTTATTCATTTTAGGATGAAACTGCACTAACAATCGCCACCTTCCCTGTAAAGATATAGCCTTTATTTCCTCAAATATAATTGGCGCACAAGAGAGGTTGCGAGAAAAAGTTGAGCAAAATAGAATGGTTGGGCGATCATCACCTTCGATGCGATATGGGTTAACAAGAGCATTGGTAAACATTGGATCTAAAGTTGGCCAACCTGTTTCAGCAACTCTAAATGTGCCAAATTTTTCAGCTAATTGAATAAATGGCAACGTTGTTTCCGGACCTTGAGTACAATAAAGATCAAAGCAATCACGGATCTCAAAATGATTTAAACGCCCTTTACGGTTTATTTTACCTGCCGCAAAACCATGAAATACTCCAACTTTGATACCAGGAATAAAACTGGGTACGACATTTCCAGGAACAAATACTGCGCCTGGCCGCCAAGCTTTCACATCATCAATAGACAGTAATCGCGTTTCAGTAGGTTTTAAGAATGTAGCATCGACTTCTTTCCCTTCTAAAAACCAACATACTTCATCGCCACGAGCTAGAATAACCTGTTGCAACGGCCTTAAAATAGCATATGAATAATTTTGCGATATATAAAATAAATAACGCTTATTAACTCGACCCACAACTACGCTCCTCACAAAAACGCTTAATTATCATCCAACAATACAAATAGTAAGCACCTATTAAAAATTATAACATGGAGGTTCCATTCCCAAAAAATAATCTCCCCGTGTTATTATTGCTTAACTATATTTACTTTAATACGATTGAATTATGATGAAACTCCCTATCAGTGTCTTTATTATTACCAAGAATGAAGAGAAACATATCGAGAAAACGCTTCAGAGTGTTGCCTCTTTAGATGAGGTTATTTTAGTAGATTCTGGCAGCACTGATTCTACTCTCGATATAGCGAAACGTTACGGAGCAAAAGTCTATTCCCATCCATGGCTTGGCTACGCAAAACAAAAACAATACGCCATGTCATTATGTTCCCATGAGTGGGTTCTTAATTTGGATGGTGATGAAGCCATAAACTCTAGTTTAATCGACGCGCTCAAAGCAATTATGGAGCATGATAAAGCAGATAGTGTACGTTTTTGGCGTAATGACATTTTTATAGACAAACCACTATCATCCTGGACAAAAAAACCCAACAATCATCGATTTTATAAACGCTCAAAGTCTTTCTTTGACGACTCACGTTTAGTACATGAAAGTGCTACTGTTAACGGTAAAGAGATTTTTATTAATGAAACCTTTGATCACTTTGGTTACAGCACCATTGCAGCCATTACCAATAAACATAACACCTACTCAAGCTTAAAAGCCGATGAAAAATTCGCTAAGGGCAAGAAGTTTTCAAATTTAAAGTTAATTACCATTATTCCTCTCGTATTTATAAAAGAGTACTTTTTTAGGCGAAAAATATTTTCTGGGAAACGTGGTTTTATTCTTGCTGTGATGAAGGCTTATTATGCCTTTTCAAAAGAGGCCAAATTATATGAAAATTACCAAACAAAACAAAAAACTAACCTGTAAACTTATGTAAATTAAGCAGACTTAGTATTTAAAAGCCAATTAGATACCTTTTAACTAATTGGCTTTTAGTATTAAAATTTTTAACGAAGGCATTTCGACCCATCGACCGAGTGAACTAACCTATCAAATGTCTTAATAACGCGCTCTACCCCAATAAGAACCATCAAATCTGACCCCTTTGCCCTTTTCCCCCAAGCAATGCTGCTATCAGGAAATTGCTGCTTAATCACTTGATCATACACGCTGACGACCGAGTCTAAACTGCTATAAGGCCCTGTTCGGCCTGGATTTGAATGGGCGTATAAGCCAATCACTGGCGTACCTTGAGTCACCGCCATATGGGCGGGGCCGGTATCTGGCGCAATAACCAGACTGGCTCTTTTCAATAATGCTAATAATTGCGTTAGGCTGGTTTTTCCAATCATATTATCGATATGGCTGTGGCTGTGCTTAATGATATTAGCCGCTAAATCGACCTCAAGCTGGCTTGGGCCGCCACAAAGTATCACTCGATAACCTTTTTCGACCGCATGATCTGCCACTGCAGCGTAACGCTCTGGCAGCCAATTACGCTCAGCTTTACTGGCTGCGGGGCAAATCACTAATACTTTTTCATCATCTGTGATGACTTGTTTGGCGAACTCGGTATCGGTTTCAGGTACCGGAATATTCCAGCTTGGGGTTAAATCTGTAACGCCAATGGCTTTGGCAAAGCCCATAAACCCTTCTAACACATGGGGCGTTGCCAATGGCTCCACCCTATGATTAGTCACCAACCACTGACCTTCTTTAGCTCTGGCTTTATCAAAGCCCACTCTAACTTTTGCTGAAATCATCAATGATGCGATGGTCGCTCTCAGCGCCACTTGCATGTGTAGTAAAACATCAAAGCGTTGACCAGCGAGGGCTTTTCTCAATTGGCCATAACTGCGCCAACCTTGGGATTTATCAAAGATCACAAACTGAATACCGGGCATATGTTTAACCAATTGATATTCAACTTTACCAATCACCCAAGTAATGGCTAAATCAGGGTATTGACGCTGAATAGCTTGCACCATGGCCACCGCATGACACACATCACCAATCGCGGATAAACGAAGTAAACATAAGGATTTCATCGATGAAAAGTCTGCTTTCATGGGTTACCACTAACGATATAAAGGGAATTAAGTACAAGTATTCGATCTTAATGTAGAATATTGTTTTTAGCCACCGACAAATCGACGCTTTTACTCATTGGCCTATGCAACTTGAATCAACAGAGACTGGGATCATTGCTTGGTGCGAGCCACTCGCGCAGCAATTAACTCCCGCACAATTCCAAGCTGACTACTGGCAGCAACACAATGCCATTATAGGCCAGTCAAAAGGTCGCTATACCACCTGGTTTGTTGAACATGACCACCAGCGCTGGGTATTACGCCATTATTGGCGTGGTGGCTTTATGGCAAAATTAAGCCGTGATGCTTATGTTTTTACTGGTATGTCTCGCACTCGAGCCATCGCTGAACTGGCGTTATTAGAAAAGTTGTTTGATGAAGGTTTTCCGGTACCCAGACCCATTGCCGCCAATGTTGAACGCTTTGGTATTTGGTACCGTGCAGATTTGATTATTGAGCTGATTGATGGTGCGAAAGATTTAGTAGCCTATTTATCCAAAACAGCCATGAGTGATAGCCAATGGCAGCAGCTCGGCGCCCTCATTGCTAAATTTCATAATCGTGGCGTATATCATGCCGACCTTAACGCAAAAAATATCTTACTGGCCGAGGCGCAATTTTACCTTATCGATTTTGACCGTGGCGTAATAAAAACACCCGCTAAGCAATGGCAGCAAGCAAATTTAAACCGATTACTGCGCTCGTTTAATAAAGAGCAAGCGAAACTGCCAACGTTAAATTTCAATGAATCAAATTGGCAGCAGTTACTTTACGGTTACCAACAAGCCATTAATTAACTGAATTTAGCGATTAGCTGATTAACTGAGTAAAGCGCAATTGCTGCTCAACTATTTCAAACTGCTTTTGCAATGCGCCGCGATTTTGAGACACCACCGCTAAGCTCGCTTTGGCGGCGCTATTGTGCAATTCGACGTTAGCAAATAGCTTTAATAGCATGTCAGCCAGCTCATCGGCATTATTCACCACAGTTAAGCCACCAGCTTGCTCAAGTAAATGGGTGATTTCAGCAAAATTCCAATGGTGCGGGCCAACACTTACTGGCAAGCCCATTGCTGCAGGCTCTAAAGGGTTATGCCCGCCACTTTCAATCAGTGTGCCGCCAATAAAGGCAACATCTGCAGCCCCATACAACATCAACAGTTCACCCATGGTATCGCCCAGCAGCACTTGGGTGTGCTGATCGACCGCCTCATTCATACTGCGCCTTGCTAAATTTAACCCTTGTTGAGTGGTCGTCACAGCGGCAACATTAAATTGTTCAGGGTGTCTTGGCGCCATAATCAGCAGCGCATCAGGATATTGCTCCAACACTTTTTTATGGGCTTGCAACATCATATCAAACTCACCAGGATGAACACTGCCAGCAGCCCATACAGGGGCTTGGCTTCGGTTCCAATCAGCTCTTAAGGTTTTAGCTTGTTGGTATTTGCTGTCATCAATCTGTATGTCAAACTTTAAACTGCCGCAAACATGCAATGACTGAGTGTTGGCCCCTAACGCCGCAAAGCGGGCAGATTCAGCCTCGGTTTGCACCGCAATCGCATCAAGCGCCGTTAACATGGGTAAACTTAGCCCCATTTGCTTATGGTATTTATCGGCAGATTTTTGCGATAAGCGCGCATTAGCTAACACCAAGCGAGTATTATTCTTCTTGGCAAAATGAAGCAGGTTTGGCCACAATTCAGTTTCCATAATCACGCAAAGTTGCGGATTAACCTGCTTAATAAAGCGACTAATACAAAGGTTAATATCAAACGGAAGGTAACAATGCTGCACACTATCGCCAAAAGCCTTTTTAACCTCAGCAGATCCCGTAGGGCTTGTGGTGGTAACCGTAAATGACAGTTGTGGGTACTGTTTCATTAAGCGTTTTATTAACGGTATTGCTGCTAAGGTTTCCCCCATCGACACACTATGAATAAGTACATCAGTTTGCTTTAAGCGCATTAATCCAAAACGCTCGCCCCAGCGGCCGCGATAATCAGGGCTTTTAAACGCACGAAAAGCCAAATATGCCACGATGAGAGGGGATAACAGCAAGAGTAAAACAGAATATACGCCACGAGTCATGAAAACTACTTGATCAATTTTGCTTGTCAGATATCCACAATGTTAACATAATCTAAATTCATAGGGATATGAGCTTAGTCGTACCTAGTTAAGAAATGATTTCTTCATGAGCCTCTTATAATTGGAACTGATATGAAAACCCGCGATAAGATAGTTTTTGCCAGCCTTGAACTTTTTAACGAACATGGTGAACGTAATATCACCACCAATCACATTGCGGCTCATTTAAATATCAGTCCTGGAAACCTGTATTACCATTTCCGCAATAAAGAAGACATTATCAATTCTATCTTCACCATGTATGAATCTAATCTTGAAAATGGTTCAAAGCCTTATGAAGACGTATCAATTGACGTTGAATTATTATTGGGCTATTTCGATGCGATGTTTTATACCATGTGGCAATACCGATTTATGTACGCCAACCTAGCCGATATTTTAAGTCGAGATGAAGCCTTAAAGCAGCGCTATACTCTGGCACAAAAAAGCGTATTAGCACGCTCAAGTAACGTCCTTAAACAACTTAAACAAGATGGTTTTTTAAACGTTGAAGACGATAACATCGTCGAACTTGCAGATACCATGAAGATGATCGTTAGCTATTGGATTAGCTATCAACTGACCCAATCGGGTGCATCAAAAATCACCAAACCTGCAATTTACAAAGGTTTATTACGGGTGGTTATGCTGTTTAAAGCGTATTCAACGCCAATTTCTCAACCTACCTTTGCACGACTTGAGCAGCACTACCGCGAGTTAGTCTCTCAAGACGCCTGCCCAGAGCTTTAATTCAGGTAAATTAAACCGCCCTTACAATCCCATTGCTGGCAACTATAATAATAGCGTTGGCAAAAGGGATTGGCAGTATTTTAATCATAAAATACCGTTTTACTGCCACTTATTAATACTTCCCCAGTTAATGAAAGTTGATTAGTTTTATTTATCCGAAATCACCCCAAGCCCTAATCAATTTTATGTAACCACTGCGCTTAAAAAAAACGCTGTGGCCTTATAAAAATTAAGGGTAGAATGCCGACAACTCCCGATCAGAAATCAGCGCATGTTTTACTTAAACAGCCAAAGGTTGCGATTAACATAATAACCATTATTAGGAGAAATCAGGTGGCCTCTACCTCATTTTACGACCGCATAAATCAACAACTTGTCGATGTTAAAGCTGAAGGCTTATACAAGAGTGAACGTGTCATTGCGTCTGCCCAGCAAACCTCTATCAATGTAAATAGCGAAGAAGTGATTAACTTCTGTGCTAATAACTACTTAGGCTTGGCAAATCATCCTGAATTAATTAATGCTGCTAAGAATGGTTTATCAAGCCATGGCTTTGGTATGGCATCGGTGCGTTTTATTTGTGGCACCCAAGATATTCATAAGCAATTAGAAAATAGCTTAAGTGAATTTTTAGGTATGGAAGATACCATTCTTTACTCTTCATGTTTTGATGCCAATGCGGGTTTATTTGAAACTCTGCTAGATGCGAACGACGCTATCGTCTCTGATGCGCTAAACCATGCCTCTATTATTGATGGTGTGCGTTTATGTAAAGCTAAGCGTTTCCGTTATGCCAACAACGATATGGCCGATCTTGAAACCCAGCTGATTGCCGCGCAAGCTGCGGGCGCACGAAACATTCTTATCGCCACTGATGGCGTGTTCTCAATGGATGGTGTGATTGCCAACTTACAAGGTGTGTGTGATTTAGCCGATAAATACGATGCACTCGTCATGGTTGATGACTCTCACGCTGTGGGTTTTGTTGGTGAAAATGGCCGTGGCACCCACGAGTTTTGCCAAGTAATGGATCGCGTCGATATTATTACCGGTACTTTAGGTAAAGCCTTAGGCGGCGCTTCAGGTGGTTTCACTTCTGCTAAAAAAGAAGTGGTTGACTGGTTACGTCAGCGCTCTCGCCCTTACTTATTTTCAAACTCTTTAGCGCCTTCAATCGTGAGTGCATCAATCCATGTGTTAGAAATGCTAAAAACGGGTCACGATTTACGTGAAGCCGTATGGGAAAACAGCCGTTACTTCCGTGAAAAAATGACAGCAGCAGGCTTTACTTTAGCAGGTGCTGATCACGCCATTATCCCGGTAATGATTGGTGATGCTAAATTGGCAGGTGATTTTTCAAACCGCCTACTCGCTGAAAACATCTACGTGGTTGGTTTCTCATTCCCGGTGGTGCCAAAAGGCCAAGCCCGCATTCGCACCCAAATGTCAGCGGCGCACACTAAAGCGCAAATTGATAAAGCAATCGAAGCCTTTACCCGTATTGGTAAAGAAATGGGCATTATTTAGGACTCACTACACATGAAAGCACTAAGTAAATTAAAGCCTGAACAAGGCATTTGGATGGTTGATGCGCCTAAGCCAACAATGGGCCATAACGATCTATTAATTAAAATCCGTAAAACCGCCATTTGTGGTACCGATGTACATATCTACAACTGGGACGAATGGTCACAAAATACCATTCCTGTGCCTATGGTTGTTGGACACGAATATGTCGGTGAAGTGGTCGATATGGGTCAAGAAGTTCGCGGCTTTACTGTTGGCGATCGCGTTTCTGGTGAAGGCCATATTACCTGTGGCCATTGCCGCAACTGTCGCGGTGGTCGCACGCATTTATGCCGTAACACTTCAGGTGTCGGGGTAAACCGTGAAGGTGCCTTTGCTGAGTACTTAGTGATCCCTGCATTTAATGCCTTTAAAATCCCTAACGATATTTCAGATGACCTCGCATCTATCTTTGATCCATTTGGTAATGCAGTACACACCGCATTATCGTTTGATGTGGTCGGTGAAGATGTGCTAATTACCGGTGCAGGCCCTATCGGGATTATGGCAGCGGCAGTATGTAAGCACGTTGGCGCCCGCCATGTGGTTATCACTGATGTTAATGAGTACCGCCTTGATCTTGCTCGTAAAATGGGCGCGACTCGCGCAGTAAACGTTGCGAAAGAAGACTTAAAAGATGTAATGATTGAGTTAGGCATGACTGAAGGTTTTGATGTTGGCTTGGAAATGTCAGGCGTACCATCGGCATTTCATTCAATGCTCGATACCATGAATCACGGCGGCAAAATTGCCATGCTAGGTATTCCTGGCGGTGAAATGGCCATTGATTGGAGTAAAGTCATCTTTAAAGGCTTAATCTTAAAAGGCATTTATGGACGCGAAATGTTTGAAACTTGGTATAAAATGGCCAGTTTGATTCAATCAGGGTTAGATTTGTCTCCAATTATCACCCATCATTTCAGTGTTGATGACTTCCAACAAGGCTTTGATGCAATGCGCTCTGGTCAATCAGGCAAAGTGATATTGAATTGGGATTAATCGCCATATAGCGGATTTATTCTCATCTAAAAAGGGGTTGTATACGTACAATCCCTTGTCACATACTAAAGGCTCTATTGTCGTTTTTACTATCGTCATTTTTTAAAGGATTAACCATGTCAGCGTTTAAGCATTTATCGATTAACGAACTCATTCACATGCAAGAAGATGCCAGTGATGTGCAAATCGTCGATATACGCGATGCCGCCAGCTTTGCCGCAGGTAACATTAAAAATTCAGTGCATCTTACTAATGAAAACATCGCCCACTTTATGGCCGATGCCGATATGGATAAGCCATTAGTCGTGGTGTGCTATCACGGCGTGAGCAGTCAAGGCGCTGCGGGTTACCTTATTGAACAAGGTTTCGATGATGTTTATAGTCTTGATGGTGGATACACAGCTTGGAGTTTAGCTCACGTATGATAGAAATCGGCCAATTACCTAACGCTCGCGCAGCACAGGCATTCATAGACTATTTAAAAGGTCTTGATATTGAATGCCATCCCGTTGTGATTGAAACCGGGGTATCTTTGGTCGTTGAGCAACCATCTCAGGCACAACAAGCCAAATACGAGTTTGAACAGTTTAGACAAAAACCATACCAGAAGAAGTATTTACAAGCCTCTTGGGATAATGGCACCACCCAAACCAAATTAGATTATGGCTCCTCCAGTTTAGGGCTTATCCAGCAGTTTATTACTGGCGCAGGGCCACTAACCCTGATTACCTTCTTTGTTTGTGTGCTGGTATACGCCGGCATGAACCTTGGCTTTGCCAATGGCATTTTTAGCCAGTTATCCTTTTTTGGCGCTGTGCCCCAAAGTGACATTAGCCAAATATGGCGAGTGTTTACCCCCAGCTTGATGCATTTTTCATTAATGCATATCGCCTTTAACTTATTATGGTGGTGGTATCTAGGTGGCAAGATTGAAACCAAACTCGGTAGCAAGCCACTGATCATATTACTTGTCATTGCAGGTAGTTTACCCAGTATTGTGCAATACATGATGACAGGGCCTAACTTTGGCGGCTTATCAGGCGTGGTATACGCCGTTGTTGGCTACACCTGGATAATGGGGCAACGCCAACCCCAATCAGGTATTGGCATTCCCAACAGTTACATGGGCTTTATGCTTGTTTGGCTGGTACTGGGCTTTACCGATTTACTCGGTATGCCCATCGCCAATGGTGCTCATATCGGCGGATTATTGATTGGTTTGGCTCAAGGCGCTTTTGATAGCCGTAAATCAGCCGCTAAATAACCACTAACACATCCCCAGCACTTCTGTGACCAGCTTTTTAATACCCACATTAGCCTCAGCTATGGACGTCGCCAACATATAGGCTGGGGTGGTTACCAGCCGATTTTGCTTATCAATAACGATATCAGCGCAAGTACTCTCTAAATGCTCACCACCCATTTCATTAAACGCCTGTGCGGTACCACTGTCATTACCAATGGTGCCTTGGGGGGCGTTATTAAAAATTCGCGGCAACATAATGGGTGCGATACACATAAAGCCCATTGGTTTGTTGGCGAGCACAAACTCTTGAATAAAACTTTCCACCTGTGGCTGCAGCACGCAATCACTACCTGCAACGGCAAAATCACACAAGTTTTTAGCAGCGCCAAAACCACCCGGGACAATTAAGCCATCAAATTGATCAATATTTAGCGCATTAATATCACTGATTTCACCACGGGCAATGCGCGCCGACTCCTCTAATACATTTCGCTGCGCATCCACATCAACTTCACCGGTTAAATGATTGACTACATGCAATTGATTAATATTTGGCGCAAAACAATGATAGCTCGCCCCTGCCTGAGATAAAGCTAATAAGGTTAAAACCGACTCTTGAATTTCTGCGCCGTCGAACACCCCATTTCCACTGAGTAAAACCGCAATATTTTTCATTACTGATCCCTTGCCATTGTATTAATTTAACCTTTTTTCAACAAATCTATTGATCTGTTCAAAAAACATGCTAACTTAGATTTCCTCAAATCTCCTCATGGTTTAAAACTGAACTAAGAATTCAGTTAATTCAAGGAAGAATATTAAAAAGTCCACAAATTGGGAATATATTTTAAAACTATAATTCAACTCACAAAAATTATATTTACTACAACAAATCAAAGGCTTAACTGTTTTACTTCCTGTCGTAGTTAAAACACACCTAAATGATTAATTAATTCACTCACAGACTTATCCACAGCCTGGGATAAAATTTGCCGTGGCCGAAAAGCCCTGTATGTGGCATTCTAGAGCCATCTCAGAATACTGAATATGAAGCCAAACTATGCCAACAATCCCCAATAACCCACTCGTCCTTGTGGATGGTTCCTCTTACCTTTACCGTGCTTATTATGCCCCACCTCATTTAACTAATTCTAAAGGTGAAGCTACGGGTGCTGTTTATGGTGTAGTCAACATGCTACGCAGCTTAATGAGCCGCTATAATCCAAGTCATATTGCGGTAATTTTCGACGCTAAAGGCAAAACTTTCCGTAATGATATGTATAGCGAATACAAAGCTCAGCGCCCACCAATGCCTGATGATTTACGTACCCAAATTGCCCCATTGCATGCCATTATTAAAGCATTAGGCTTACCATTAATCAGTATTGAAGGTGTTGAAGCCGATGACGTTATTGGCACCATCGCGCTCAAAGCTAGTCAAGAAGGTCGAGCAACCTTAATCAGCACTGGTGATAAAGACATGGCGCAACTTGTAGATGAACATGTCACCTTAATTAACACCATGACCGATACCATTATGGGCCCAGAAGAAGTCACCGCTAAGTTTGGTGTCGGCCCAGAGTTGATCATCGACTTGCTCGCCATGATGGGCGATAAAGCCGATAACATTCCAGGTCTGCCCGGTGTTGGTGAAAAAACCGCATTAGCAATGCTAACGGGGGTTGGCGGCGTCGATAAACTTATCGCCAATCCTGAGAGCGTGTTAGATGTGACTTTCCGCGGCTCTAAAACCATGCCAAAGAAAATTGCCGAAAATAAAGACATGCTGCAGCTGTCATACGATCTTGCCACCATCAAAACCGATGTGGAGTGGGATAATGACTGGGATAAATTAGCCACCAAACCACAAAACCGCGATGAATTAGTTAAGCTTTATGGTGAAATGGAATTCAAGCGCTGGTTAGCAGAAGTATTGGATAATAAATCAGGCTTTAATACATCAAGCAAGTCTAACACCACAGAGGAAATCACGCCTGTCGCTGCGGCCATTGAAGTTGAATATGACACCATATTAACCGAAGCGCAGTTAACCCTTTGGATTGAAAAGCTATCAAAAGCTAAATTAATTGCCATCGACACCGAAACCACCAGCCTAAACTACATGGAAGCAAAGCTGGTCGGTATTTCATTTGCAATAGAAGCAGGTAAAGCGGCTTATTTGCCGTTAGCCCATGATTACTTAGACGCACCACAGCAACTTGCTATGGAGTACGCACTTGAGCAATTAAGACCGATTTTAGAAAATGACCAACTTGAAAAAGTCGGCCAAAACCTAAAATACGATATCAGTATCTTTGCCAATGCAGGCATCAGCCTTAAAGGTGTTCGCTTTGATACCATGCTTGAGTCCTACGTGTTTAACTCTGTCGCCTCTCGTCATGATATGGACGGATTAGCCCTTAAGTATCTTGGTCATAAAAATATTAGCTTTGAAGAAATTGCCGGCAAAGGCGCAAAACAGTTAACCTTCAACCAAATTAATTTGGATGTAGCTGCGCCCTATGCAGCAGAAGATGCCGACATCACCCTGCGTTTACATCAGCACCTATGGCCAAGAATAGAGAAAGAGCCAACACTCAGCTCAGTATTTAATGAACTTGAATTACCGCTAATCCAAGTATTATCAAATATCGAACGTCAAGGCGTACTCATTGACAGCATGCTGCTCAGTCAACAAAGTGATGAACTTGCACAGAAGATTGACGATCTTGAAACTAAGGCTTATGACATCGCCGGTGAGAAGTTTAACCTCGGCTCTCCAAAGCAATTACAGGCATTATTTTTTGATAAACTTGGCTATCCGGTCATCAAAAAGACCCCAAAAGGTGCCCCGTCAACCGCAGAAGATGTACTGGTTGAATTAGCCCTAGATTACCCGCTTCCTAAAATTATTTTGCAGCACCGCAGTCTGTCAAAATTAAAGAGCACCTATACCGACAAATTGCCATTAATGGTTAATCCTGTTACCGGGCGCGTGCATACCAGCTATCATCAAGCCAATGCCGCCACAGGACGTTTATCATCAAGCGAGCCAAACCTGCAAAATATCCCTATCAGAACCGAAGAAGGTCGCCGCATTAGGCAAGCTTTTATCGCCGCTGAAGGCCGTAAAGTATTGGCTGCCGATTACTCGCAAATTGAATTACGCATCATGGCGCATCTTTCACAAGATAAAGGCTTATTGACAGCATTTGCTGAAAATAAAGATATTCATAAAGCCACCGCAGCAGAAGTATTTGGGGTGCATTTTGAAGAAGTGACTACCGAGCAACGCCGCCGAGCTAAAGCGGTTAACTTCGGTTTAATCTATGGCATGTCAGCGTTTGGCTTGGCCAAGCAGCTAGATATCCCACGTAAAGAAGCTCAAACCTACATTGATACTTACTTCGCCCGCTATCCTGGCGTATTGAAGTACATGGAAGACACCCGCGCGTTAGCCGCTGATGTTGGCTATGTCGAAACCCTTTACGGCAGACGACTGTACTTACCTGATATTAAAGACAGAAACGCCATGCGCCGTCAGGCGGCTGAGCGCGCAGCGATTAATGCGCCAATGCAAGGCACTGCCGCTGATATCATCAAAAAAGCGATGATAAAGATCGCCGCTTGGATTGAGAACGACACTCAAGGTGAGATCACCATGATGATGCAGGTGCACGATGAATTGGTTTTCGAAGTGGATGCAGATAAAGCAGAAGCCTTGAAGAGCAAGGTCTGTGAACTGATGGCCGAAGCGGCCTCCATTGATGTGAAGCTATTAGCTGAAGCAGGACTTGGAAACAATTGGGATGAGGCGCATTAGGGTTTAACGACTCACATATACACCTAAACAGATGATGAAACGGATGCGGCTAAACAGATAGTCATTGCCGAATACAAAATACCTGTAATGAAAAATTTACAGGTATTTTTTTTACCTGCTTGTTTACCACTTAGTCTTTTGCACAAAAAACGCTGATAAACCCAGCATAAATTGTGTTGCTGCTCACAATATTGTTCATTTTAACGAAAAACAGTTTTTCATTTAAAGGCTAATACCGTATTATCTTCGCTGTAGGGTACAGAGGTTAAGATGTTCCATCTTTCAGACCTTTTTATTTCACTAGAAATAGTGACAAGCCGAATTATGGCGCTCCAGCATCTATATATGCTGGAGCTTTTTTTTGCCCAAAATAAATTTTAGAGCAAATACTTTAACTACATTTAAGAAACAGGTATTATGAGCTTATTGAGCGTCATCAATGAGTAGATGGCACTTGAGTCTTGTTGAATTTAGCTTCTCCCCAAAAGAGCTAATTTTTTTAACCGATAGCTATTTAGTTATCGGTTTTTTTTTGCCATTATTCGAAACTCGACTTTTAAATGCAAAAAAGGCTACTAAGTACAAAGTCTTAATAGCCTTTTTAAACTGAAGCAAGAATTAGTTATTCTTATTCAGCCTGCTCTTGCGATGCTTGCTCCGCTTCAGTGAGCCAGCTTGGGTTACACCACTCATTTAAAATGCCTAGCACTTTAGGTTTACCAGTCCCTTTAGTAGAAGAGAAAGGTTCAACTTTAACCCAATCCCCATACTCAGCTAACTCTTTACGCACCGCATTAACTGTCTTCATTTTGACGTTTTGCGCGAGCTTATCAGACTTAGTAAGCAAAGCTAACACTGGGATTTCACTCAGCACAGCCCACTCAATCATTTGCAAATCGAGATCTTTAAGCGGATGGCGAATATCCATTAACACCACAACACCGCTTAAACAGGCGCGCTCTTGTAAATATTCACCTAAAGCTTTTTGCCATTTATTTTTTAATGCTAAAGGCACCTTAGCAAAACCATAGCCAGGCAAATCAACTAGACGACGGTTTTCTTCAAGTTCAAAAACATTAATAAGTTGAGTACGACCGGGGGTTTTACTGGTTCTTGCTAAGCCTTTTTGATCCGTTAATGCATTCAAGGCGCTTGACTTACCTGCATTAGAGCGGCCAGCAAACGCTATTTCTACTCCGGCATCACCAGGTAAGTACTCATTTAAGTGTGCAATGTCTGGCGCACTAATTAAAAACTTGGTTTTTCGAAAATCTATACGCGTTTCTGACACGATTTACTCCAATAATTTTTAGGTAATACCTTAATTATGTAAGATTTGCTTACTTTTCCACATTTTCGTGTAAAATATTACCCGGATCACAGTTTGTAGATTTTACCACGCTTGCAGGTCACCCTAGTAAGCTCAGGACAATAAATTAAACAAGAAGTTGGAACGCCATGAAAAAGTTAGCTCTTGCGCTGTCTGTATTTGCCGCTATATCAACCCCTGCAATCGCTGAAGGTAATGTGGAAGCGGGTAAAACTAAATCAGTTATGTGTTCAGCCTGTCACGGTGTTGACGGTAACAGCATTGCTCCTATTTGGCCTAAACTGGCCGGACAGCACGCATCTTATCTAGAAAAGCAATTACATGATTTCCAAGCGGCGGCTAAAAGCGGCGGCAAAGAAGGTCGTAATGATCCTACCATGATAGGCATGTCAATATCCTTATCTGAACAAGATATTAAGGATGTTTCTGCATATTATGCTAGCCAAACATTAAATGTAGCCGATGTGGCGAGTATTCCTGCTGAAGGCGAAGCCCTTTATAAAGGCGGCGATATGGATCGTGGTATCACTTCATGCATGGCATGTCATGGACCAGATGGTAAAGGCGCAGAGCTTGCAGGCTTCCCATCAATTGGTGGTCAACATGCTGATTATGTCAAAATCCAGCTAAATAAATTCCGCGATACAAATCGTAACAACGATCTCAATGGCATGATGCAAGATGTTGCTAAAAAGCTAACTGACAGTGATATCCAAGCATTATCTCAATATATTTCAAGCCTTAAGTAAATTTTACTGCTCGCGCTGACAACGACAAAAAGGGTGACAATTCACCCTTTTTTACAACCTCAAGTTTACGTTTACGTAAACTTGAGGTTATTGAGGCTTGACAGAGATCACTCTTTTAGGGTTAAATAGCCCCGTACCGAAATGAACCCAACTGTCAGAACAAAAATATCAATTCTATCTCACAGATTTCGGCTACGTTTACATTTAAGATATAAGAATAATATTTACCAATAACAATAATATAAATAAGACCACTCACTAAAAATAATAAGAGTAGTGATTTCAGCTTGAAGTCCAGGTCATATAGAATTTGTAAGGATTAGACCGAATGGTCGACACGCTTAAATAGCACTCCCTTACGCAACAGAGATAAAACCCCATAAGGACACTACTTTAAGGATTAAAGTAGCGGCAAAGGAAGCTAATTGCTTAGGATGCACTTGCGGAGGCTTGATATCACTGGACGGTACTTTAAACATGGATTGTTTACTAATGTCATTGAAGACAACTAGGAAATTGATGTGTCATTGAAGACCATCTACGGAAGCTGTGGTCAGGACGGCAACAGGATTTAAATAAAGTGTCATTGAAGACCGATAACAACTAAAAAAGCATGGAAAGCGCTAAAAACAAGAAGGATACTGACCGGGATAGTCACATAGCAAGTACGGATACTTGGAATCAGAATATAGTGTGATAAGCACTGTTTTACGAGGTGGCAGTTTACTGCCACCTTTTTTTATTTCCGCTTTTTGTAATCACTTTCATAATCAACCTAAATCTGCTATTGATTGATATATATCTTTGTTTTTGTTCAGGTGCCTGCTTACTTCAATGATAAAATGTCCCTTGTGCCGTTATCGTGCTGAATTTTTTCTACAAGATAAAAAAAGAGCCTTTTACCGCTGCGATCAATGCGGCCTTGTTTTCGCTAACCCCCAATCCCACCTTATGCCGGCAGCGCAATTACAGCGTTATGGCCGAGCCAATAAAGCCAGCAAGCAAAAGCAACTAATTCAATTTATCAAACCCTTGCTGTCACAGATAAGCGCCCAGCAAAGTGGTTCATTGACAGGGCTCAATTTTGGCAGGGTGCTAGACAAAGCCAGCCTCAACAAAATTGAACACGCGGGTCACCGCCTTTATCAGTACGACCCATTTGTTAAAGCCGATCAACAACTTTTCAATCAGCAATACGATTTCATTTGCTGCTATCGGGTACTAGAGCATTTCCAGCAACCAGGTAAAGAATGGCAATTACTGTCAAAATTGCTAAAACCTGGTGGATGGTTAGCAATAAGTACGTCTTTAATGACTGATTTAAATCACTTTTCTAAATGGCATTTCAAGAATAACCCCACTCACGTTAGCTTTTATCAGCAACAAACTTTCGAGTATTTGGCACAACACAGCGAATTTACGCTATTATTTGCAGCAAAAGAGCTCGTATTGATGCAAAAAACATCAAAGTCTGATATAAAGCGCATCCTTATTTAGTGCAAGGTGGATATGAATCCGTCTAGCCAAATTTTACAACCTAATGAGATCACCAATGGCTCGTAGTAAAAAATCGCGCAAGGGCGGCGAAAATGGCCCTAAACAAGCACCAAGAGTCAAAAAGTCTGAGCGCAAAGTCATCGGCGGCAAGAAGAATGATTCTGGTCGTAAATCAGGTAGCCGTCATAACGAAGCCCTGATTGAAAAAGAATCACCACATGTGAAAACGCAAAAAAATAATGACCCTCGTCATGGTAGCAAGAAGCCTGTTGCGTTATCGATTGCACCAGCTAAAAAAGCAACTGTTGCTGCTAGTGCAAAAGTGAAACAGCCTAAACTGACTGACGAGCAAAAATTATTAAAGCTTGAAGAAGATCCAAGGTTTAATGACTTGCTTGATTTGCTAGAAGAAGGCAAAGACTTAGCCGCTGACGATCAGAAATGGTTAGATAGCCAATTATCTAAAATTGAATCGCTGATGGAAAAATTAGGCATTTCGGATGCTGAAGAATTACCAGCACCAGCCGCTCCGAGTAAAAAAGCCGCTTCAGATGATGATTTATATGAGCGCTTTGAAACAGGCGCGGATGTATTAAAAGACTACCAGTCTTAATCATTACTACTTTTAAATGGCATATCTATTTCAGATATGCCATTTTTCTATTTATTCTAAACTAAGCCTTATTCAAGCCTAACATCACTTTAAGGATAAACTGTGTCTAGCATTGTTATTGTTGTCGCTGTCATCATTGTATTACTTTTAGCTTCTTACGCCGGATACTTGCTATTACAAGTCAAGAAACAACAACAGGCATCACTAGCAGCCAGTAAGCAGCGCACAATAGAAGCCAGAGCCAAAAAACAACAAGTATTAGATGATATCAAGTATATCGCAGCAGCCATGTTAGAAGAGCGCTGTGAGCCTTCTGAAGGGGTAATGCGAATCGCTAAGTTATTTGATACCTTATCCATGTCTGAAGCAATGGCCGTTGAATTCCCGCATATCTTCGAGCATTACGCCTGTATTAAAGATCATCCCATAAAAGATGCACGCAGCGCTTTACCTAAACAGCAGCGAATGAAATTGGACTTAGCCAGAATGAAATCTGAAGCAAAGTTAGAACAAAGCTTGCTTGAAGACGCTAAGAAGTTGAAACAGTTTCATTTCATGCATTAATAACCGACAGTTTTTAACAAATCCCTTAGTTATAAGACAGATAACAGCCTCAACATGGATATTGAGGCTGTGAGCTATGCCACAAATCTACCTAAATGCTAACTTTTCCTGCAAAAATGCACCTAATTGCTAATGAGAAATTTCAAATTTACAACGTAGATCAAGGTTATTTGTTAAAGATACTTGCATACTTCGTACATTGCTAATTTACCCGGAGGACACGCCTTGAAGCAGCCCACACAAATAAGTTGGGATCAGTCAATGATCGAAAAGTATAACTACAGTGGTCCACGCTATACGTCGTATCCAACGGCTTTAGAATTTGACGATACTTTTACTGAGCAAAATCTACTTTCAGCGATTGAAACCAGTAAAAGTGACAAACTGTCTTTATACATCCACATCCCATTTTGTGCCAAGCTTTGTTATTACTGCGGATGTAATAAAGTCATTACTCGTCATGCACATAAAGCTGACCAGTACATTGAATACCTTGCAAGTGAAATTGTTAAGCGTGCCCCGTTATTCAAAAATTACACTGTGACCCAAATGCATTGGGGTGGCGGTACACCTACATTCTTAAACCCAGAGCAAATCTTAACCTTATCAAAGCTGATTAAAAGTCATTTTAATTTTGCTGATGTTGGCGAATTCTCTATTGAAGTAGACCCTCGTGAAATCGAATTAACCATGCTTGATACATTAAAAGAAGCTGGCTTTAACCGTATTTCTATTGGTGTACAAGATTTCAATAAAAAGGTACAAGTTGCCGTAAACCGCGAACAAGATGAGCAGTTTATTTTTGACTTAATGGCTAAAGCAAAAGACATGGGCTTTGTATCGACCAACGCAGATTTAATCTACGGTCTACCGCACCAAACCCCTGAAACCTTTGCAGAAACCATTAAGCGTGTGATTGAGTTATCACCGGATCGTTTGTCTATCTTTAACTATGCGCACTTACCATCTCGTTTTGCCGCTCAGCGTAAGATTAAAGATGAAGATATGGCTTCGCCACAGCAAAAGCTAGATATGTTGCATCAAACCATTGAATCATTAACCGGTGCAGGTTATCAGTTCATTGGTATGGATCACTTCGCTAAGCCAGATGATGAGCTTTCAAAGCTTCAAAATGCCGGTAAGCTTCATCGTAACTTCCAAGGTTATACCACTCAGGAAGAATGTGACCTATTAGGTTTAGGTGTGTCTTCAATTAGCCAAATTGGCGATTGTTATGCCCAAAACCAAAAAGATATCCGTCCATACTACGAGTCGATTGACGAAAAAGGTCACGCATTATGGAAAGGCTGTAGCTTAAATCGTGACGATGAAATTCGTCGTGTAGTGATTAAACAAATGATTTGTCACTTCGACCTCGATTTAGCCAAAATTGAACAGCAATTTGATATTAATTTTGAAGAGTACTTTGTTGAAGATTTAAAACTGCTACAAACCTTCATTGATGATAAATTAGTTGATATCACAGACCGTAAGCTTACCATTAGCCCTACCGGTCGTCTGTTGATCCGCAATATCTGTATGTGTTTTGACGTTTACTATCGTCAAAAAGCACGTCAGCAACAGTTCTCGCGAGTGATTTAGTTTTTACTATCACGCAATAAAAAACCGCTGATTATCAGCGGTTTTTTTATGTTTATTTTCAGCTAAACAGGTAGGAGCTAACTATAACTTTGACGCGTATAGCGCCTTGCGTTCACTGCCTGATAAAAAGGCCATTTCAACACCATTACGTTGCACTTGCATCAGCTGAGCATCAGTTAAACCCAGTTCTGACTTAGCGATACGATATTCATGCTTGATATCAATCGCGCTCACACCAGGATCATCGGTATTAAGACCAATTAATACTCCAGCATCCAGAAACTGAGTAAATGGATGAGCATCATAATCAGCCACAGTTGAAGTATGTAAATTACTTGTCGGGCATGACTCGATTCCAATAGAGTGCTTAACTAAATATTCCATCAACTTAGGGTCGTGGATAGCATTTACACCATGGCCAATTCGAGTAGCACCCAACTCTTGAATTGCTTGCCACATGCTCTCGCTACCGGCCGCCTCACCGGCGTGGGCTGTGATCTGTAAGCCAGCATCTCTCACTCGCTTAAAGTGTTCATTGAATAGCTCACCAGGGAAACCTAGTTCATCGCCAGCTAGATCCATTGCCACCAAGCTATCTCGATGCGCTAACAAGCCATCAAGCTCTAAGCGGCATTTCTCTTGTCCAAATGAGCGCGACAAAATGCCGATTAAGTTAACCTTAACATCATAATCTTTCATGCCAGCTTTGACGCCATCAATAACGGCCTCAACCACGCCTTCAATCGGTAAGTTATGACTCATTGCCATGTAATATGGGCTAAAACGCAGTTCAGTGTAATCAAGCCCTGATACTGCCGCGTCTTCAACATTTTCATATGCTACGCGTTTTACAGCATCTAGATCAGCTAATACGCCCACCATCCAATCCAGCTTAGTCAGGAATGCCACTAAACTATTTTCTTTGCCTTGAATTTGAACAAAGGGAGCCAACTCTGCAATTGAGTTAGCAGGCAGTTGAATACCATGCTGATGGCCAAGCTCCCAAATCGTTTTGACCCGCACGTTGCCATCTAAATGACGATGCAAATCAACCAGCGGAATGGATGTATTGATCATTTTTGCCCCCTATTAAATTTTTTAGCTAAATGTGTTTTTTATTTTATGAACACCCAGCAAGCAAAGTTTAACACGCATCGACAAAAAAACGACCTTAGCAGCAACTAAATTATGCAATCAGTAACAATTATGTCGATGAATTTCACTAGCGAGCATATGATTGAATTGCTATGTTGTGGCTTAGTTAGCTAAATTTGTTATTTACCAACGTTTAAAGGAATTTCCCATGCGAAAGCTCATACTGCCAGCATTAATCATGCTTGCCATATCTGGCTGTAAAATGACTTCAGGTTCTAAAGCTCAATATTATTTAGGCGTTCCCGAAAAAACTGAAACCCCAACTCAGGTAAAAGAAACGGCTACAGCGGCAGTAGTAGAAAATATGAGCCTGAAATCAATTATTGATAACGCTTGGCAAGTAGACTTGGATTACTCGCCGACATTGGCCTATTCATTAGGCGATAAGTCAAAGGCCGATAAATTAGCTGATTTATCACCAGAATCCTTAGCCCAAAAGAATCTACGTCAGAAAAAGCTACTGGCATCATTAAAGCAAATTGATCCGGCCACCCTGTCAAAAACCGACAAAATTAATGCACAGTTATTAGCGTACCAACTGCAAAACAGTGTTGATATGTACAACTTTAAAGATCATTACTTACCGATAACGGCCGAAAGTGGTTTTCATGCTTACATCGCCTCAATCGCTAATGGGCGCTTTAATAGCGTTGAAGATTATCAAGATTATTTAGCAAAACTTAATGCCTTACCCACTTATTTTGCCCAGCAAACATTTTGGCTAAAACAGGGCTTAAGCAGTGGTATTACCCCAGCAAAAGTAACCTTAACCGGTTTTGAGCAAAGTATTAGTGCCTATATTGTCCCTGTTGAAGACAGCGGTTATTACAAACCCTTCACTCAATTTCCCGATCACTTTAGCGAGTCTGAAAAACGGCAATTAACCCAGCAAGGTCGAGATACTGTTGAGCAAAAAGTGCTACCGCTGTATCAAGATTTTTTCGATTTTATGACTGAAGAATATATTCCTAATGCCCGTATTGCGATTGCCGCAAAAGAGCTACCTAATGGCGAGGCTTTTTACCAAAACCGCGTGGCCTATTACACCACCTTAGCCATGACAACCGATGAAGTTCATCAACTGGGTTTATCAGAGGTCGCCCGAATCAAAGCAGAAATGGAACAAGTCATCAAAGAGGTAAAATTTGAAGGCAGCTTTGCTGAATTTCTGCATTTCTTACGCACAGATCCACAGTTTTACCCAAAGACAGCTGAAGAGTTATTAAAAGAAGCTGCTTATATCGCTAAAAAAGCAGATGCTGCTTTGCCTAAACTTTTCGCCACCTTACCTAGAACCCCTTATGGCATTAAACCAGTACCGGCTGAAATCGCCCCTAAATACACTACGGGACGTTACTCTGGCTCAAACCGTGATGATGATCCAGGCTACTACTGGGTCAATACATACGCCCTCGATAAACGTCCGCTATATGAAATGGAAGCATTAACCTTGCATGAAGCAGTACCTGGGCATCATTTACAGATCTCGCTAAATAAAGAGCTAACAGACTTACCCGACTTTAGACGCTTGAGTTATATCTCGGCATTTGGCGAAGGTTGGGGATTGTACTCAGAGTATCTAGGGTTAGAAGCGGGCTTTTACCAAGACCCATACAGTAATTTTGGCCGCTTAACCTATGAAATGTGGCGGGCAGCACGTCTTGTGGTCGATACTGGTATGCACGCAAAAGGCTGGAGCCGTGAGCAGGCCATAGAGTTTATGGCCAGTAACACCGCATTATCACTACACAATGTCACCACCGAAATTGACCGTTATATTTCGTGGCCAGGACAAGCACTGTCATATAAAGTTGGTGAATTAACCATAAAGCGTTTACGTAACAAAGCTGAAGTTGCATTAGGTGAAGACTTTAACATCCGTTTATTTCATGATGCATTGCTAGAAAATGGTTCAGTTACCATGGCGATCCTAGAACAAATGGTTGACGAGTTCATTAGCGAGCAGCAACGAGCAAACTAATAATAGACACTCATTAGAGAGCTAAATTGCCATTTAGCTCTCTATAACCATCTTCCCCATCAGTATCACTGTTTGCTACACTGCCAAGGTTTACATCCAGCCAAACCCTAGTCCTATTTCTTAAAGCTTAAGGTGATCGATTTGTCTTTTTCGTCAGAGCAACAACTTAATAATGATGAGCAGCAACAATTTTGGCAAGCGGTAACGCAAGCCAAACTACGTCAAGACAATGCCGATATTGCCTATGCTTTTGTTCGAAATCCAACCACCAACAAAGCAATTGTCATCAGTAGTGGCAGGGTTGAATGCTATTTAAAATATAAAGAGCTGATGTTCAATATATATCAGCAAGGCTATAGCGTTTATATTCTCGATCATCGCGGTCAAGGCTTGTCATCACGCAGTCAAAAAAATAATCACCAGGGTCACATTGATAAATTTCAGACTTATATCGATGACTTTCATGTTTTTATCAAGCAAATTGTTCAGCCCCAAGCACATGATGCTCTATATCTTGTGGGCCACTCAATGGGGGGAACCATAGGTACTTTGTATATGGGCCAATACCCAAGCACATTTAATGCTGCGGTGTTTTCAGCCCCCATGTATGGCATCAACTTGCCAATGAATAAAGGCTTTATTCGCTCTTTAGCCAAGCTGCTAAATACTTATACTGCAGACAAAGAGCCCAACTATGTTATTGGTGGTAAAAACTATAATGCAACCAGCTTTGCTGACAATGAGCTAACCCATAGCCAAAATCGTTATCAAGCCTCTATCGCGCTGTTTGAGCAGAATCCACAAATTCAGTTAGGCTCGCCCACAAACAACTGGCTATTAGAAGCTATAACAGCAGCTGATAACGCAACCCAAGTGGCCGCAACGAGTATCAAGCCCATTCTTATTTTGCAAGCGACTGAAGACACCATTGTGGATAATGCAGCCCAAGATAGAGCGGAAAATAACTTATGCCAGCTACAAAGGATACACAGCAGTCGGCATGAGATATTTATGGAAGTAGATGAGGTACGTAACCAAGCACTGACAAGTATGTTCGCTTTTCTTGAGCAATACTAATTAGCAGCTATTAATAGCAATTATACTAGCGCCATTGATATTAGTGCCATTAACACTTTAGAAACCCTGATGACTGTCTGAAGTTTGGGAAGTCCAGTTAACTTATAACTTAAACTAACTAAATGGTACTTTCCAAACCACGCTCAGGTTAATTTCTGATTCTAATAAGTGTTTAATGTCTTGTTGGGATAGCGGCCTACTAATTACAAAGCCTTGAAACAAATTACTATTAAGATCGCTCAGTAAACTCAACTGCTGACGATCTTCAATGTGCTTTACTACGACAGGATAATTTAACTGTTTGGTCATATTAATAAGTGAGCGGAATATCTTTCGCGCCTCTTTTGAACTAACAATATCATTAATATAGCCAGTAGCCAGCTTAACCTGAGCAAAATGAATACCATTAAAGCGATGTAACGGACATAAACCTGATCCAAAATCATCGATAGCGACTCTGACACCGGCCCGCTGTAGTTTTAAAATTTTATTTTTTGCAGTGATAGGATTAATAGAAAAGATATCTTCCGACAACTCTAATTGGATTAAATTAAAATTAACGCCTCTTTCTGCAATCTTGTTAAGAATAACATCAACAAACATATCTTGATGAAAATGCCTAGAAGAGACATTAATTGAAAAGCACGGGCAATTTAAATTCGCAGCTTGTAAGCTCTTTATAAATAAGCAAACCTGACTTAACATCCATAATTCAAGTTCAAAAATCGTGTTAGAAAGCTCAGCAACTGGAATAAATTGCTTCGGGCGAATAAAACCTAACTGAGGATGATGCCAACGCATCAATACTTCAACACTTTCGGTATTGCCATGTATATCTACTACAGGCTGATAAACCAAGGATATCTGGCCAGCCTTAATCGCTAACTTTAAGTCCCGTTGTAATTTCAAGGGTTCATTGTGGCTAGCATCCAACAGTAAACTATGTAGCACACAGCTATTGGTCTTACTTTCAATAGCTTTGCATAAAGCTTTATCTGCACGAGAAAGTAACTGACTCGGTTCTAAAGATTCTTGGCCATCAAAAACCACCATTCCAATTTGAGTAAAAACTGAAACATCTTGTCCAGATATGCTGAAACTACGGCCAACCACTTGGCGAACTTCACTTGCTAACGCTAACGCACGTTTATTGGCATGCTCTAAATTATTACCTAAATTTTTTGCTGCAATAACAAATTCATCATCTCCCAGACGACTTAACAAACAGCTATTTGAAAAACTCCCAGCAAGCCTTGCTGAAATCTGCATAAGTAATCGATCAGTGAGTTGCTCACCTAACGCTTCATTTACTAACTTAATGTTGCTTAGATTAATGACTAGCAAGCTGCAATGTTGATTACTTTTACGCGCATAAGCTTGAAGGTCAAACAATTCGTTAGCTAACGCTTCCCGATCAATAATATCTGACACCCCAACATGACTTTGCCTTTCTACAGTAATCTGTTGGTTTTCAAGTTCAGAAGAAACATCGTTTATCGAACCTATGACTCTTATTGGCTTACCCAGTTCATCCCACTGGATAATTTGACCTCTATCTAACACCCAAATGTAATCATTCGCCTTAGTTAGCATCCGATGAACACTTTCGTAATTGCGAGTTTTACCTTGCAGATAATTATTAAGTGCTGCTACCACTGCTTTTTTATCATCTGGATGTAACAAAGCTTCCCAGGCTTCATAGGAGCTAGCGATATCATCGGATTGATAACCTAATATTTCTTTCCAGTGATCTGATAAGAAGACGCCATTGGATATAGTATCCCAGTCCCAAATACCGTGTTGATCTGCATTAATAGAATATAACCAACGCTGCTCAGCATTAGTCAGTCGTTGATTGCTTTCGGCTAAATGTAGCCCTACTTGAACCAATGACTTATTGAGCCAATATAACTCATCGACAAAGGTAGTCACCTTAGTCGATCCCCCTTTAGCATTGACAATATTTTGCGCATTTTTAGTTAAAGTTCTAATAGGCTTAATTAGTACCAAATATAACCCTAAGCAAAAAAGTAGCACAATTATGCCACCAATTGCCCAAATATAAATAAAGCGTTTTTGGAGGCTGTCTGCAGCCTCAGCCATCAATGAGGAGATATTGTACTCAACATAAATCACATCTACCGCGCTAGAATAACTATATTTATCTGAGGCATTGATAGGATAATATGCTTGTATAGAGCCACGCTCTAAATTGGTTTGAATCAGTGGGCGTTTATTGCTTACCGCTTGTTGATGGATGTCATTGATGTAACCATCAATAACATTAGTAGCATTACTGTCACGCCATATGACATGATTAGCGAAGCGAATTTGGCTAGAAGCATCTAAAATGACATAAACCATCATATTGCTATCTATAGCAGTAAGAGAAACCTCTTGTTCAATTCTTGAAGTGTCTTGATTAGCTAACGCTGACTCAATGACATGCGTCATCCGATACAATTCTTTCTCAATGTGCTTAGATTCATTAGCCGCCAGTTGAGAATGCAACTCTTCTCTTTCATAGTAAAACTCCCCACTGACTAATAGAAAGAACAGGGCGCTTATAAAAAAAGGCACTAAGAATGATAGTGAAAATAAAGGTCGCTTTGACAAGGCTACACCGTTGATTGCTAATAAAATATTTGACGCATTAATAACATACTAAAGACGACAGAGATCAACAACAGCTAATCGAAAATATGCCATCAATAAACTTCAGCAACGTAAAAACTTCTGCACAGTAGCACCCTTGGCAAAACACACTTTGCTTGGCGCGACTTAGTGGACTAGCCTTACTATGATCTATTGTTCACTGACATAGCATTATTCAGTCCGTTAGCCCTAAAGATAACCCCTGCTTTTACATGGGTACTGCCCACACTTGCCTTAAGTAATAATATTCAGCAGCTAATGACTCAGCAATCAACATCAGGAATTGTTGTCTTTTACCCCAACTACGAAAAAAACCCTGACTGTTAAGTCAGGCCTTTATCGACTCTCTTACGAGAGATATTAGGCGCTTGCCAATGACCTACTTTCACATGGGCATTCGTCCACACTCATCGCTCACGCTGATATGTTGCAGCTAATAACTCAAGTTATCAGCGTTAGGATTTATTCTTTTTGC
>NZ_MCTV01000015.1:0-64768 GCF_002874545.1 Shewanella sp. 10N.286.52.C2
GAGCATGTTTGAAGCAGAAACTGAGACCATGGCGCAGCTATAAGAGGATTAAAAGATGCAAGTATTTGTTATTGGTGGCGGCGGACGCGAACATGCGTTAGCTTGGAAAGCAGCACAATCAGCTCAAGTTGAAACAGTATTTGTTGCACCAGGTAATGCTGGTACAGCCTTAGAGCCAAAACTAGAAAACATCGACATTAAGGTTGAAGCAATTTCAGAGCTGGTTAAATTTGCTCAAGATAATAAAATTGAACTCACCATTGTTGGCCCAGAAGTACCATTAGCACTTGGCGTAGTGGATGCCTTTAACGAAGCAGGTTTGCCTATCTTTGGTCCAACTCAAGGCGCTGCACAGCTTGAGTCTTCAAAAGCCTTCACTAAAGACTTTTTAGCACGTCATAACATCCCAACAGCTGACTACTCAAACTTCACTGAAATTGAAGCAGCAAAAGCTTACTCAGTTGAGTTAACCAACAAAACAGGTTTCCCTGTGGTGATTAAAGCTGACGGCTTAGCAGCGGGTAAAGGCGTGATTATCGCGGCAGACCAAGCTGAAGCTGACGCCGCAATCGAAGACATGCTAGCAGGTAACAAGTTTGGTGAAGCAGGTTCACGGGTTGTTATCGAAGAATTTTTAAAAGGTGAAGAAGCCAGCTTTATCGTAATGGTAGATGGTAAAAACATTTTAGCAATGGCCACCAGCCAGGACCATAAAGCCCGTGATAACGGCGATAACGGCCCTAACACTGGCGGCATGGGTGCATATTCACCTGCACCAGTAGTGACCCAAGTTGTTCACGACTGGACCATTGCTAATGTTATCCGCCCAACGGTCGACGGCATGGCAGCAGAAGGCAATGTTTACACCGGCTTCTTATACGCAGGCTTAATGATTTCTCCAGATGGCAGCGCAAAAGTACTTGAGTACAACTGCCGCTTTGGCGACCCAGAAACGCAGCCAATCATGATGCGTCTGCAATCAGACTTAGTTGAGCTTTGTCTAGCCGCTACCCGGGGTGAGTTAGATAAAGTGACTGCTGAATTTGATTCACGCGCAGCAGTCGGTGTTGTACTTGCAGCAGGCGGATACCCAGATGCTTACCGTAAAGCTGACGTGATTGACGGTTTATCATTAGGTGATAACAACGCCAAAGTATTCCACGCTGGCACCGCCATGAAAGACGGCCATGTTGTCACTGCAGGCGGCCGCGTTTTATGTGCCACAGCACTAGGTAACACTGTGACAGAAGCACAAGCTAGCGCATACAAGCTAGTCGATGCTATCCACTGGGATGACGTCTACTTCCGCACTGATATTGCCTACCGCGCTATCGCACGTGAGCAAGATAAAGGTTAATTTTTTTAGCCTAATGCTGAATTAAAAAAATCCCTGTGATGGCAACTAATGCCAAAAGTCACAGGGATTTTTGTTTTAGCGTTCAAAATTCAATTCCATTAAAGTATTAGGAGCTTATTAAACTATTTATCTTCCTTTACTAAAGGCACCGCCGAGTGTTTGCTTAAATTCAAAATCAACACCCCAACCAGTATGGCGATAACAATCGAGATTAAACGGGTAAATTCAGACGACAGTGAATCTGCCGCTTGGTGCTTAATGATTTGATACGTTAATACGATAAAATTAGTAAACAATAACTGGTAAATACTAAAGCGACATTGTCGACGAATGCCAAAGCAAGCTAACTGCAGCCCGCAAAATAACGTCACCCCAATTAACATCCAAGTTGAAACCCCAAAGGCAAACAGTAGCATCACAGGTAAGGTAAATAAGATCCCAGTGGCGGTGGTGACAATTTTATTCTGGCTATAAATACGATGATCATTCGCGATAGGAATTTTAATCAAACTGCCAATGGTGATGGCAATCAGCATGGTTTGCGTACTGCCAATACTGATAAGTACCACCAGCGTAATACACATGGCGGTGGCTTTAAACATGATAAGCCCAATGTTAGTTTGCGCCCCTTCTTTAACGGTTTCATCCATTAAAATATCTTGCTCATCACCTGGGAATAATAAAAAACTGATGTAGGTGATAACGATGGCAATTAAAAAGGCTTCAAACATCAACCAAGGTAACACGTCCACTGGCGCACCCATTTGGAAATTCATCACTGTCATGATAATCACCACCATTAAGGCTAAGGTGGCAAGCATATCTTTAGGATCGTGATGACTGCGGTAAAAGCACCAAAAAAATAATCCCCAGCAAAATAGCGCATAACCTGTGGGAGTGTCTTTTAACACCCCAGCAAGAAACACCAATATAAAGCTAAGAAAGAATAATATGATAAGCAGTTTAAGTAACATACTCATAGGCGGCTTTGATGGCATGATGGTTAAAAATATCACCACAAACATCGGCGCTAAAATAGGCATAGCCGCCCCAGAGTATTGCAAATAAAACAGCAAAAAGACCGGGAAAAATACCAGCCTGATGATCGGATTCACCGCATTACGAAACATAGGTCCACACGCTCACAACTCGGATCCAAATTTTAGCTAACCATTCGCCAAAGCTGCTTTGCTCTGTAAAAAAGGCAACGGTAGCTTGGGAGCCATAACGAATGTTTTGCGGTATATCATCGTTTTCAAAAACAATGTTAACCGGATAACGCTGGGCATTTAACGAAGTGGTATCTGCGGTTAAAAAGCCTGTTGCTTGGTCAATATTATTACTGCCACCAGTCCCCCAACCTATGCTATCGACTTTGCCATTCAACACCCTCCCTGGCAGTGCATCGAGCACAATTTCAACTCGTTGCCCCTCACGAATATGCTCTAGAGAGTTTTCTCTAACCAGTGCTGAAATCCAAATACCGCGGGGATCAATAAAGGTCAGCATCGGCGTGCCAACCGTGGCTCTTTGCCCTAGAGTAAGTTGTAAATTGGTCACGACACCTTGTGAAGGCGCAATCACTTCGGTGCGCTGTAAGTCTAGCTGCGCTTGCTCAAGGTTGGCCATGGCCGCCAATAACTGCGGGTTATTTTCACCCTGTGGGCCTAAATTTTGTTTGGCTTGTACTAATGAGGCTTCTGCGGCGTTATAACTGGCTTGGGTTCGATCTCGAGACTCAATTGCATTGTCTAAATCAGATTGGCTTAATACCCCCTGCGCTGCTAACTCGGTGATCCTTACCGCTTGCTCTTTGGCGTTATTGCGGGCTGCTAACGCATCAATCACATTCGCTTGAGCAACTTCAACTGCTGCAGTATTGGCGCCAATACTTTGCCCTGTGATAGCAAGGTTAGCTTGGGCTGACTGTAAGGCAATTTGATAGTTGCGTGGGTCGATTTTAAACAGCACCTCACCCGCTTCTACCACTTGGTTATTTTTGACATTAACATCAACGATATTACCAGCCACTTGGCTGGCAACTCTCACCAAATAGGAATGGACTCTCGCATCGCCTGTCATAGGGGTGACTCTATCGGCCCATAGGCTATACAACCACACAAACAGGATCACGCCGATAATATAAAAACTTAACTTACGAGATGATTTTTCCGCTGCGGACATGATATTAACTCTCTAACTGATGATGAAATAGTGATGAAATAGTGCTGAAACTGAGCGCTAAGCTCTCAATAATACAGTCTAGGATATAAGTGAAAATATACATACAAGTATTTGTAAGAGTGATAAAAATTTATTCAAACAAAGGCTAAGGTTTCGATAAGAAGCACATTATAAATATTACATAGTTATTCACTTTTATTAGCCTAAGCGAATAGCTATTTTACTCAGTTAGCTTAATAGTCACAATCGCCTCATCAGCTCCAAAGAGCCACATTTTTTATCACTGCTGGTCATTGCCATAAAACATCGACTTACCCCTTAGACCTATGGCAGGATGTCACCCTGTCACAAGTTAATAACAAATAATACTGACAGCGCAACAGCCAGCATAAATATAAAAAATCTCATCACACCCCAAAAAAATAATAATAGAGATCACTCAATGTCTGATAAGCAAAAGCTAAACAAACACAAACAGCCCAGTTTGCTCGATGCCCTTGCACCCGTCTTTGCCCTCATCGCAATGCTAGGCACTGCGGTGTATCTTTTTTCTTCCGATAGCTCATCTGGTGCCAACCAAATCGCGCTGATCCTCGCGGCCTGTATCGCCATTTTAATTGGCTATAAAAATGGCTATAGCTGGAATGAAATGGAACGCGGCATCATTAAAAGTATTGGTGTTGCCACTGGCGCCTTGTTAATTCTATTTACCGTGGGCTCGCTGATTGGCACTTGGATTTTGGCAGGCACGGTGCCGACAATGATTTATTACGGCATGCAGATTTTGCACCCTCAATATTTTTATGCCGCTAGCTGTATTTTATGTGCCGTGGTCGCGATCAGTATTGGTAGCTCTTGGACTGTGGCGGGTACCCTAGGTATTGCCTTAATTGGTATAGCTTCCGCTATGGGATTAGATATTAATATCACCGCTGGCGCGATTATTAGCGGCGCCTATTTTGGCGATAAAATGTCACCATTATCAGACACAACCAACCTAGCGCCAGCGGTTGCAGGCTCTGATATTTTCAGCCACATCAAATACATGACTTGGACTACGGTTCCCAGCATTATCATTGCGCTAATTGTCTTCACTGTTTTAGGGCTATCAGCCGATGTTGCTAGCTTCAATTCAGATCTTGATAGCACCCTGTTGCTCCTCGAAGCAACTTATCAACCTGGCCTGCATCTGCTTATTCCTTTATTAGTGGTGTTATTTTTTGCTAACAAAAAAATGCCAGCCTTTCCTACCGTAATTCTAGGGACAATTGCTGGGGCTATTTGTGCGGCGATTTTCCAATTTGATAATGTGGTCAGCTACGTTAATGAGGACAACTTATTACCGATAGTAGCACTCATTAAAGGTATTTGGATTGCGATGTTTGATGGTTATGTTGCCACCACAGGTGACACGGTTTTAGATAACTTATTAAGCCGCGGCGGCATGAGCAGCATGGTCACCACGGTTTGGTTAATCCTCTGCGCCATGACATTTGGCGGCGTGATGGAAGTGACAGGATCATTATCGCGCTTACTGGAAAGTATCTTAAGTTTAGTGACGGGGACTAGCAGCTTAATTATCACCACTTTGGGAGTTTGTATCGGCGCAAATATTATTACTGCCGATCAATATATTGCCATTGTACTGCCCGGTAGAATGCTAAAAATTGAATATCAAAAACGCAAGTTGGCGCCAGTTAATCTAAGCCGTACTCTAGAAGATTCAGCTACAGTAACTAGCCCACTTATCCCGTGGAATACCTGCGGTGCTTTCATGGCCAGTACCTTAGGCGTAGCAACCATTGCTTATTTGCCTTATGCAATCTTTAACCTAGTTTGCCCATTCATCAGTGCATCCTATGCGTATTTCAATATCAAAATACAACCGCTAGATGAATCACTGCAACTCACAGAAGGTTTATAAATTTCAAAAATACGGACTTAGCCTGCTGCTATATAAGTGACTATATAAATGACTATATAAGCTGTTATCCAAAACGGTCTTTCAACCAGCCATAATGATAGTAACCCCATTGCCCTATTCGCCTTGCTTTAGCAAAGGGCAAACGGGGTAATGGGTTTTGATAAAGTGGTAAATTAGCTATTTCAGTTGGTGTTTCACCGGCAATACTTTGGGCTAATCGAAAAGCCGCTTGTGCACTAAAAGACACCCCAGCGCCGCAATAACCTAAGCTGTAACCCACGCCGTTTTTCTCAACTACATGGGACATATCATCCATTGATGCCGCTATCCAGCCCGTCCAGTTATAGGCCACTTTTTTAGTCGCTAATGCAGGAAAGCATTTATTCATGGCCAGCTTGAGTCGCTGACCATAAATCGGATCTGCAGCGTCTTTTCCCCACACAGCGCCACGGCCGCCAAACAGTAATCGATTATCAGGCAGTAACCTGAAGTAATATTTTAAAATGCGGGTGTCCATGGTTACTTGATGGCTAAATAGACCAGCGGCTTGCAGCTCATCAGCACTAAGTGGCTCAGTGACGATAATATTACTGAGTATTGGCAAAAACTTTTCATCAATGCGGTGATTAAACGCTTTGGGCGTATAGCCATTGGCGGCCACTATCACTTTATTTGCGCTTAACTCACCATGCTCAGTGAACAGACGGTGCTTGCCATTTTCCTCGATCCAGTCAAGCACGCATGAGCTTTCAGATAGGGTGACATCTTGATGCTCAACCATTGATTTATAGCCCAGCAATAACTTTAGCGGGTTTACCCCAAAGCCATCACTTAATCGCAGTGCGCCATAGGCTTGGTGATGATTTAAATAATCTCGGCGAAAGTCTGCAGCATTAATAAATTGCGCATGCTGATCCATATTTGCAGAGCCTGCTGACGAGGGTGATTTACTGTCTAATGGTGAAGGTATTAAATGCTGCTGAATAAAGTCAGCGGCTGTTTTAAGCTGCTGCAACGCCTTAGGGTTATGCGCCACCTTTAAGTAGCCTTTCTCCTGCGGATCACACTCTATATTGTATTTATGAATTAGTGATTCAACGCGCTCGACAGCTTGGCTAAACTCGCCATAAATGGCTTTAGTGGTGGCTAAATCCCAACGTTTTGCCATAGCGGCATAGCCCAACCTGCCCGAGCCCTTTAATACAAAACCTGCATTACGGGCGCTGGCACCAAAACCCACTTGGTTTGCCTCTAATACATGGCAATCTATATGGTATTTACTGGCGAGATAATATGCCGTCAGTAATCCTGTATAACCGCCGCCAATTATCGCGACATCCGTTTGCTGATGACCACTTAGGTGAGGTAAGCGTGGCGGCAAAGCTTGGGTACTTGCCCAATAGCTATTGGCCAGTGGTTGTGAAGCAGCATTCGGGGTTATTAAAGGATCATACATAGCAGCGGCTCTTTTTATTTTGGTTATATGAGTGCAAATGCGGGCACTAAAATCTGCAATAAAGCCTTTTAGTAAAGCCTTTTGATAACGTCTCTCTATAAATGGTTAGCTAAATTCAATCACCATTTCACAAGCTGTGCAGTGGCAATCATCGCCGCAAAGCACACAAAGATAATCGCTACCGTCTACTTTTTGGTTCCAACGGCTCGGATGTTGTTTAATTAATTGCCCACCAGCATGAGTAAAGTAACCTACCGCCGAGTTATTTGGGCTTTGTTGCCATAAGTGACTCACCCCCGCTTTGGCGCCCTGTTGCTTAACAGCCGCAATAGACGCTTGCAGTAATTTAGAACCAATCCCCTGACCGCGATATGCTTCTGCTACTGTATTACATTTGAAATAACACATATTTTCAGCAGTAACAGGCCACTTTTCAGGAGTACACCATTGATCAACTGGCCACTTCCCAGCGGCATAAGTCAGCCTAAAACCGACAATATTAGCCGTCGAATTATGGGTATTTTTAGTTGGTGATAATTGTTCACTTTCTGCGATAAAGTGAGCATTGATATTATTTTTTATACCCATTCGATAAATTTTTTCAAGCGAAGATAGATTTAAATACCCTTCACCATGAACCAAGTTTCCGAGTTCAATAACTTGTTGAAAATCATCAGGAGTTAAGCTTCTTATCATTATTATATTGACTCCAGGTTGTCTTAATATATCGCCAAGATAGCACAATTATTTAGCAAAAATAACGATGTTAAACTTTTGTGATAATTTGGCGATAACACAGTGAGATCCCTTTGGCAGAATCGATTGCAATTAAACAAAAGGAGCTCCGTTATGAAATCATCTGTATTAAAACCTATCGCACAAAAAGCAAGCTTACTGACTTGTGGACTCATCGCCGCTGGCCTGTTCAGTATGTCAGCTAATGCTGCTGAAGTTGAAATCAGTGTTGTTAACCTAACCCACGGTAATCACTTCACGCCATTGTTTATTGCAGCACACGATGCTGACAGTCACCTATTCCAAGTAGGCGAAATGGCTACACCAGCATTACAAAAAATGGCCGAGGGCGGTGATATTGCTGATTTAGATGCCGCAGTTATGGGCGCAAGTGGCGTGACTGTTACCAACCCAGCCATGGGTTTATTAGCCCCCGGTGCTAATGTCAGTGATGTCATGCTTGATTCAATGGAAATGACGCACCTTTCTATCGTTGCTATGGTACTACCAACCAATGATGCCTTTATGGGGTTAGATGGCTGGGAGATCCCGACTGAGGCGGGTACTTACGCAGTTTATGTAAACGCCTATGATGCGGGTACTGAAGCCAATGATGAAGTGGTTAATGGCGGCGGAATGTCCGGCGTTGCAGGTATTCCAGCAGCGCCAGGTGGTGACGGAGGTATGAATGGTACTGGTGTTATGGATGGTGCTACTAATGGTTATGTCCACACTCACCCAGGTGTGCTTGGTGATACTGATCCAGCCGGCGGCGCCAGTGATTTAGACAGCCGAATTCATCGCTGGTTAAACCCTGTTGCGAAAGTTGTTGTTACCGTTAAATAAGGGGCATGTGATGAAATATCCAATCAAAAATATCAATAAATATAGCCTGAGTGCTGCAGCATTAATTGCTGTGCTGGGCTTAAGTGGCTGTTCAGACAATAACAACTCACCGTCTCCTGAGCCGACTCCAACCCCAACGCCCGATACGGTAATGCAAACCTATAGCGTCACAGTGACAAACTTAACGGCTAATCAACCCATGTCACCGATTGCAATTGCCGTTCATAGCAATGATGTGATGTTATGGCAAGCAGGCGAAAGCGCAAATGTCGCCCTAGAGAAAATTGCTGAAGGCGGCGATTCAAGTGATGTAGCGGCTATTGAGGGTATCGAGGTTACGGCCAGTGGCGCTGGTATATTGATGCCAGGCATGTCAGAAACCATCACAATTACTTTAGATGAAGCCGATGTTGCCAACCTTACCGTAGCAACCATGCTGGTAAACACCAACGATGCCTTTACTGGATTAAACAGTTACGACATTTCGATGTTAGCAGTCGACACTATGGTCGCTATGAAAGGCATGGTTTACGACGCTGGCACTGAAGCTAATACAGAAGAAAAAGGTACTATGCCCGGACCTGCTGATGGCGGAGAGGGGTTTAATGCAACCCGTGATGATGTTGATTTTGTTCATATTCATCCAGGCGTGATCACCATGTATGACGGTTTAATGGACTCAGTCCTAACGCCATCACACCGTTTTGATAATCCGGCAATAGCCATATCAATCAGCCGCACACAATAGCAAGCATCAGCCTTTATGATTAAAAACCAAACAATCTGAAAGTTTATCCGCCCATCTCAGGTCTGCTGGATAAGGACCTGAAATGGGAAATTCTGGATGAATGATTCTAATAAGCACCATCAGCACCATCAGCACCATCAGCACCAAATCAAGCCACATATTTTGTTGGTTGAAGATGAGCAAGATTTGGCAAGGCTCATCATGCTAAATCTAACCGCACTAAATTATGAGGTGTTTCATGCCACCACATTAAGCCAAGCGCTTAACATCATTAAATCTAGTGTAATAGATTTGATTTTGATGGACCGTATGCTACCAGATGGCGATGGCATTATGTTGTGCCAGCAACTTCGTGAAGCTGACAACTCGGTTGCTGTGATGATGCTAACTGCCAAAGATTCAGAAGCCGATATTGTATTGGGCCTTGAAGCCGGTGCTGATGATTACTTAGTCAAACCCTTTAGTGTGCTGGAGCTACGAGCGCGAGTAAAAGCCATGCTTAGGCGTAGTAAAACTCAACAAATCAGCTCTGAGCAACTGCAGTTTAATGGCGTTACCATTAACGCAGCAACCCGTGAGGTCATTACCAATGACTGCCCGCTGGAATTAACCGCTAGAGAATTTGATCTGTTGCTGTTTATGGCCAAGCATCCACTACAAGTATTTAGCCGAATGCAATTATTAGAGGCAGTGTGGGGTTACAACTATGACGGTTATGAGCATACGATTAACAGTCACATTAATCGCTTACGCAATAAACTCGCCCACAGCCCTGGGCATCCAGAATTAGTCAAAACCGTTTGGGGTGTAGGCTATAAGTTCTCTCCACCATCAGCAACTTAGCTGATATTCGTTTTAAGCATGTTATTTTTAAAGTGTATATGGGTCTCTAATGAACCGCTTATTTAACCGACTATTCTTATCTGCCACTTTAATGGTGTTGCTACTTTTTGTAGCCCTGTGGCAATGGTTACAACTCAACCATGAATTTAGCCGTAATCAAATTCAGCAATCATTACACTTACAACTTGCTGAACATATGGCGCACATTAATCCGTTATTGTCACAAGGGATTACCTCAGATGCAGCGCTAAAAGAAGCATTTCACGACTTTATGCTGCTGGGCCCAAGTTTTGAAATTTATACCTTAGATCCACAAGGTCGTGTCATTGCTTACGATGCCAAAGAAGAGAAAATCAAAACCACTCGAGTAAATTTAGCCAAGATAAAGCAATTTATTGCAGGTCGAGACCTACCGATTTTAGGCACAGATCCCCGCTCAAAAAAAACAGAAAAAATCTTTTCCGTCAGCCCGCTCATCACTACTGACGGGCTTCACAGTGGATACTTATATGTCATCATCGGCGGCGAAGATTATGATAGCTGGCAAGCACTAATAAACTCAGAAAATCAGCCCAAGCTTTGGGGCGCTACCATTGGCTTTTGGATTATTTTTGCACTGATGTTATTTGTGCTATTGCTGGGCTTTTTTACCCAACCAATTAAAAAATTAGCTAGCGATCTCAACCAATTAAAAGATTCGCCATTAAGCGGCACACTGGCTTTGCCTAACCGTTACAATGGCAGCGAAGAAATCAGAGTCCTCAGTGACAATATTAATCATTTACTGCATAAAATCAGCCAACAACACCAACAAGTCAAACGCCAACAACAAGCCAAACATGACTTCTTACTGCATTTGTCCCATGACTTAAAAACCCCACTCACCTCTTTGCTGGGATATATCGATACCTGGCTACTATTACCGCCAGCAGAGCGCCAACCAGAATTAATTGAGTACGCCGCTAATTCAGGGCAAAACTTACAGCAGTTACTGGCACAATTACTTGAATTAGCAGCACTGGAAAATGGTCAAATCAGTGCCCAAATAAGTCAAATTAATTTGCGAGAGGTATTACTGGATTTAAAACAAACTTTTGCACCCAGAGCGCAAAAACTTGGAATACTCTTAGACTTTAATATTGCCGATGAGCTGCAAGTGTATACCGACCCACAATTAATGCGTCGAATATTAAATAATCTTGTAGATAATGCCCTGAGATACACCCCAAAAGGTGGCACCATCAAGGTATACAGCGAAAGCTTAAATGGTCAAAGCTGGTTAGCCGTTAAAGATACTGGCGCAGGCATGCATAAGCATGAAGTCGAAGCCTTAAAACAATTATCCATGCAGCAGTTATCATTTGAGCCCAATCAAACATTGCCACAGTTGGGTGTTGGTTTAGCCATAGTGCGCCAATTGCTTGGACTCCTAAAGTGCCGTATTAATGTTGACAGTGAACCAGGCACTGGGAGTTGCTTTCATATCGAACTACAAAGCTGTCATCATTAATTCGCTTTAGCATTAGTTGCATTAACACTCTCACTTATGTGCGACTAATTCTTCTCAATAAAATAGCTTCGCCTTCCTACCCATAATTCGTAAATATTGATAACATCGATTAAGTTAATAAAATATTAAATATAAACAAACAATAATAACAATATTGAGTTAAATGGAAGGTATACACCATATGCACCAGAAGTATTCAGATGACTTAAACCTCCCAGAAATCCCTTTCGGTTCTCCAAGGCTTCCCTATGAGAAGCCGGAAGAAAATGTAAACTATTGGATAATTGATGATTTCTTCCCTGAAAAACAGGCAATTGATATAGCAAACCGATGTTTTATTAAAAGTAAGTGGAAGCTTGGCAAACCCTACACCAATGAACTTTGGCCTGGGATGCGTTCGAAAAATGCATTGAAGAAAAAAGAGCTCGAACTGGTAGAGAATTGGATAAAACAAACAATAGGAAAAGATAAGATTTGGGTGGCTGAGTCAAATGATGTTGTCGTTGATACTAATACCGCTATTTTAGTCGGAAGCGAAGAAGGTGCTGCAAGGCCACATGTCGATAATCGTCAGCTTTGTCGCTTTGGTGCTGTACTTTTTTTAAGTCGCGACCCAAAACCACATTCAGGAACTTCTTTTTATCGCCTAAAATATTCAAATGATGCTGCTGGCGGAAACTTAGTCGAAAAGCCTTACCATAATTTAGTTGATGCATTGAATACACAAAGCTTGCCACCAAGTGCTTGGTATGAAGATGAAAGTATAGAAAATAAATTCAACCGTTTAATCCTATTCAAAGGCAATATGGTACATAGTGCAAGTAGCTATTTTGGCAAAGAAAAAAGAGAAAAGCGCCTCGCCGTCACTTTCTTTTATATGGCTGAAGACATATTTTAAAATATAAATTTTGCAGTTGCTTCTATCGTAAAAAAGACAAAAAATTCTCCTACTGGTATTCGCTTTATTGGTCGCTAGCGCTATCACCACATGGAAATCATCTATCAACTTGAAGCCAATATAAAACACTTTATCCTAGCGAATAAAATAAAGCACCGAACGTATCCACGCTCAGTGCTTTATTTGCCCAGCCGCTATCCACTAAACATAGATGTTTAGTGGAATAATTTTAGCTATTAACTCTAGATAGATTGATAAAGTTTTTTAATTTTGTGGAAGAAAAGACTCACAAAACCAGCAGCTAAACTGCCCCACATTAATAATACTGCCGCAACAGTCACAAATTGCCCCATATAATAATCGGCATTAGCCACATAAATGTAATGGGTACCTGGTAGTAGCGCAGCAAATACAGCAAAGAACATTAAAGCAACAATAATTTGAATTTTCATAATTAACTCTTTTTGGCAAAGGCTACTAGTTTTTGCCTCTGTTTCATCATGAAACAAAGCTAGTTAGCTAAATAATACTTAATTCTCAGAATGACGATAAAGTATCAAATAAACCCCACTAAGAGTTTTGTTAAGATCACAATTTAGAATATTCAATTGTCACTTTGTGATAGAGAGCACTCATTACCATTAAAACTATGATGAATAAAATATGGTAAAGCTCAGTGGTCGAAAACGAATTAAAAAAAAGACGAGCATTGCTCGTCTTTTTTTGTGCGCATCATTATCAATTACTTATGATATTTCGCTGATAGCTCATGTACTGAGTTAATGAATGAACCAGCATGTTCTGGGTTAACATGTTGATGGATACCATGACCCAAGTTAAATACATGGCCAGTACCTTCACCGTAAGAAGATAGGATTTGATCCACTTCTTGATGAATACGCTCTGGTGAAGCATAAAGTACAGATGGGTCCATGTTGCCTTGCAGCGCCACTTTATGACCAACACGGCGACGTGCATCACCGATATCAACAGTCCAATCTAAACCGAGCGCATCACAACCAGTTTCAGCCATAGACTCTAACCATAATCCGCCACCTTTAGTGAACAAGGTAACAGGAACTTGGCGACCGTCAGCATGGCGAGTTAGGCCATCAACGATTTTTTGCATGTAACGTAATGAGAACTCACGGTAAGCGTGGTGAGATAACGCACCGCCCCATGAATCAAAGATCATTAACGACTGAGCACCGTTAGCAACTTGTGCATTTAGGTACAAGATAACTGAATCAGCTAACTTGTCTAAAAGCATGTGTAATGCTGCTGGCTCTTCGTAAGCCATTTTCTTAATTTTTTCGAATGTTTTGCTTGAACCACCTTCAACCATATAAGTGGCTAGCGTCCAAGGAGAACCAGAGAAACCAATTAACGGTACTTCGCCTTTTAGCTCGCGACGAATCGTGCTTACTGCACGCATCACGTAACCAAGTTCATCTTCTGGATCTGGAATGCAAAGCTTTTTAATCGAGTCAACGGTATCAGCTCGACGTTCAAAACGTGGACCCTCACCAGTTTCAAAGTATAAGCCTAAGCCCATTGCATCTGGAATGGTTAGAATGTCTGAAAATAAAATAGCTGCATCTAAATCATAACGACGTAATGGCTGTAAAGTCACTTCACAAGCCAAGTCTTGGTCTTTACAAAGCGACATGAAATCACCGGCTTGAGCACGGGTTGCTTTGTATTCTGGAAGGTAACGACCAGCTTGACGCATCATCCATACAGGCGTTCTGTCAACAGGCTGTTTTAGTAAAGCGCGTAAATAACGATCATTCTTTAATTCTGCCATTGGGCTTGATTCCTAAACATATATTGATATCCGCTGAACCGTAGTTTAGCGACTTAAGGTATTAATGTAACCAGTTCTGCTAAATTTATGTGAGCTGCCCCTCCTACTAGTATCAAAATTGCTAATATAAACGTTAATATGCTCACAAAAAGGGTGATTTTTGACTAGGTGTGAAGCTAACTCGACAAAAAAGTTGCACCTTCGCTGCACCTTTGATATAAAAAGTCTGCGCTAGCAAGAACAATCAAGAAGCACGATAAATCGAGCCCTTAAAAATCTATTTGCCCAGCGGTAGCATGCTATCGCTGGGCATTTTTCTTTAGATTACAATAACAAAGAATATTTCCCTCGTAACTCAGCCCATTCCTCTGGTCAATCCATTGCTTCTTTTGCAGAAAAGAGTTGATTAATCACTACTTTCTCTCATACATTAAGTGTTATGTATTGGTTACTAAATTGAGAATGATAATGCTGACAAAACTAGAAAAAGCCGAACAAAAATGGGGTGGCTCCAATAAGCTGGTTGATCAATGGCTGCAGCACCGCAGAGCATTACTGATCCAATACTTCAAAATTGCTGGCCTCGCCCCTTACTCAGTCCCTGCAAAAAGCTTACCTGAACTAGATACCGTTAAGCAGTTTTGCGCTCAATTAGTTGATTATGTCTCTGAAGGTCATTTTGAGGTATACGATCAATTGGTTAATGAGTGTGAAAAATCAGGTGAACAAAGTAAAGCCCGAGCACAACTGTTATTACCACAAATCAGTGAATCAACTGATGCCGCATTAGACTTCAATGACAAATATACTGAAGCAGATAGCGATTCTATGTTGCTAGAATTAGATAGCGATCTCTCTAATTTAGCTCAAGCAATGGAAGCGCGCTTTGCTTTGGAAGATGAGTTACTCGAGCAACTTCATCAGCATCATTCAAAAGTCAGCTAATGTGACTTATTACTTATTACTTATTACTTATTACTTACCAAAGTAATTAGCAAAGCTAGCGGCTAACTGATTGATCTTGAGTCACAGACAAAGAAAGGCTCGATTTACTGATGCCATTTACTTGCGCCAGTTATCAGGTAGATCGACTTGGGACCATAAATCATGGCAAAGCGCTTGATGTTGATGCCAATTACCTTGTAGTAACCACCCCACCAAGGCATCACCGACTTGCGGATATGCAATAGGCTTGGGCGACGCCGCCTTTAACCATCGGGCTAACATTTTACTATCTAAGCTATCCATACTTTGTCCTGCAGCCAACAGCTCTAATGCTGCTACGTTTGATGATTGCTCAAATTGCCCCTGAAGCGGTTTAACCAGTAGCTTCTTACCTAATGTCATCGCCTCGCTGGCAAGCTCAAAACCTGCATTACCTATTACCCCACCACATTGCGACATGTGTTGTTTAAACCCACAGCGATCAAAGCTGAACCAATTAATATGATCTGGTAATGACTGCTTTGGCTTATTGCCATGGTAAACAAAAAATTGATAGTCAGGAAAAGGCCTTAAAAAAGCTGCTATCGCGTCGGCACTTTCAAAGGGTAAATACACCAAAATTTGATGACTGTGAGCACCACAACTTGGCTCAACTTCTACAAAGGGAGGTAAAATAGCAAAACCGAAATGATGCCAATGACAGCCTAATTTGATATCTGCAGGTGCAAAGTTGTTTAACAGTAATTCATCAAACCAGCTCATTCCCTGTTTAGGTACTGAGTATTGTAAGGACGCTTGATGACTGATCGCAATTGCGGTCACGCCCTGTTTTTTAGCAGCCCAAGCACTCACTGGCTCAAAGTCGTTTAACACTAAATCATAGCCGCTCAAATCAAGTTGTCTCACTTCAGACACAATGGGTGAAGTGATATTTCTTTTAATGGTTTTGCCAATGCTGACTCGCCCGTCTTCGGTAATAAAAGACATGCCCGTTCTAACTTGATAGTCGCCAAAACATTGCATATCAAAGTACTCATCTTTGGCGCGACCACTAAATAAAAAATCAACCTCGATATCAGTTTTACTTAACGCCTTTGCCATGACTCTGGCACGGCTAATATGGCCATTTCCCGTCCCTTGAACACCGTATAATATTTTCATGATTTACCTTGTTTAATGACCAATTTCAGCGCTATGACAAGCTAAATCAACGGCTCGGCTAAGATAACCACACCGACCCCCAACCCAATACCAGCAACAATATCCAATGGATAATGCACCCCAAGCGCTATTCGAGATAATCCAATCGCCACAGCCCAGGTCATTGCGATTGGCCACAATGCAGGAAAAGTCGAAGTGATAGCCATCGCCATAATAAAGGCCGCTGCAGTATGCCCCGATGGCAAACTAAATGTGTCTGATGCCTGAAAGCTGCTATCAAAGCCTGCAAAAGCGGCGCAAGGCCTAGTGCGGCGAATGGCATTTTTAAAGACAAAATATAACGGCAGTTCAATGATAAAACTCACTAACATCAAATTAAAAAACTGACTGCCTTGAGGATGTAAAAACAATAAACCTACCGCCATATACACGTAATAATGGCCATCCCCACTTGCTGAGATTCTTTTCGCTAAAGGGGTTAACTCATGAGTTCGACAAAAAGTAATAATGTGGCAAAACACAAACTTATCCAGTGCGCTAATCGTCATAGCCATACAAAATCCTTATAGTTCAATTGTTCAACCTTAATAAGAACTGTAAATAGGGCTAATGACGCTTAGATGACAAGCTATCGAAACTTTTATGACAATCATAACTTACTCAAAGGAGTCACCACAGACAGGGCAACAATGCAGTTAATCATATAAAAACAAGAACTAAGGCTAATAAAGGGCTTATCACAGCGATAAACAACAGCCGTTTAAGTCATCCCGCCTTAAGACCAAAGACTGAACAACTAACTGATTATCTTTATCAAGTGATGAATATCGCTGTTATTTTCATAAAAAGCTCATATAATTCATATATTATTGCTTTGATAACTGGCGAAAACCTCTGTGAATCGCTAACCCCAAGGAGTGTCACTATGGAATACAACACCTCAGAATTGTGTGATATGTATTTAGATGTCGTTGATGTAGTAGAACCAATGTTCAGTAATTACGGCGGTTGTAGCTCTTTTGGTGGTTCGATTAGTACCATCAAATGTTTTGAAGATAACGGCTTAATTGCTGATGCGCTGCAAGCAGAAGGCGAAGGTAAAGTCTTGTTAGTAGATGGTGGCGGTTCAATGCGCCGTGCATTAATTGATGCCTCGATTGCTGAAATCGCAGTGGCTAACAAGTGGGAAGGCATTATTGTTTACGGCTCAGTACGTGACGTTGACACCCTTGAAGAAATGGATATTGGTATTCAAGCATTAGCTTCAATCCCGATTGGCGCTGACACTAATGGCGTTGGTGAAGTTGAAATCCCAGTTAACTTTGGTGGGGTAACATTCCTGCCATGCGACCATATCTATGCTGACAATACTGGCGTTATCTTATCGCCAGAGCCATTAGATATCGAATAATCGATTGATATTGCTGGTTACATATTACCAGTTTAAATATCGACTAAAGCCAGCTATGCTGGCTTTTTTATGGCCTATTTTTAAGTCATAAGCTCTAAGTATTTGACTCTAGATATGTGGCTCGACATATTAGCCTTAAAGCTAACCCCAATTGAATGAAATAGGTTCTTAATGTTGCAGATAATGACCCGCAGTGAAGTTAATCAATACCTCTCCAGCAGAGATGGCGAAAGCAAACTGGGCCAAACCGTCAAGCTTATCTCCGAATCAGCCCCCTCTTTAGCGGATCTTAAACAGGCACTTTGTGAGGCTAAAACCAATGGGGTGCAATTTGTTATTGTCGGAATTACCGAAGATGCTGGTCCAAGGGCTAACTTAGGCCGCGGCGGCTCATCTGCAGCCTTTAGTGCCACTATGCAACAATGGCTTAATTTGCAGTCCAACCGCTACCTTGATGGTAAACAGTGTCTTATTTTAGGGGAAATATCTCAGGCCCCACTGCCAGAAGCGGCATCCCTAGAAGAGTTAAGGCAAGCGACTAAAGAACTTGATAACCAAGTCATTAGTGTGATCAGCCAAATTATGGCAGCAGAGCTTGAGCCCATAGTGATCGGCGGCGGTCATAACAATGCATATGGCATGCTAATGGCGACTAAGGCTCACTTTAATCAGGCGGCTGCGGCAGTAAACCTTGATCCCCATAGCGATTTTCGCCCACGGGAAGGGCGCCACAGTGGCAACGGATTTAGCTATGCTGCAGCCAATGGCGCACTGGCTTATTACCATGTGCTAGGTTTACATGAGCTAAAAAACACTGAAGCCACCTTAGAGCAATTAAGCTTATTTGGCGGTCATTGGCACAGCTTTCAGCAAATTTGGGTCAGACGAGAAATCGACTTAAGCCAAGCGCTGCAACAAATCGCCAGCAATCTTAATCAAACTCAACTGCCAGTGGCCTTAGAAATTGATGTAGATGCCATCGCCAAAATGCCCAGCAGCGCATCCACTTTTGCCGGTGTGCCCTTGTTAGATGCCTGCCACTATATTCATCACATCGCTAAACACTGCCCTTGTGCTTATCTGCATATTGCTGAAGCCGCGCCTCAATGTCACGATGCGGGTGATATGGCTGGTAAGCGTGATGTAGGCCAAAGTGTCTGTGAATTAATGTACAGTTATATCCAGGCAAGAAAAGTAAGCTAGCTTAAGCAAGGGATATTTGAACTTCTCTCGCTTAAGGATCGTACAAACTTAAGCTGTTAAATTTATTGCACGCTATTACCTAATACTTTCACTATTCAATAACTGTGAATTTTATGCTCTAATGCAGGGCAATTTTGATGAGATAGAATAATACGCTATCTTAACGCATTCTTAGCTATTTCAAGTAAACTTGATCACATTCTGGCTGATTGAAGTTTCTGCAAAGCAAGCAATGACATACACTCGCTGTTAATTACCGCACATTATAGGAATACACAGATGTCTGAGGGCGACCCAAAGAACACCCATTTTGGTTACAAAACCGTTGATTCAGAGAAAAAAGCGGATTTAGTTGCTGACGTATTTCATTCGGTTGCTGCTAAATACGACATCATGAATGATGTTATGTCATTCGGTGTACACCGTTTTTGGAAACGTCACACGATTGCGACCGCAGGTGCAAGACCGGGCATGAAAGTACTTGACCTTGCTGGCGGCACCGGTGATTTAACCGCTAAATTCTCACACCTTGTGGGTGAGCGCGGCCAGGTTATTCTTGCTGACATTAATGATTCAATGCTTAAAGTTGGCCGTACTAAATTGCGCGACAAAGGCATTGTTAGCAATGTCAGTTACGTACAAGCTAATGCTGAAGCACTGCCGTTTCCTGACAATCATTTTGATATTATTACCATTGCGTTTGGTTTACGTAATGTGACCGATAAAGACGCAGCATTACGCTCGATGCGCCGGGTACTAAAACCTGGCGGAAAGTTATTAGTGCTTGAGTTCTCAAAACCTCAACACGAAGTCATGCGTAAAGTTTATGACCTTTATAGCTTTAAAGTGTTGCCTAAAATGGGCGCACTAATTACCCAAGATGCTGACAGCTATGAATACCTAGCTGAATCAATTCGCATGCATCCAGATCAAGAAACCTTAAAGCAAATGATGCTTGATGCCGGTCTTGAACAAGTTGACTACACCAATATGACTGATGGTGTTGTCGCCTTACATCGCGGTTATAAATTCTAATGCTGCCGAACCACTGTTCATTACTGGCTTGTGCTGCAATGGAAACTGCTCTCGGGCAGTTACAAGCACAAGATCAGGGTGAATATGCGCGACTAAAGCCGTTGCACGGTAAAGTATTCAAAATTCAGTTAACCCAAGTTAGTTGGCCAATATACCTTATTTTTGCACCGCAAATTCAAGTCATGAGCGCTTATGAAGCCACTGTTGACGTCAGTATTACTGCTGATGTCACTACGCTTTATAAGGTGACTGAAGGGGCTAACCTTACCGAGCTCATTAAGCAAGATAAGCTGATCCTCGATGGCGATATCAACTTATTGCAAAGCTTTAGTCATTACTTAAAGCACATTGAGTTAGATTTTGCCGAGCCATTATCAAAGTATATTGGTGATGCCCCGACTCATATGTTGCTGACTAATACCAAACACTTAGCCAGTTCAATGAAGCAAGTGTTTGAAAAGTCGCTCTCTCATGTGGGTCAATTAACCACTGAAGAATATCGACTCGCCCCTCATCAAATCGACTTCATTCATTTTCGTGATAATCTGGAACAGCTTGTTGATAGAACAACAAGCATTGAGTCCAAGATAGCAAAATTAAGAGAAAAAATTACCCCATGACAATTGCAAGTATCAGGCGTGGTTACCAAGTCATAAAAACTGTACTCCATTACGGCTTAGATGATGTTTTACCCAAAAATAAAACTCCCTGGTACTTTTCACTTCTGCGAAATTGTTTCTTTTGGATCCGCAACCAACACAAAGACAAATCTTCTGCTGAGCGTTTAAAGCTGGCGATGCAAGATTTAGGACCGGTTTACATCAAGCTGGGACAAATGCTGTCAACTCGCCGTGACTTACTCAATGATGAGTGGGCCAGTGAGCTGGCTATGTTGCAAGACCGCGTACCACCTTTTGATTCAACCCTTGCCCGCCAAGCTATTGAAGCAGAACTAAAAGCGCCGATAGACTCATTATTTGACAACTTTGAAGACATTCCCTTAGCGTCAGCATCCATATCTCAAGTTCACACTGCTAACTTGAAAGAAAATGGCGCAGAGGTGGTGTTAAAAGTTTTACGTCCCAACGTTGAAGCGCAAGTTAATGCTGATTTACAACTGATGTGCCAAGCGGCCAATTTACTTGAAAAGCTATTAGGTGAAGGCAATCGTCTGCGCCCTGCTGAAGTCATTGATGATTATCGCACCACCATTTTAGGCGAGCTAAACCTTAAACTAGAGGCGCTCAATGCCATCAAGCTACGTAACAATTTTTTAGACTCTGATAGCTTGTATGTGCCTTATGTTTATGAAGATTATTGCTACCCTCGCCTAATGGTAATGGAGCGTGTTTACGGCATTCCTGTTTCAGATATTGAAGCCTTAAAAGCCCAAGGGACTAATTTAAAGCTTTTGGCTGAACGCGGTGTTGAGCTGTTTTTCACCCAAGTATTTCGTGATAATTTTTTCCATGCTGACATGCACCCTGGCAATATTTTTATAAGCCGTGAACACCCTGACAATCCATTTTATATCGGCATGGATTGCGGCATTATGGGCACCCTTAATGATGTCGACAAACGCTATTTAGCAGAAAATTTCTTAGCCTTTTTTAATCGTGATTATCAGCGTATTGCCCAGCTTTATATTGAATCGGGTTGGGTATCAGAAAACACTGACGTACTGGCATTTGAGCAAGCGGTTAAAGTGGTTTGCGAACCCATGTTTAATAAGCCATTAGACGAAATCTCATTTGGCCATGTGTTACTGGAGTTATTTCGCACTGCCCGCCGATTCGATATCGTCGTGCAACCACAACTTGTTTTACTCGAAAAAACATTACTTTACATTGAAGGCTTAGGTCGTCAGCTGTACCCACAGCTAGACTTATGGTCAACAGCTAAACCGTTTTTAGAGCAGTGGATGTCTGAACAAGTCGGCCCGAAAGCCATTTTTGATAAAGTTAAAATGAAGAGCCCTTATTGGGCTGAAAAGCTGCCAGAATTTCCAGAACTTATCTATGACAATTTAAAAATGGGTCGAAAACTACTGGGCACCCAACAACAAATGCTTGATAAGTACCTAAAATTTCAACATAAAGCCCATAAAAGTAATTACTTATTAATAACAGCCGCTGTAATGTTGATCTGTGGCACAATATTATTAAACCAATACGCTACACTATGGCCTGCTTACATTTGTATCACATCAGGTATAGTGCTTTGGTTCACAGGATGGCGATCCAGACCAAAAAACCGTAAATTTTAACTAGCACTTATACATTAGAGGTTCATAATACTCTATGTATAAAGGTTACAATTGTGAATGTAAAAATTCCAACATCATGTTTTTATTCTTATAGAGGAAATGTTCATGGGCGGCATCAGTATTTGGCAGCTTCTAATTATTGCGTTAATTGTTGTGTTGTTATTCGGAACTAAAAAATTACGTTCTTTAGGTGGCGATTTAGGTGGGGCTGTTAAGGGCTTCAAAAATGCAATGAATCCTGAAGATGAAGAAAAGAAGTCTCTAGAAGACAGCACTGCGAAAAAGTCTGAACAGGCAACTGAGCAGAAATCCGAGTCAAAGGATAAAGAACAGGCGTAATTCATTATGTTTGACGGTATTGGCTTTATGGAGCTACTGCTGATTGGAATTTTGGGGCTTGTGGTTCTCGGCCCCGAAAGACTTCCGGTTGCAGTACGTTCAATATCTGAGTGGCTCCGCTCATTAAAGCGGATGGCAAACTCAGTCAAAGATGAATTAGAGCAAGAGCTTAAAATTGATCAGCTTCATGCTGACCTTAAAAAAGCAGAAAGCAAAGGTTTGTCGAACCTATCACCTGAACTACAAGAGTCCATTGATCAGCTAAAAGATGCTGCAAAATCGGTTAATCGTCCCTATCAAGTTGACGAAGTAGCCAAAGATACCTCTGCAGCTACACCCGCTGAAAGTTCTACTGCCAAAAGTGAACAAGCAAACGACTCTGACAGTTCAAATACCAAAAGCTAACACGGGTAACCAATGTCACAACAGCTACCTCTTATCAGTCATTTGCTTGAGTTACGAAATAAGTTACTTAGAGCTATCGGCAGCGTATTGCTGGTATTTATCTGCTTAGTTTATTGGGCAAATGACATTTACCATTATATGGCAATCCCATTAATGCAATCACTGCCAGAGACCGGCAGTATGATTGCAACGGATGTAGCCGCGCCCTTTTTTGCGCCATTTAAATTAACCTTAGTGTTATCATTTTTTGTGGCGATCCCCTACGTACTATTTCAAGTATGGTCATTTGTGGCGCCCGGTTTATACAAACACGAAAAGCGCATGATTATGCCGCTGCTATTTAGCAGTACGGTATTATTTTACCTCGGTATTGCTTTCGCCTATTACGTGGTATTTCCGGTGGTATTTGCGTTTTTCACCAGTGTCGCACCAGAAGGAGTGCAAGTAGCAACCGACATTAGTAGCTATTTAAGTTTTATCTTAAAGCTATTTTTTGCTTTTGGTTTAGCCTTTGAAATCCCTGTAGCCGTAGTATTAATGTGCTGGGCTGGCGTGACAACACCAGATGAGCTTAAACAAAAACGCCCTTACATTGTTGTAGGTGCATTTGTGGTTGGCATGATGCTAACGCCACCTGATATTATTTCACAAACAATGTTAGCGATTCCTATGTTAATATTATTTGAAGGTGGTTTATTAGCAGCTAGACTATATACCCCAAAAGAAGATACAGATAACGAAGAGCCAGAGAACGAGAAAGCTGATAGTTAAATTGCGCATCGCACTCATGGACTAGTTAACCAATAAAAAGAAGGATTCTGTAATGCGTTTAACTTTGATTGCCACTTTTGCTTTGGCTATCTCTTCTCAAGCACAGGCCAGTGTTGAGCAACAACTGGCGAGCTGTGCAGCTCAAACTGACAAACTTGACCGGCTAATGTGTTACGACACATTAGCCGCGTCAGTTAACACCTCCCTCACTTCAGCGACAACAGAGACTGCTACTGCGGTATCGACGCCAGCAGTAGTAACTGCATCTGCCGTAACAAAGGCTGCAGTTGCAACGTCTAACAATCCTACTGCAGAACAAGAGTTTGGTCTTAAAAAGAAGGTCGATGAGGATGTCACTCGCCTTTATGCTGACGTTGTATCGGTAAAAAAAGATCCTTACGGCTCATTAATTATTACCCTGTCTAATAATCAAACTTGGAAGCAGTCAGGTACTGACCGCTATAAAGTGAAAAAAGATCAAACCGTCTTTGTTGAAAAAGGCGCTCTCGGTTCATTCCTACTGGGCAGCGATGATCGTAACTCCACTATTCGAGTGAAGCGTTTAAAATAAATCATGCCGCAGCATATCGACATAGCCGTTAATTTGCTTAGCAGCAGGTTAATCGCTGATATTGACAACATAGTGACTCAAGCGGCGCAACATCATGTTTCGCCGTTAATTGTTATTGGCAGTGATATTACTGAAAGTAGCGACAGCGCCTCGCTGTGCGCAAAATACCCTCAGCAACTCTATAGCACTGCAGGGGTTCACCCTCACCACGCCAGTAGCTGGAATGCTGCCAGTGCTGATGAGATAAAAACCTTAGCAGCATTAAAGCAAGTGGTTGCTATTGGTGAATGCGGTTTAGATTATAATCGCGACTTTTCTCCCCGTAATGCCCAGCGCCTTGCCTTTCACGCCCAACTTGAATTGGCAGTTGCATTACAAATGCCGGTACTGATGCACTGTCGTGACGCTCACGAGGACTTTATTGCAATAGTAAGTCAATATCGCCACAAGCTCCCTGCAGCGCTGCTGCATTGCTTTACGGGCAGCAAAGATGAGTTACTTGCTTGTCTTGAATTAGATTTACATATCGGCATAACTGGCTGGGTATGCGATGAACGTCGCGGCGCTGAGCTGGCGAGCATAGTGCCATTGATCCCAAACAACCGCTTAATGGTTGAAACTGACAGCCCTTATTTATTACCTCGCAGCATGCGCCCTAAACCCAAATCTAGCAAAAATTTGCCACAATACTTGCCCTATATTGCCGAGTATATTGCTAATCTTCGTCAGCAACCCTATGCAGAGCTGGCAGCCCATTGCTACACCAACAGCCAGCGTTTTTTTAACCTAGGGCAGGATTAATGCAGCAAGTGCATTGGGCGTTTAAAGCATTTACTTTGTTTTTTATTATATTGCTAACTCAATTACAAGCAGCCCACGCGCTTGCCGTTGAGCACGCCAATACCCCGCTAAGATTAACCGCCTCATCCATTACAAAAATCAAATTAACGGATTGGATGTATATCAATCAGTCTCAAGATATTGAAGAGCTTGCCAGCTTAACACTGCTAAAAAATAGCCAACAAGATTGGCGCAAGTTAAGCCGCGGCGATATGCGTAAAATTGGCGCTAAAAATACTTGGTTGAGTTTTAGTATTTTTAGCCCTAATGACCATCTATCACGCATGATAGCGCTGAATAACCCACTGCTAGATAGCATGAAACTATATCATTTAGTCAATAACAAATTAGTAAAAGTGGAGCTAATGGGTGATAGCTATCCGTTTAAACAGCGCCCACTGCAAAGTAATTTATTTCTTTACCCCTTTGAATTACAGCCAAACGAAACACATACCTTTTACTTAAAAATCGATAATCGCGGCAGCTTAAATTTTCCATTGGTACTATGGAGTAAAAATGATTACAGCCATGCCATTGAGTCTCAAAGCCTTGCTAATGGCTTTCAAATTGGGATATTGATTGCCATTGGGCTATTTAGTTTGTTTATTGCCCTCGCATCAGGGTCTTTTAGTTATAGTTACTATAGTGGCTATGTACTCAGTTTAACTCTACTTGTGGCCACTATTCATGGTATTGCCTTTCAATATTTATGGCCCACACTGCCGGTGGTGCAAAACTTAGCCATTCCAATATTAATCCCGATAGCCTTAGCTTTTGCGCTGATGTTTACCGAAAAAGTGATGCTACTTAAATATCATAATAAACCGATGCTATTAGTCGGTCGTTACCTTGCGGTTTACTGCGTTTTACTGAGTCTGGTTATCTCGTTTATTGATTTTAAATTCAGCTTATATTTGCTCACTTTCTCGGTAATCGCCATTAGCTGTGTACTGATTACAGTATCTTTAATACAAGTAATTAAAGGCAGTAAAAATGCACGTTTATATGCTATTGCCCGTATCGGGCTATTTATTGGTGCCATTCTCAGCGGGCTCATTTATCTGGGCTATTTACAGTGGTATATGCCAGCGCATACTCCAATGATGATCGGACTGACCTTTGAAGTCATTGTCATGGCTGCAGTGCTAGCTGTGCGCTATAACGATGAACGAAAAGCCAAACTTCAAATGCAAAAAAAGGCCCTAGAGCAAGCCCAAAAACTACAACAAAACCGTGATGAAGCTTTAAAAGCAGAAGCGAGAACCAATGAACGTCTCGAACAAATGGTCGCTGAGCGGACTCTTGAGCTCGAAGTCACCTTACGTGAGCTAAATGATGCCAATCAAAAGCTGCAGCAACAAAGCACCACTGACAGTTTAACTGGGGTAAAAAATAGAAACGCCTTTGATAAACGCCTAACCGCAGAAGGACGCATTAGTCGTCGTCAGCAAACCTCACTTGCTATCCTAATGGTTGATATTGATAAATTTAAACAGATTAATGATCAATTTGGTCACCTTGCTGGCGACCTTGCAATTAAAGTGATTGCGACAACAATTTCTGAGTTTTTAAAACGACCAACCGATCTGGTGTCACGTTTTGGAGGTGAAGAGTTTGCTATTATATTACCAAATACTGATAGTGTAGGAGCGATGCTATTGGCTGAAAGAATTCGCCAAGCAATCTCCAATTTATCAATCGATTGGGATAATAACCCTATTTCCCTTTTCGTAAGTATCGGTGTGAGCGCTGCCATTATCGAAACCGATGAACAGCCAACTCAGTTACTTGAACAAGCAGATAAAGCGCTTTACCAAGCTAAGCGCAGTGGACGAAATCAGGTTTGTCTGTTTTCGTCTGATTAAGATCAGTCTAATTTCAGGAGTCGAATGTGAATATAATTACTAGTGCTTTTCCACAGCGCAGAATGCGCCGCATGCGTAAACATGATTTCAGCCGCCGTTTAATGTCAGAAAACAAACTGTCGGTGAATGACCTTATCTACCCAATGTTTGTTCTTGAAGGCAACAATCGCACCGAAAAAGTGGCGTCGATGCCGGGTGTTGAACGCTATTCAATCGACTTATTACTCAAAGAAGCCGCTGAATTAGTCGAACTTGGCATTCCTTTGATTGCCCTGTTCCCAGTTACACCTGCGGAAAAGAAAACCCTCATGGCTGAAGAAGCTTACAATTGTGACGGTTTAGTACAGCGCGCCGTACGTGAGTTAAAACAAGCTTTTCCTGAGCTTGGGATTATGACAGATGTGGCACTTGACCCCTTCACCACCCATGGTCAAGACGGCATTATTGATGACACAGGTTACATCCTTAACGACATCACCACTGAGATCTTAGTCAAACAAGCCTTATCACACGCTGAAGCCGGCGCTGACATTGTCGCTCCTTCAGACATGATGGATGGCCGAATTGGCGCTATTCGTGAAGCATTAGAATCTGCAGGCCACGTTAACACCCAAATTATGGCATATTCAGCCAAATACTCTTCTAGTTACTACGGCCCTTTCCGTGACGCTGTCGGCTCAGCAGGTAACCTTAAAGGTGGCAACAAGCATAGCTACCAAATGGATCCAGCCAATAGCGATGAAGCCTTACATGAAGTCGCATTAGATATTCAAGAAGGTGCAGACATGGTAATGGTAAAGCCTGGCATGCCATACCTTGATATCGTTCGCCGCGTAAAAACCGAACTAGCAGTGCCGACTTTTGCATACCAAGTGAGTGGCGAATATGCCATGCACATGGCAGCAATTCAAAATGGCTGGTTAGCCGAAAAGGCTATCGTGATGGAATCACTGCTGTGCTTTAAGCGCGCTGGCGCCGATGGTATTTTAACTTACTTTGCTAAAAGCGCAGCTCAGTGGCTAAAAGAAGATAAGTAAATAAAAGATTTTATTTATACAAGATGAATAACAAACAGGAGACCTATTGGTCTCCTTTTTTATAGCGCATTTTGCAGGCTAAATGATTCAAATTGATTACAAAGGCGACTAAAACACCCCCCAATAGTGACATTCATCGCCGTAGCAATAAACATTAACTCTTGCTAATGCACTATGAGCCAGTGCAAAGTTATCTTTGAATTTTACTTATATTAGTGATCTAGCTAACAGCTAGCTAATATTCAACTTCACTAACCTAAGGTTAAATGATTGAATTGTTTTATTGTTCTTTCTTGAGGCCTTATCATGCATAACACTGTTAAAACATTATTAGCTACAACCGCAATTTTCTTTGGCAGCCATTTGGTTGCTGGCTCAGCCATGGCTGGCAGTGGTTGTTCATTCGATGAAGAGCAAACAGGCTTCATGGCAACATGCAGCGAGGAGAAACAAGAAGTGATTATTACCGGACTTGTTGATATTTCAACACTTGAAAAAGACTTACCAGGTTACGCTGCAGAGTATGAGCAGTATAAAATTGATGCTGCCGCATTAACTGAATTAAAAGCGGTAACTACCCCAACAAATATCGTGGTAATTATTGGTACTTGGTGCCCTGATTGCCATCGTGAAACGCCACGTTTCATGCGCCTTATCGAAGAAGCGGCCAATCCGAATATTACCGTGACTTACATAGGTATTGATCGCAGCAAAGTTGATCCAGAAGGCCTAGCGGCAGCATATGAATTCACCCGAATCCCGACCTTTATCATTCAGCAACAAGATGAAGAAATTGGCCGAATCGTTGAACGTCCAACAGTGTCGCTGGAACAAGATTTAGTCAACATTCTGAAATAGTCTGTTTTGAGTTATTTCAGCCAAATAAAAACGGGATCAAATGATCCCGTTTTTTGTATTCGATTTTTATTACAAGGTCATTAAAGCATTAAGCCATTCTTGCAGCCAACATGCTTAGCACTCCTTCACGCAGCGCACCACCCGATAAATTAAGCGACTCAATATCAAGTAACTCAAATAAGGCGATTAAAATCGCAATCCCTGAGGCAAATGTCGGTGCTTTTTCAGCAGATAAGCCTTGAATATGATGCAGTGACTCATTTTGCTGTGCCAACACTTCGTCTCTAAAACGATGCAGCACTTTCAAAGTGATGATCTCAGACAGCTCGCGATGATGAAGTACTGACACCACAGACTGTACAGCCCCAGATGCGCCCACAACGCCTTGCCAACCCAATTGTGTCAGTTGTTGCAAGCAAGGCTTCAGCGCCATCAGTACCGCAGCTTTAGCTTGCTCAAAATCAGCCATTAGATAAGGCGTTTGCTTAAAAAACTGTTGATTAAAGCGCACACAGCCAAAGTCTAAACTGGTTTTAAACAGCACTTGATTACCATTTCCGATAATAAACTCAGTACTGGCGCCGCCAATATCAATCACCAAGCGTTGGCCGCCACCTTCTGTAGTGGCCGCCATACCTTGGTAAATTAATTCAGCTTCTCGCAAACCACTAATGACTTCAATCGGATGACCTAAAATCGGTAATGCCCGTTGGTGAAACTCATCAGCATTGCTGATCACACGTAAAGTTGCGGTGGCAAATACCGCCACATGCTCAGCTGCGACTTGATGTTTATCAAGCATCTCAGCAAACATTTGCAAACAATCTAGCCCGCGCTGTAATACGGCTTCATCAAGACGGTTATCAGCCCCAATACCTTCAGCCAAACGTACTTTACGTTTGTATTTTGCAATAATAGTGGGTTGGCCGTTCAGGGTGTGAGCGACCAACATATTAAAACTATTTGAGCCGAGTGTTATCGCGGCATATGCAGGCATTGCAGCTGTCACTGTCATTTACGAATGTCTACGTGCCCTTTGAGGTGGACGTCCACCACTGCGATGCGCACCACTTCTCGCACCATCACGCGTACGTGTTGTTGGGTGCTTACGATGGATACGAACCGGTGGCGGTAAATCGTCTAGCAAAGCTTCACGATCATAATTAGTGACTGGTATTGAGTGCTTAATATACGTCTCAATGGCCGGTAAATTCAGTGCGTACTCTTCACAAGCAAAACTCACTGACACACCTTTTTGTCCCGCACGACCTGTACGACCAATACGGTGAACGTAATCTTCACAATCATCTGGTAAATCATAGTTATAAACATGAGATACATCAGAAATATGTAAGCCACGCGCCGCCACATCAGTTGCAACTAACACATCAAGCGCGCCTGAAGTAAATTGCTCTAAAATGCGAATACGTTTTTTCTGCGGTACATCACCGGTTAATAACCCCACTCGATGGCCGTCGCCTTCTAACCATGACCACACCTTTTCACAGCTGTGTTTGGTGTTTGAAAATACGATAGCCTTTTCTGGCCAATCTTCTTCCATTAATGTCAGAAGCAAACGCATTTTATCTTCAGTCGAAGGGTAGAAAATTTCTTCTTTGATGTTCTTTGAGGTTTTTTCGCCAGGTGAGACTTCAACTTTTTCTGGATCATTCATATGATCGTAAGCTAATTCCTGAACCTTCATTGATAACGTCGCTGAAAACAACATATTTAAGCGTGACTTAGCATCAGGCATACGCCTAAACAAGAAACGAATATCTTTAATAAAACCTAAATCGAACATGCGATCAGCTTCATCAAGCACAACGGCTTGAATTGCATTTAAACTGATCACACCTTGGCGTACGTAATCGATAATACGACCCGTAGTACCAATTAAAATATCAACACCAGCATCAAGCACTTGGCGTTGAACATCATAACTCTCACCGCCATAAACAATACCGACTTTTAAACCCGTATGTCGTGCAAGCAATTTAGCATCTTTGGCAATCTGAATCGCAAGTTCGCGAGTCGGTGCCATGATGATAGCTCTAGGCTGATTAATTTGACGACCTTCTGGCTCAGCAACTGAGAGAAGGTGGTGAAAAGTGGCCACTAAAAAGGCCATTGTCTTGCCAGTTCCTGTTTGTGCCTGGCCAGCAATATCTTTTTGTTGTAATAAAATGGGAAGAGATAACGCCTGAATTGGCGTACAAAATTCAAAGCCATTTTCGTTCAAAGCCTGTATAACCTCTGACTTCAGAGGGAAGTCGGCGAATCTTTGTGTTGATAAATGTGTTTCGCTCATAGCGCAAGCATACCCGTTAGTGTTGCAAAAAAAGACTCGATCGTTTCAAATAGCTACATTAATAGAACGGTCACTTGAAAAGCTATTTAACCGTCCCAATATACATGGTAAGCCATTAATAAACTAGCAATGGTGCCAAATCTGGAGATCTACATGAGCGATAAAATTGTATACCTAAGCGATGACAGCTTCGAAAACGACGTCATTAACTCAGAATTACCAGTACTGGTAGACTTCTGGGCAGAGTGGTGTGGTCCTTGTAAAATGATTGCCCCAATCCTAGACGACGTGGCTGAAGAGTACGCGGGTAAGCTAACTGTAGCTAAATTAAACGTTGACCAAAATAATGTTTCACCTGCTAAGTACGGTGTACGTGGCATTCCAACATTATTAATGTTTAAAGGCGGCGAGTTAGTTGCTACTAAAGTGGGTGCTTTATCAAAAACTCAACTTAAAGAGTTTATTGACGCACAAGCTTAATCAAGTCTATTTATAAAATCGCGGCACTATTGATTAATGACATAACCTGCTAACCCCGTTAGCAGGTTATTGCTAAAAAAAACGCTATTTTAGTGTAATGAACAACAATCAATTTTAATAATGTTGCGTGTTTTACGTTTGAAAAGTGACAATCGGCACAATATATGAACAATTTGTGCCGTTTTTTCGCTAAAATTCTGGACGCACTGCCCATATAGTGCTAATTTATTCATCAGATTTTTCAACCAAACCCCTACTCGCTTATCAATCGACTATTTCAATTTCGTAAGACCCAAAGAAAGATTGATTGCAGTAAGCATCGTCGCGTAATACAAGACCCCCAACATGAATTTAACTGAATTAAAAGACACGTCTATATCAGATCTGGTTTCACTAGCAGATAGCATGAAATTAGAGAACATGGCCCGTGCCCGTAAACAGGACATCATCTTCTCTATTCTGAAATCCCACGCCAAAAGCGGTGAAGACATTTTTGGTGGCGGTGTGCTTGAAATCCTCCAAGATGGTTTCGGCTTTTTAAGAAGCTCAGATGGTTCATATTTAGCAGGCCCTGATGACATTTATGTCTCTCCTAGCCAAATCAGACGCTTCAATATGCGTACCGGTGATACCATCTTTGGTAAAATCCGCCCACCGAAAGATGGTGAACGCTATTTTGCACTCTTAAAAGTTAACGAAGTTAACTTCGATAAGCCTGAAAATTCTCGCACAAAAATCCTCTTTGAAAACCTTACCCCACTGCATGCAGAAGAACGTATGCGTATGGAACGTGGTAATGGTTCAACAGAAGACATCACCTCACGTATTTTGGATCTATGTTCTCCAATTGGTAAAGGTCAGCGTGGTTTGATTGTGGCTCCGCCTAAAGCGGGTAAAACCTTATTGCTACAAAACATGGCGCAAAGCATTACCTATAACAACCCAGAAGTGGTGTTAATGGTATTACTTATCGATGAACGTCCTGAAGAAGTAACCGAAATGCAGCGCATGGTAAAAGGTGAAGTTATTGCTTCTACCTTTGATGAGCCAGCAAGTCGTCACGTTCAAGTTGCTGAAATGGTTATTGAAAAAGCCAAGCGCTTAGTTGAACACAAAAAAGACGTGGTTATCTTATTAGATTCAATCACTCGTCTTGCCCGTGCATACAACACAGTAATCCCATCATCAGGTAAAGTGCTTACTGGTGGTGTTGATGCAAACGCATTACATCGTCCAAAACGTTTCTTCGGTGCTGCACGTAACATCGAACATGGCGGCAGCTTAACCATTATCGCAACAGCGCTTGTGGATACTGGCTCTAAAATGGATGAAGTTATTTACGAAGAATTTAAAGGTACTGGTAACCAAGAGTTACACCTTTCTCGTAAAGCAGCTGAAAAACGCGTTTTCCCTGCAATCGACTTTAACCGCTCTGGTACTCGTCGTGAAGAGAAACTAACCACGCCTGATGAGCTACAGAAGATGTGGATTTTACGTAAAATCCTTAATCCTATGGATGAAGTTACCGGCATGGAGTTCCTTATCGATAAATTGGCAATGACCAAAACTAACGATGAGTTCTTCACTGCAATGAAACGCGCTAAGAGTTAATTCTCTTTATCGTTTCAGTACAGTAAACTGAATACAAAAATGCCGCTAACTGAGTTAGCGGCATTTTTATTTGTAAATTTAACCCTTATAACGCCTGAGTTAACAGCTCACAATAGTTTGCGCCATTTTACGGCGTAAATAGGCAATTTGCTGCATGTGCGGTAAATCTTTGGGACAAGCATCTTGGCAGCCCAGTAAAGTCATACAGCCAAATACGCCGTCTTGATTACCTATCACATGATAGAAATCTTCTGCGCTGCGAATATCACGGCTATCCATTTCAAAGCGGGCGATTTTCATCATCCCCACAGCGCCAACAAAGCTGTCTTTCATTTGCTTAGTGGCACATGCAGACACACAAACACCACATTCAACGCAGCGTTCAAGCTCATACAGTTTTGCAGCTTCAGCTGGATCCATTGGCGTTTCTAAGCGATGAATATCAATATCGTTGGCATCAGGTTGCAACCATAACTGCAGTCGCTCAGCTAGCTCGCGCATGAATTTACCCGTGTTCACTGACAAGTCACCAATTAACTCAAAACCCGGTAACGGCATTAGGGTAATGTTACCGTCAGGGAAATTAGCGGTTAAGGTTCTACAAGCCAATGTAGGTTTGCCATTAATCACCATAGCGCAACTGCCACAGATCCCTGCGCGGCAGACAAAATCAAACTGCAGTGAAGGATCTTGTTGCTCACGCAGCATATTAAGCGCAATAAATACTGTCATTCCAGGCGCTTCAGTGAGCTCATATGTGACCATTTTAGGTTTATCGCTTGGATCTTGTGGATCGTAACGAAAGATATTAAAACTGATAGTTCGTGGGCTGGTCATTAGCTCTTTTCTCCTGACGCCAAAAAGGTGTCACTTAATCTTTCATTACGCGGACGCAAGCTTTCTGGTAAATCAAATGGCATAACGGCTGCTTGTTTTTCAACGCGGTCTGCATCGTCACCCAGCTCAGCGAGGATTTTTTCAATTTCAACTTCACGGGCAGCAGTATCAGGATGCGCAATGGCATTGTCGTTACCATAACCACGATAACCTGGCGGCAACTCCATCTTCATCACATCAAGTTGCTCGTAAGTTAGCTTGGGCTCAAGGGCGTTTTCGTCTGGCCAAGTTGATAAAGTGCGGTTGAGCCATTCTTTATCATTACGTTGCGGGTAATCTTCACGAGCATGGGCACCGCGGCTTTCTGTACGGGCATTGGCGCCGCACGCAACCGTTAAGGCAACCCGCAGCATACGCGGCACACGTAACGCTTCCACCAGCTCAGGGTTCCCATGACGTTTTTTACATTTAAGGCCAATACTTTTACTGCGAACCAGTAATTCTTTTAATTCAGCAATGGCTTTTTCAAGCTCAGGACCATTGCGGAAAATACCTACGTAATCCATCATGATGCGCTGCATTTCCAGTTTGATATCAAACACATTTTCAGTGCCCTTACCGACTAACAAGCCGTTGATTTCTTGCTGCATCTTAGCCATGCTGGCTTCAATTTCGGCTGTATTGATTTCAAGGGTGTTCTTTTCACAAAAATCAGCCACGTACTTACCGATGATCATACCGCCAACTACAGTTTCAGCCAGAGAATTTCCACCTAAACGGTTAAAGCCATGCATATCCCAACACGCAGCCTCACCCACGCTAAATAAGCCTGCTAATTGCGGGCTTTCACCGGTAGCATTAGTACGAATACCGCCCATTGAGTAATGCTGAGTCGGACGCACTGGGATCCAGTCTTTGGCAGGATCTATGCCCAAGAAATTTTCACAAATCTCTTTCACTTCTCTAAGGTTGGTTTCAACGTGTTTGCGCCCAAGCAAAGTGATATCAAGCCATAAATGCGGCCCATAAGGGCTATCAACGCCTTTATCTTTACGCATATGTTCAGTCATGCGCCGTGAGACCACATCTCGAGAGGCGAGCTCTTTCTTTTCAGGCTCATAATCTGGCATGAAACGATGACCGTCTTTATCTCGCAGTAAGCCGCCATCACCTCGGCAACCTTCCGTGGTTAAGATCCCCACTGGTACAATCGCTGTTGGGTGAAATTGCACCGCTTCCATATTGCCTAATGTGGCAACGCCAGTATCTAACGCCAATGCTTGGCCAATGCCTTCACAGATAATGGCATTGGTAGAGACTTCATAAATACGGCCATAGCCGCCTGTTGCAATCGTCGTTGATTTACCAATATAGGCACGTAATTCACCCGTAATGAGACAACGGGCAATGACGCCGTGACAACGTTTGCCATCATGAATAAGCGATAATGCTTCAATGCGTTCATGGACAGGAATATCCATTTCAATGGCTTTGTTGTCAACGGCATACAGTAGTGAGTGGCCGGTGCCGTCGGCGGTATAGCAAGTACGCCATTTTTTAGTCCCGCCAAAGTCACGGGCATTAATTAATCCGTGGGCTTGCTCGGCTTCAGTAATGGTGACCTTTTCGGCGTTCACCACCACTTCACGATCGCCAGCACTAATACGTGACCAAGGCACGCCCCAATTAGCAAGTTCTCGCACCGCTTTAGGTGCGCAATGGGCAAACATGCGCGCCACATCTTGATCGCAGCCCCAGTCAGAGCCTTTTACTGTGTCTTGAAAGTGGACGTCTTCATCGTCACCCATGCCTTTAACTGTATTACCAAGGCTGGCTTGCATACCGCCTTGGGCTGCAGCAGAATGGGAACGTTTGGCAGGTATTAATGACAGCACCACGGTATCTAAACCACGCTCTTTGGAGGCGATTGCCACACGTAAACCAGCAAGACCGGCGCCGACAACTAATGAATCTGTATAAATAATTTTCACTGGCATTCCTTTAATACGGTATTAGGCTTTGTATTTCTAAGCGATAAACTCAATGGTGCATGACTGTGCACAGTCACTGTGTCTTTAACTCGGTACAAAAGGCGTTACGGGTAACTCCAACGATTGCCCAATAAAGATGTAGGTCAATAAACTTGCGATACCAATAATCATTAAGTAAACCACCATTATTTTGGCAAGCTTAAGCGCCGCCATACGCTTTGTGGTCACGCCCCACTTTACCGCTAGGCGATAGAGACCAAACATGGCATGCAATACCACAGCAGGTAATAGCAAGACATACAGCATCCACACATCTTGGTGGTAAACACGCTCAGCCGATAAATGCGGGCCGATTTCAGGATTGGTGATCATGTCAAACAAGTGAACGGGGGCGAGAAAGAACAGTAAAAAACCCGTAATTAACTGCCAAAACCAAATTTTAGTATCTTGGTGAGGCATAATGGTCATTTGACTTCTAAGTGCCCGCCATTGCTTTATTTGTGCAGGAAAGCGACGTAAGGCAAATACAGCGTGGATTAATAAGACTATCAGCATAAATGCCGAAATGAATTTAGTCAGAACAGGAAAGCCATGGCCAGTTTCACTGAACATGCCCCCTTCTAAGAAGTGGCCTACATGATAAAAGGCTTCTTTACTGATCAAAATACTCGACTCAAAATGCAGATGCATAATGATGAATATGCCAAGTAACAGGCCAGTTGCACTTTGAAGCATATCGGCCCGAGCGGCCCATACAGGATGAGAGAATCCGCTGGTCTTTTTTGCTGCAGAGGTTAGCGCTTCAAGAGCGGGTTGATCAGCCATAAATTTGCACGTCCTGTAAATTCAATATGACTTATGACCATATCAAGTTCACAAACGGTAGCAATAACCAAAAACCAGCAAGTGACCCAGATCACCCACCGCAAGGCAAGAGTCAGACGCAGATCACACCAACGCAAATCGTGAGATGTTAGCAAGCCACTGCGCTTTGAGATAAAGATTTGAACTTGATATCAAACCCTCTAAACATAAGACTAAATAGCCACAGCTTGTTGTAATTGCAGGCAATGTTGCCGCAGTTTATCACGCATTAACAACATGGCAGGGCTGACATGCTGTCGCCCTGCACAAATGAGATTCAACGGCATCGCCTCACTGGTAAATCCAGGCAATATCTGTTGCAGTCGACCGCTATTTAAATCATCTACAACATCTAAAGCCGATTTAAATACAATGCCTTGGCCTGATACTGCCCACCGACGAGTGACATCAGCATCATTGCTACTTCGATCACCACTCACCCGTATTTTAAAGCTCTGCTGCTCGTTAATTAACGTCCACAAATCATAATTACGTTCATCAACCTTATAAATTAAACAATTGTGCTGCGCTAATTCAGCTGGGCTTTTAGGTTCGCCATGATGCTGAATATAAGCAGAAGAGGCACATAACACCCGTTGAGTATGACAAATATTAAACGCCACTTGGCTTGAATCAGGCGGTATGCCATAACGTAACGCCATATCAATTTTATCGTGCTGAAAATGGCTAAGGCTATCGCCTATATGCAGTTGAATGGTTAAATCTGGATACTGCAGTAGAAAACTGTCTAACCAAGGTAAGAATACATTCCGGCCAAAGTCAGAAGAGACTGAGATATTGAGCTGACCTGAGATTTGACCTTTTTCGGTTAACAAGGCTTGCTGGCCTAATTGCAATTGCGCCAGCGCCTCGCGACAATGGATCAGATAATGCTCACCTTCGGCGGTCAGACGCAAACTACGAGTGGTGCGAATAAACAGTACGCTATTTAACTGTTTCTCTAATCGTTTTAATGCTGCACTTGCCGCAGCAGCTGAAATATCTAGCTCAACTGCAGCAGCGCCAATACTGCCGCAATCAGCCACTCGCACAAACAGGTGTAAATCATTTATCTGCATTGTCTGGACCTTAATCTCACATCTTAATCATTCATTACTAAAATAATTTTGATAACGATACAAATATTACCCTCTAAATCATCATAGTCAATTTGACTCAAATACACTCATCGCGGTGAAATAGTCCCACAATCAGTCCACTTCTGAAGTGTAAAAACCAATGTTTCACAACAAATATCAGCCGCTAAATAGTTATCATTTGGCGCGTTTTTGCTTTTTGGCCGATAAACCCAAAGGAATATCTGCCACCTCGTTATGGCATCAGCTATAATAGCCGCCAATTCATGTTTAATTTTATTATCAGTTAGGAAAATCCCATGCCTTGGATCCAATTACGAATTCACACTCATCGCGATCATGCAGACATGCTAGGCGACTTATTGATGGATCAAGGTTCTGTGTCTATCACCTACGAAGACGGCCAAGATGAGCCAATTTTCGAGCCTAAACTAGGTGAAACACCTTTATGGCAAGACACCATATTAATGGCCTTATTTGATGCTGGCACTGATTTAGCACCGACCATAGAGTTATTAGAGTCAGTTCCCTGCTTAGGTAAAGGCTTTAACCATAAAATTGAACAAGTAGAAGATAAAGACTGGGTTCGTGAATGGATGGACAGCTTCCACCCCATCAAATTTGGTCAGCGTTTATGGATTTGCCCAAGCTGGCGTGACATCCCTGAACCAGACGCAGTAAATGTTATTCTTGATCCAGGTTTAGCCTTCGGTACTGGTACTCACCCAACCACCGCATTATGTTTAGAGTGGTTAGACAGCTTAGATTTGTCAGATAAAGAAGTTATCGACTTTGGTTGTGGCTCAGGCATCTTAGCCATTGCTGCATTAAAGCTTGGCGCGAAGAAGGTCACCGGGGTTGATATTGACTATCAAGCCATTGATGCATCGACAGCCAATGCCGAGCGCAACGGTGTTGTCGAGCAGTTGTCACTGTATTTACCCGAAAACCAACCAGAAAATTTACAGGCTGATATCTTAGTCGCTAACATCTTAGCCGGCCCACTGCGCGAGCTTGCCCCATTGATTGCAGAGAAAGTCAAAACAGGTGGTAAGTTAGCCCTTTCAGGCTTACTACAAGAGCAAGCAGAAGAAGTATCACAATTCTACAGCCAATGGTTCATCATGGATGAAGCGGCTCACAAAGAAGACTGGAGCCGCTTGACAGGCACCCGCAAATAACGGTAAAGGCAGCACACCCCTTATGACAGCTAGTTTTACGCCAAAAGGGGCGCTGACGACTCCACAACTAAAAGTCAAGCAAAAAAGTTATCTTTAGTTCATTTATTGACCTTTTCAGGACGGTAAAAAAGGGCTAATATAGCGCCCCTTTGACGAGCATGGTGAATAACTCAATGCAAATTGGCCCCTATCAACTGAAAAATCAGCTGATCGTGGCACCAATGGCAGGTGTCACCGATCGCGCTTTTCGAAATCTTTGTTTACGTTATGGCGCAGGCCTAGCGGTTTCAGAGATGCTTTCATCTAATCCCGAAGTTTGGGATACCGATAAAAGCCGCCAGCGCATGATGCATTCTGGTGAAGAAGGTATTCGTTCAGTACAAATTGCAGGTGCAGATCCTGATTTAATGGCTGCGGCCGCCCAGTTCAACGTTGAACAAGGCGCTCACATCATTGACATCAATATGGGCTGCCCTGCCAAAAAAGTGAATAAGAAGCTTGCTGGATCAGCATTAATGCAAGATCCCCAGCTAGTAAAAGCGATTTTACAGGCTGTTGTTAGTGCAGTTGATGTACCGGTAACGCTAAAGATTCGCACAGGCTGGCAACCTGAACACCGTAATGGTGTTGAAATTGCTCATATTGCCGAAGATTGTGGCATTGCCTCCTTAGCCGTTCACGGCCGCACTAGGCAGTGTATGTATAAAGGCTTTGCCGAATACGACACGATTAAAGCAATAAAACAAAATGTCTCAATCCCTGTTGTTGCCAATGGAGATATCGACAGTCCAGAAAAAGCTAAGTTCGTCTTAGACTACACTGGCGCCGATGCTGTAATGGTAGGACGAGGAGCCCAAGGCAGACCGTGGATTTTTAGAGAAATTCACCACTACTTGGAAACAGGTAACAAATTACCGCCAGTTGAGGCAAGCGAGCAACGAGAAATCATGCTCGAACACCTTAACGCTTTGTACGAATTGTACGGCGAGTACAAAGGTGTCCGATTTGCTAGAAAGCACATGGGATGGTACCTAAACCAAGAAGAGCAGCGTCAATTTCGTGCTGACTTCAATAGGCTTGAAACCGCTGAACAGCAATATTCCCTTGTGGAATGTTACTTTGATGAATTAGTTAATTTTTAATATAAAGAGCAGAATAGAATGTTTGATCAGACAACTAACACAGAAGTTCACCAGCTAACCGTAGGTAAGATTGAAACCGCTAACGGTACAATCAAGCCACAATTATTACGTGACGCAGTTAAGCGCGCAGTAACAAACTTCTTCTCTCAGTTAGACGGTCAAGAAGCGTCTGAAGTATATGAAATGGTATTAAGTGAAGTTGAAGCACCTTTACTAGACATCATCATGCAACACACACGTGGCAACCAAACACGTGCAGCGAACATGCTAGGTATTAACCGTGGCACTTTACGCAAAAAATTAAAAAAATACGGCATGAACTAAGACTTAACGTCTAAGTGATTGTAAGAAAACGGGCTTTCCAGCAATGGAAAGCCCGTTTTTGTTGATATGTCCCCCATATGTACCCCCGTTGTTTTGTTGCCCCTTCCTGTATTCGATTCCGCTTTCCTTCAACGTAATTCCGAAGCTAAAACTTTAACTTTTACTCATGGTTAAATATCAGATAATGATACAAAAAATGCTTAGTGCGTCAGATTATGTCGCAGGGTAGTATTATGCTCATGGCATAGATAATCGGGAGAACATCGATGCAAATCAATATCCAACGCCAAATTGCCATGCTGGAACAAATACCTGCTCATCCAAGGCGCATTACCGCTAATGACATCACTGCAAGACTGCAAAGTCGTGATTTTGATATTGGATTAAGAACCGTGCAGCGGGAATTAAAAGCCATGTACGACATGGGGCTGTTTGGCATAGTGCTCGATGACAGAAGCAAGCCTTTTGGCTGGTCGATTGCCGCCTGTTGGCGTGGTCTTAACTTGACCTTGATGGATAATCACATGGCATTGGCATTTTACACCCTAAAGCACAGTGCTAGCCAACTGCTGCCTCCCCAAAGCCTTAAGCAGTTGACCCCTTATTTTGACCGTGCAGATCAAATATTAGGAAATGATCCTGATAACCCTTGGCTTTACTGGGCCTGCCGCGTGGCGCAGTTACCTAAACCTTTTCCTTTTATAATTGAGCAGCAAGATCCACAAATATTTGAAGCTGTGCAATCGGCACTGCTTAACAAGCGCCAGATTGCCTGCCAAATAAAGCGAGTGATCCAAGGGAAAAGCTATTGGCTTGATTACACGCCCATTAATCCTGAAGGTATACAAATATCAGATGGTGTCGCACTACTGACCTTTACCATTGGCACGGTTGAGCCAAAACTTTTTGCCAAATCCATCGACTTACTACGTAATGTGCGAGTGCTGGACACCCCTTCCATTACTCGAAGTGAAGCTAATATTGCCCGTAGAAAAATGGAAAACCAAGCGGAGTTGATTGATATTGAATTGCTTTTTTCTGCATCAGCAAACTTTATCATGCGCAATGCCAAGCTCAGTGACAATCAAACTGTTAAGCAGTTAGAAGATAAACGCTATCTGGTTGAAGCAACCGTTGAAGACACCTCAGGATTAAGAACATTGTTGTGGAGCATGGCTGACAATGTCGAAGTGCTGGCACCAGCCAAATTAAGAGCCCATTTCACTCGATTAATTAACAAGGTCAATGCGCGCTATCAAATTGCTGCGTCTTAGGCTGTCGCACCCTTAAGTTACGCTGTTTAGCGTAACTTCAAGGAGATGAATCGATGTTTGACTTACTGACGCAAAACAGCCCATCACCTCGCATTGCCGTTTTCGGTGTGGGAGGCTGCGGCTGCAATACCATAAATCAACTTAGCCAATCGCCATTCAATGACAACGTCCTGCTGATTGCCGTCAATACTGATGCACAATCACTGCAGGCCTCTCAATCTAGCACTCGATTACAAATTGGCATTGAAGCCACTAAAGGATTAGGTGCGGGCGCTAAGCCCGAAAAAGGTCAAGCTGCTGCGCAGGAGTCTGAAGCACAAATAAAAGAGCTTATTGAACTCGCCGACATCATTTTTATTACTGGCGGTATGGGCGGCGGCACTGGCACTGGCGCCATCCCGTTCATGGCTTCAGTCGCCGCAGCGCTAAATAAACCATTAATTGCCGTGGTTACCACCCCTTTTAGTTTTGAAGGCCAGCAAAGGAATCTTCTGGCCAATAAAGGCGTCGATAAATTAATGCAGCACGCCAATGCTGTAATCGTGTTACCTAATGACAAACTGGCTAAAACTCTGGATAAGAAAGTCAGCCTAGTTAACGCCTTTTTTGAAAGTAACCGTATTTTGCAAGATGTATTGCTGGGGTTAACCACCACCATTAGCCAATCAGGTTTGATTAATATCGATCTCAATGATTTCATTGCGGTGGTAAATCACCATGGACGAGCCGCTATGGGAGTGGCGAAGCAAATGCCAGGTGCAGATATCCAAGTGACGATTAATAGCGCCCTTAAAAATCCATTACTGGAAGACGTTGAGCTGACTCATGCCAAAGGAGCGATTGTCAGTGTGATGGCATCTGAAAATATTGAGCTCAGCCAATATAATATGATTGGCGAAACCCTGCAGCAGCAACTCGACCCTAGTGCATTGGTGATAATTGGATTAACCATAGTGCCTGAGCTGGATTGCGAGCTGGAATTGATGGTGATTGCCACCGGTATTCAAGCCACAACCGACCAATCAGTAATCATTATGGATGATGCTAAAGTACCGCCTTCAACAGACCGCTTTGCATCAGTAGAGCTGCTTAATCTTCACGATTTTCTAAAAGAAAAGTCTGTAGGCAGTAACGATGATAATCATTGCTTAGCTGAGCTCGATGTCCCGACTTATACCCGTAACTTAAATCAAAAAACAGCAGGGCAATAATATCGGCCCCTAGGGTGAGCCGCTAGCTGCTGCTATATCTTTGATAGCATCAGAGAAGGCTCACTCCTTTCAAGTCGATCGACTTCGGCAGTACTAACTTGGCTTTATCAACTGCATGGGTGCAACTTTGCCTGCTGTTAGCCTTGCTACTTTGACGATGACTACCACGATAATTTTTACAGCCCCAGAATTCCCCCCGAGCGCTTTTTCTTAGCACCATATCAGCGCCGCAAACGCTGCATAACGGTGTGGTATGGGCGCATTGATCATTAAGACAGACTTTAAAGCCTGCAAAGCGTTTACGGGTCATGGGGCTTGCACAAAGCTCGCAGCCTGCTTCTTTGTGGTCGCACAAAGGAAAGTGGCAACAGGAATAGAATGATTTAAAGTTACCGGTTCTTTGCTTTAATACTCCTGTGGTGCAGCGAACACAGTTAATATCTTCAAACAGCCTTTGCACTATAGAGGTCGTAAATTCTGCTTGCTCAATGGCATAACCATCTTGAATAAGCTCTGTGACAAACGGGCTGACGTCGGTCATATCGGCCAGCACATAGGCGCGATGCTTAGCACGGGTTAACGCCACATAAAATAACCGTCGCTCTTCAGCGTACTTAAAGTCTTCTTCTTTTGCTAAAAAGGCATCTAACAAAGGCGGGATGATTTTATTTGATGGAAAGCCATGCAGGCCGGTTTTCATCCCGATGATCACCACATAGTCAGCCTCTTTACCTTTAGCGCCATGAAAGGACTGACACTCAATGGTTATATTGGAGTATTGCTGATTCAGTAGTCTTAGGGCGTTACTATCTGGCAGCTGAAACCAAAACCGAGCCAGTAAGTACACTGTCGGTTGTTTTGTACCAGCTTTAAGCTTATTGACCCTAGCACTAATCGCCGACAATGCTTGTGCTACCGCATTAGGGCTTGGGTTGTCACCTGTGGCGGCTTCATTTTCGCCGCGCTTAATCACTGATACCGCCGCTTGGGTCACTGTCACGTTGGAGCGAATCTGTTTTTTAAGCTGCGCCGGATTTTGAGTGACAAACTGGGTAGCAACATCGCCAATGCTGCTATTAAATCTAAATGTTTGGTCAAGATAGCTTGTCGCAGCTGCGCCAAAATAGTCACTAAAATGGGTCGTTAGGCTGACATCTGCGCCACTAAAACGATAAATAGCCTGCCAGTCATCGCCAACACAAAATAATGAGGCTGTGGTTTTACTCTGTGCTGAGTAAGCCTGTGTTAATGCTTTAACTAAACGCGCTCTAGGCTCGGAGATATCTTGAAATTCATCCACCATAATATAACGCCACGGGCTAATGAATTGCCCTGTTTGTATATAGTTAAGCGCCTTGGCAATCATGTCTTCAAAATCGATATCGCCATTTGCAGCTAACTGCTGTTGGTAAGCGGTTAATATGGGCTGGAGCAATTCAAATGCCTTACGGCTTTGCTTGGGATCAGTAGCTTGATTAAATAGCTTGTCTAGGCCTTTATTATCAAGGCAAGCCGCTTTGTATAAACCAATAAGCTGACTAAATAATTTGGCTAATTCAGTCACCCGCCCAAGCTCATTAAGGGTTGCCAGTATCGCGTCATCGGGCAGCGGCGCATATTGCAGTTCAAATGCCGTTAATGCCTGTTGCAGTTCTGCCGTTAACTGGCCCTTTTTATGCTGATAGTAAAATAGCTCAATACAGGCAGTATCATGCTGTTGATGTAACTCGCGTTTCCACTGTATCGACTCAAGATAAGCCTGATTATCGATATAACTGGCGGTATTATTAGCCTCATCAATGCCGTAATATTCAATATAAACATCATATTCTGGCAGGTAAAAATCAGGCTGGTACTGGCGAAAATCAACACTACTAACATCATGCTCATACTTGGCTTCATAGCGATATTCAATGCCGTTTTTAAATAGCCAGTTAGCAATATACAGTTCGCCGAAACTCTTAACCCGCTCGCCTTTAAGCGTGCGAATATCATTGTCAGTTAAGTATTGGAAGTACTCGCCTTCGGATTCAAAATCAAATGGGCTTTTTTCCACATAATAATATTGGCTAAAAAACTCACACAGCCGTTTGCGGTAAACCTCATCTTTAAGCAAGTAATCAAGCTGGAGTTGTAACCATTTCTCTTTGGCTTGGTCATCTTCTGCCAATGGTGACAAACTGGGCTGCTTGCCTTCCACTGCTGCAATAATCCTTAAACCAAGGCTGTGGAAGGTGCTGGCTTTGATATCATCAGTGCCGAGTTTTTGTTTGATGCGGTCATCCATTTCATCAGCGGCTTTGCGGCCATAAGCTAACAATAAAATATCCGCTGCTTGCGCTTGACCGCTGGCAACTAAATAGCCTGCACGCCCCACCATTACACTGGTTTTACCGGTGCCAGCCCCTGCCAGTAATAAATTGTTATCATCATCTATAACGCAAGCGCGGCGCTGTTTATCGGTTAATGGCTTTGATTCAACATTATCAAAAAAGTCTGCATATTTGACTAATTGCCTGTCAACATAAGCCGAACGAATTTGCGCTATCTTGGCGTTATTCCAATGATAAAAGCCAGATAATTTCACTAACGCAGCGTTAAGCGTTACCGATAACCCCGCCGATTTACACCATGGAAACCAGCGGCGATATTCACGTTTAATGCGAGGCTGCATTTGCCCAAGTAACGACTGACGTAAATACTTATTCGCTAAGGTATGCTCAATGCGGGCAACTAACTCACACAGCTGCTGCTCATGAGCTTGCGCCCAATATTGTTCAATGTCTTGTTTGAATTTGGCTTTAGAAAAGTAGCCCAGAAATGGCACCTGATAAAACTGGCCTTGGGCTTGAAATCGAAGCAAACTGCCTAAAAAGCTTGGGGTAAACTCGGCTGGCGCAACCAGTTGCTGCCAAGTAAATTGTTGCAGCTGAGGTACAGGTTTTACTGTAAACCAATGCCTAAATAAACGACCTTGCTGAGCACGAAACTCAATGCCATTAGCCGATAATTTAATGGCATCTGCAGCGCCTAAATACAGGCGCCCAAACCAACTATGCTTGATCGTTTTTTCTGATTTTTTAAATTTTTCTGGTAACAATTTACAACCTACGACTTAATGGCTGAACAGCAAACTATTGATATTTAGGCGTCACTATAGCTTAATCTTAAGCGCCTAAGCATGATCTTTATCTGCTAATGATTTAGCGATGGGCAATTGAGTTAACCGCAACTGGGGTTAATGAGATAGACAGGCGTTTTATGTAAGCAGGCTTGCGGGCTATCGCTATGAGTAAGCTCAAAAGATAGCGATTAAGATCTCGTCTAATTTAGAGCTATGAATAGGCTTAGTGACAACCTCAGTACACCCCATGCTGATCATATCGATACGGGTTTGCTCAAAAGCATCTGCGGTACAGCCAATAATTAACGGCTCATTAGCCAAGTTTAACGCTTTAATTGCCTTGGTCGCGGCAATGCCGTCCATCACCGGCATATGATTATCCATGATCACCAAGTCAAAGTGTGTTGCTTGCACTTTATCGACACCAATTTGACCGTTTTCAGCGACCTCACAATCAAAGCCGCGTTTGTTGAGGAACATCTTCATCACTTTTACATTGATTTTATTATCTTCAACAATAAGCACTTTTAAACCTGAGCCATCAAACATAGAGCTATGATGACCTGTGACCTGTTGCGGTTTGGCATCTAATTTAATCGGTATACTCACTCTAAACTGGCTACCTACCCCCAGCTCACTATTGAGTTCTATGCTACCTCCCATAACATTCACCAGCTCAGAGATAATCGCCAGCCCCAGCCCAGTGCCGCCAAACCGACGGGTGGTATCCGCTTCAGCTTGAGAGAATGCCTGAAAAACATAATCTTGTTTATCTTTATTAATACCAATACCGCTATCAGACACAATAATTTCTAATAACGGCTCAGCCTCATTATTGATGACGTTAATTGACGCGGCAATATGGCCTTGAGGGGTAAACTTCCACGCATTATTGAGCAAGTTTTGTAGTATTTGTTGAATTCGGATCTTATCAGCGACACAAACTTTATCTTGCTCGCCAGCCGACTCAAAGCTAAATGCCAAGCCTTTTTCATCGCACAAGGCTTTATAAATCGGTTCAACTTCCGACTTGAGTTCGTTGATGGTAAAACGGGTTAAATTTAAGGTTAATTTCCCCGCTTCAATTTTTGAAAAATCCAAAATATCATTGAGCACAGATAGCATGTGCTTTCCTGATCTCAATAAGGTATTGACCATCTCTTCTTGTTCAACATTAAGAGAAGTGTCTTTAATCAGTTCTGTCATACCTAACACGCCATTCATTGGAGTGCGAAGCTCATGACTCATTGATGCTAAAAACTGCGATTTTGAGATATTTGCGGCATCGGCTTTTTTGGCAGTGAGTTTTAACGAGTCTTCCAATTCTTTGCGCTCAGTAATATCACGCTCAACCGCCATAAAACCTTCTAGCTCACCTGAATCATCATACAGCGGCCCAATTTGCACCTCTAACCAATAGGCTTCGTTACTCTTGGTGTAGTTAATTATCTCAAAAGTACCAAAGCCTCTATTTTTTATTAGCTCACCAATTTTACGAGCCGTTACTTTGCTAGTCTTTGGCCCTTGCAGTAAATCTGCGGGTTTCATGCCCAACACTTCATGTTTTTTATAGCCTGTCATCTTCTCAAATGCACCATTGACCCAAATTATTTTGATATCAGGATCGGTAAATACCACCGCATCTCGCATATATTTGACAACCCGCGCAAGTCGAGTTGATTCAGCCTCTTTATTTTTTAAATTTTCCGCCTGTTGCTCAAGTAATTGCTGTGAGCGAGCTAATGACTGAAAGGGGGATACTAAGATTTTTCTACCCAAAAAATACAAGAGTAAAATGGTCATACTGGTAGCAAGCAGCATTCTAAGAAATAAGCTTCGTAAGAAGTCTGACTCTATTTTTTCAACAAATTGTGGCGATGATGCATACAGAAGATAAATATCAAATTGGGGGATCATTTTCGCTTGAGCCTGCCAGCCACCCTGGGGAGACATAGCCCAGTTAAACCTGTCTTGTCTGATCCCAAACCAATGATTTTTATCTGCAATTAATCGACCTATTAATTGCGAGTCATTTAACTGGATAATATAAGCAGTCAAGCCCTCAGCTAATGCGTGATATCGTATCGGCTCAGTGATTAATAAGTAATCTTGGCCACGCTCGTTAAAAAAGATATAGTTGTTATCATTAAGAATTGACTCATCATTAATCCCCTCAACCAGGTAATGTCTTAGTTGCTCCCCAAGCTCAAATTCAAGATAAATGCCCTCGCCAGCAAAGTCATACAGGTTCACAAAAGTATCTACATCATGTGGTTTTATCAGTGATAGTTGGTCATGTAAGGTATGTTTATCATCAACACCTTCTAGCGTCGCGCTGATAACATCAGGGTAAGTGGATATTTTATTAACATCCCTTTCATGGGCGCCGATGAACTCGGCAACGTATTGTTCAATTGCAGAAAATTTACCTTTTAAATTCTCTTCATTGATGAGTTTTGCAGTTTCAGCGGCCTGATTGGACACAAAAATATAACTGGACGCCATAAAGGTAATGGCCCCCAACAAAATAAACAGCGAAAATAAATGCATTCCATTTTTTTTATCAAACCACATAATAAATTCGACGCCTTAGGCTTACTGCTCAATCAATTTAACCGCATTAATATCATCGTATATCGCCATACATAAATCGTTTTCATCTAGCGCCTCATGGGCATCTGGGGCGCTATGGCTAAATACACTAAATGGTGCCTGATATTGTTTTATTAATCCGTCAACCGGCGCTGTCATCGACTCCAGTGCCTGCTTCATTGCGATGCGATTAGTGACTATATTGTCAGTAAAACTGACATTATTGGCGGCTGCGATAAAAATTTTACCGAGATCATAACCATGAACAAAGCCTGCCGGCGATTTGATGTTTTTATCAACAAACTGCTCTGGAAACATAGCTTTAGCATCATTAAAAACCTGCTGATTAAAATCAGTTACCTCTGAGCTATAAAAATTAAAGCATGATTGTATGAAGTGTAAATTTGCTTTATTGCGGATCTCAAATGGCACCACAGTGGCAAAATCCCCACCGGTAATCCCCCAGTGACTGTATATTGAAATATCCAAACCCAGCTCAGCCACAGCGGCTACGATTAACGCCCCTTCTGTGGCCCCTGCGACCATAAATAAGCAGTCAACTTGTTCTTTTTGGGCGGTTGCTAATAATAATCTTGCTTGCGCTGGGTTTATCCCCCAAGCAAACCAAGTTTCCCCCACTTCAGTCATGCCATAAGCCTCAAGGGCAGAAGTCATACTGCGATAATTAGATTTACCCCAAGCGGTATTTTCGAGCATCATGTGTGGTTTTTTACATTGTTTTTGCATCGCAAAATCAACTAAGTGCTTGCCAACTTTTTGATCATCTACCGAAAGCCGAAAAACAAAATTATCTTTTGAGGGGTATCGAGTAATTGGTCCACCAGCAGCCCAAGGGACAAGGGTGAGCAATTGTGACTCATTAATAAAATCTCGATATTTTATTAATGGCGGGGAATGCAGACCGCCTATAAACACTATCCCATTAGGATCTTTCAAAAAACGGTCCATATTCTTTTTGCTTCTGCCGACATTACCTCGATGATCTAAGGTGACAAATTCCACACCAAGGCCACCAAGTTTATTATCTGCCTGTTCAAATGCGACTTTAAAACCCTGTTCAATTGCTAATGACGATTCAATATGACCCGTTCTATCGGCATCAAAGTAAACTTTAAAAAACTTAGGAGAGGCGAGTATCTCGAGGGAATAACTAAATAATAGAAGCAAAAATACAATTTTAAGCATACTGACAATCCTTGGTTGGCATGCGGCAATTTTAGTCAAGCATCTTAGTTATAGCCTACCCTCTGAAAATAACCATATAAACTGTGATGCTATTTGTGCCAGTAACGCAGTCATGCCAAGCTAAGTTAGTTTGATACTCGTTAGGTTTGCCCTACTTTTCAGCCTTACGCAATTTGTATATCTAAGTTTTCAAGCTCATTAACTGAGTCCTTAACTGAGTTAGCTCGCTGCACAATAAACTCGCTAAACACCTTAATCGATTGGCTTTGTTGGTTTTCTGCTAGGCTAACAATACTGAACTTAGCATTCAGTTTCGGCATCAATTGCGGGCTAAGCTGCACCAAGGTGCCCGCTAATAATTCATCACGTACTGCTATTTCTGGAGTTAGCACTACTAAATCTGAATGAAAAATAGCGTCTTTAATTGAGTGAAGCTGATCAAAACGAATTAAACCGGCAGAATCATCTCTTTGTAATTGAAATAAGTCTTCAAATTGATTGGCGATGGTAATGGGCAATTTCAATGGGATCGCCAAAGGATAATCTCTAAATGTCGCTAAATATAATCTCGGCAGCTTAGTAAGCGGGTGATCAGGACGACAACAAAATATCACCGGAAATGGTGGCAGCGCTTGTAAGTGAAGTAATGGGTTATCTTCAAGCTCAGTCGCTTTGGCTTCCGCAACAAACAAATCCAACTTTCCTTGAAGTAACAGCTCTGTTAATGATTGCCAATGATCCACTTTAAAATCAATGGTCATTTTGGGACAAGCCTGAATAAACTGCCCCAATATAGGGCCCACTAAACAGTTTGATGGAATAGGGCTGGCGCCAATGCTAATTTCATGCTCATTTTCACCATGAAAGCTGGCGATATCGCGTTTTAGTTTATCGTGCTGCTTTACAATGTTTTGGCAATGAGCTAATACCATTTCCCCCAAAGGGGTTAGCGTCATATTTTTAGAGTCGCGCTGAAATAGCTTACCACCAACTAATAATTCGAGTTTTTGCAAGCTTTTGGATAGTGACGGCTGAGTAATATTTAACTCTGCGGCAGCTTTATGAAAGTGTTTTAATTCAGCCAATACAACAAAGTATTTAATGTGACGTAATTCCATATCAATCCTACTTATATTTAAACTGAATTATTTAAATTAATATTTCCGTGCTAAAATTTATAAAATAATGTTCACCAACTAATCTTTATCAAATAACATAAAACACTAACTATTAAGCCAACTATTAAATAAATTATTATCTCTAGCTATAAAGATACTTAACGCTATTTAGCAGTAAAAATGTACCATTGTTATTATTTTATTAGTAAAGCTAATGGCGATAGTTCAATTAGCCTAATAATCACAACAATCACCCTGTAGTGACTGTTTCACTTTGTATCACCATAGGCGCCAAGTAAACTCAATTCACTCCATTTAATCTCTTATATAGCTGGTATTTTTATCTAAAAAAAGTCAAACCATTGGTTTTTAAGCTTATTTATTTTATAATTTGATCGCTAGCCTTTATTGTTTTTCACAAAAACTATCAGTTGATTCATAAAATGCATTGGCCGCTAACGCAAATACACGTTAAATATTCATGTGACAAATTTGTTAAAAAATTTGCATTCACAAATAATAACGGAAGAAACGACAATGAAACTGAACAAAGTTCATATAATGACCCTAGCGGCCATTTATGCGGGTGCTGCCGGAGCGAGTGCTGATAGCGCCAATGCTGATGGTGCATACTCGGCCAATATTAAGCCTATAGTTATTACCGATGCAATTAAGCAATATAACGACAATAAAAATAAAGATCGTTTATCTGGAGAGGTAGTGACACAAACTCGAAATAGTAATGGACGTAATGTTCATCGTGCTATTTCAAGTGTTGATCAAAAAGTTCCCTTTGTTTATGAAGATGATGTTGAAGGTGAGCAAACTTATATTATTCAGTTATCTGACAAGCCAGTTTCATTATATCAAGGCGGTGTTGCTGGATTAAATGCTACGACTCCTCGAGCCAGTAAAATCCCGGCGGCATTAAGCCCACAGCTGCATGATAAAGTTGATATCAATAGTACCGATGTACAATCATATCGTAGTTACCTTAGTGAAAAACAAGCTAGCGTAAGCTCGCAAATTACCAGCTTGGTAGGTAACACTAAAACTATCGCTAACTATCAGCTTGCCTTTAACGGTATGTCGATGCGTATGACTCAAGATCAAGCAGCAAGCGTTGCCGGCTTATCTGGTGTTGTCAGTGTGACCCGTGAAATCATCTACCAATTACAAACTGATGTGGGTCCACAGCATATCGGCGCTGACAAGTTTTGGACCGGTGAAGTTACTGGTGAAGCGTTTACCGGTAAAGGTATTGTTGTAGGCGTGCTCGATACCGGGATTAACACCGACCATGAATCGTTTGCAGCACAAGGCGATGATGGCTACGTACATCAATTACCAGCACGATATGATGGTTACATTGGTGATTGTGAGCTAGAAGAGTTTGCCAGCATGTGTAATGACAAGCTTATTGGTGTGCGCTCTTACCCTGCGATTACCGACTCTTATAGCGATGAAAGTTTTCAACCTGATAAAGGTTGGTGGGAAATCGAAGGTCCATTAAGACCTGCAAATGGCGAAGATTACAACGGCCATGGTTCACACACCGCCTCTACCGCTGCCGGTAATGTCATATTAGATAGTACCTATATGGTGCCTGATGTTGGCGTAACCAGTGACGGCAAAGCAACTGACTTAATGTTACCGCGTATTTCAGGTGTCGCGCCGCACGCTAACGTCATTATGTACCAAGTGTGTCACCCAGGTGACGGCAGCTTTAATAATTATACCGGCTGCCCTGGTTCTGCATTACTTGCGGGTATTGAAGATGCAGTCGCCGATGGCGTAGATGTGATTAACTACTCAATTGGTACTGCTTATGGCGCATTCCCATGGGAAGACCCAATGGAGATGGCCTTTTTAGCAGCACGAGAAGCCGGTATTTCGGTATCAGCCTCAGCGGGTAACTCTTTTGACCCTTCTGAAGCAAATGTACGCCGCGGGGCCATTGATCACTTATCCCCTTGGGTGACCTCTGTTGCAGCAACCACTCATACACGTGAGTTTAGTGTTGAAGGTAAAATGCTTACTGGCGCAACTGGCGGCGAGCAAGAGCTACCAGAACTTGTTGGCGGCGGGATTACCGAAGGTTATACAGGCCCTGTGGTTGAAGCAAAAGCCTACGGCTGGGAATATGAAAAATGTAATGAAGCCTTCCCAGCAGGCTTTTTTGATAACTCTCCTGAAGGCATTCCATATGACACTGCGCCAATTGTAGTTTGTAAGCGTGGTGATATCGCTCGTGTACAAAAAGCCATTAACGTAGCCGAAGGCGGTGCAGGTGGTTTTATTTTACGTAACGCCAGCTCTACAGAGTCGGTTAATAACGACCCTTATGTGATCCCCGGTATTCACTTGCCTTATAGTGGTTATTATGGTGATGCTTCAACTAACTGGTTTGGTTTATCAAGCTGGTTATCTAAAGGCAGTGATCATCAGTTAACCATCACGGCTTCAAATGTGGTGACGACTGAACGTGTGCCTAATGCGTTAGCTGACTTCTCATCTCGTGGACATAACTTTGATAACCCTGAAGTCATGTCACCAAACCTTGCCGCTCCTGGTGTTGATATTTATGCGGCATGGGCTGATGAAATGCCGTTTTCTGGTGTAGGTGTACCTGGTGACTACAACACCATTAGTGGTACTTCAATGGCAGCGCCCCATGTTGCAGGTGCAATGGCATTATTAAAGCAAGCACAACCAAGTTGGACACCAGCACAAATTCAGTCAGCATTAATGATGACTGCGAATTTAGCTGAAGTGACTCGCACGGTTGAAACTTACCCCTTTGTTGATTTAGAGCCAGCAGGCTTTAGTGATGCAGGTAGTGGCGTGATTAACGTTGCTCGCGCATTTAAAGCGGGTTTAATCATGGATGAAACCGGTGATAATTACCGCGCGGCGAACCCTAAAAATGGCGGTACAGTGAATACCCTCAACGTGCCATATTTTTACAATGAAAGCTGCAGTGGCACTTGTACCATGATGCGGACATTTACCGCGACAGCTGATGGCAGTTGGACTGTGGATGCTGAGTCGCTGGCAATGGATGGCGCAGATATGCTGTCGCTTGAAGTGTCGCCTAAGACATTTAGCCTTAGCAAAGGCGAAACTCAAGCCATCATGCTCACAGCAACAGTGTTAGAAGTTCAAGCACCGGGTGCAGATTCATCATCTCTACGCTTACTAGGTGATGTGACTATTACCCCTGCAAGCACGGATATGCCAATGCAACATTTACCGGTTAGCATTCGCTACAGTGGTACCAGTATGCCTGAAAATGTGGTCGGTAATATCCACCGCCAACAAGGGCATATTTTAACCCCTGAAATCACCACTGAAGAAATTCAAACCTTTAATAGCCGCGTTAATGGCTTAGTAAAAGCGGAACTTTTTGATGTGCAAATGCAGCGCAGTGATGTGCGCGACTTAGACAATACCGCGCAATCACGTATTGATGATGGTCAAGTGGTTAACTTCTTTGACGTACCAGAAGGCACTAAGCGTATCGTGTGGGAAGTGGTTAAAGCTGACTATAATGCTTATGCATCAATCGATATTGGTATGGATGTCAATAACGACGGTGAGATCCAGTGGAATGAAGAAGCCATTTGTTACTCTCGTATTGATAACAACGATTACTGCGCCATCAATAATCCAACTCCAGGAACTTACTGGGCTTATGGCTCTAACTATAAGTATGATTATGAAGATGCAGCTAACCTTGCTGATAATATGACCTTCGCTTTAGCTATCATCGGTGATCAAGATGACGCTAATCTGACTGCCGTTGGCCCAGATTCATCAAATGGCATGGACCCTTACCGCGTACAGTTAAACTATGATTTAGCTGATGCTGTAGAGGGCGATGTTTATTATGGTTATGTGGGAATTGGTAGCGACAGCTATAACGATGATAACTTAGGTTATATCCCAGTACAGCTTATTCATGACGGTAGCGACACCGAAATTGAAGCAAGCCATACTAGTGCCAAGGCCGGTGATATTGTTGAGTTTGAAGTCAGCCTAGCGCCTAACTTGTTAGGTGGTGAGCGTCAGTTAACCTTAAGTACTGAACTCGCTTCAGGCTTCCAGTTAATTGAAGACAGCGTTCAGGTTTCTGGCTTACCACAATACACTGAAGACATGACAATTGATGGTAATACCATTGCCTTTAATACTGTGCAACCTTCGTCATTAGATACCCCACGTCACTATGTGTTTACCACGAGTCTAGAGGATGCGACGTGTCGTATTCCTGCGCAAATGCAGGGCGCGAGTGACACCTTTGTGGATGTACCAAGTGAGTTTGGTTTCTCTGATTTAGGCATTACTGGCTACTCTAACCAATATTTGAGTATTCCAATGTCAGCGAATGATTTACCTCACGTACCTTTATACGGTGCAGAGCAAGACATGCTGCATGACTTACTTGAAATCTCACCATTTGGTTATGTGAAATTTGACGAAATGCCAGATTTCTATAATTACCATTATGAGTTTAATGATGTGTTCCAAAGCTTCCCTGACACTATGGTTGCCCCATTGTGGCGTGGTGATGTGATGATGCCAGAAGTGGCATTCCGTGAAGATATCGGCGCAGTCACTAACCTAGTATATGGTGCTGTGGTTGATGATTATTATGTGTTCCAGTGGAAAGGTGGTGCAGAAATTAATAACCGCTTTACCGGTAACCGTAACCCAGATGCATCAGCTTACTTTGATGTTGAAACCATTATCTCAACTAAGTTAGATTTTGCCCCTGGTGCCCATGAAATCATGTTTGGTTATCAAGCGCTGCAAACGGCTAACGATCATTTTGGTTCAATTGGTCTACATGGTTATTACGGTGAGCGTGGCACCTACCAGCCTGTCGGTGGTTGGTACAATGACGGTTTTGCCTACAATAACGTTGATGAAAAAGTGGCTGAAGGCATGCTAGTTTGTGCTGATTATCAAGGCCCTGAAAGCTCAGCATTAACGGTTAGCTTCTCTGCCCGTGTATCAGCTGCAGCTGTTGGAATGGATAATGCAGTAACGGTTAGCAGTCAATACGCTGATTCAGAGTTAGTGACGGTATCCCATACGGTTTCATCAGCAAGTAATATTCAAGTTGCAGGTTTTACAGACCAAGTAATTGAAGAGAATAGCTCTCTTACAATGAATGTTGTCTATGCTGACCTTAAAGGCACAGTCAATGGCATTATGGTGGCAGGTGATAACATCACTGCTAAAGTTGAAGGTGATAGCATCACGATTACCCCTGATGCTGACTGGTTTGGTGAAACCATGGTATCTGTAACTGTGCATGATATGGCTTACCCGTCTGATCAAGCAACCACCAGCTTTAAGCTAACGGTTAACTCTGATGGCGTAGAGCCTGTAGCGCCAGCACCTGAAGTTCCTGTTGTTGAAGAGAAAAAATCAAGCGGTGGTAGCTTAGGCTTCTTAGCATTAGGTGTACTAGGTTTATTCGCTGGTCGTCGCCGTAAGCTTCACTAAATATTAAGCTTCACGATTATATAGGCATGTTAAGCAAACAATACCTATGAGAAAGGCCCTCTGATGAGGGCCTTCTTTTTAGTTTGATTTTATTAAACCATGAAAATAACTACACTTAAACTCAGCTTTTAACCTTTAAGAACCGCGTTAATTTATAACGCTTATTCACTAAGTTCTCTCCCACCCAATACAAACCTGACAGTGATAAAAACAAGCCCATTAAGCCAAAAAACCAACTGAAAGGATTATTGAAACTGCCTTGATGTAAGTAATCCATAAAATGTAATTTGAACATCAAATCTGCCAGTTCAGTGTCGCTATTTTTGTGGCCAATTAACTGGCCATTAATGGCATTGATGTATATTCGTGTCTCAAGATCATCATCCATGTTGATTTGCCATAAGGGATTGCATTCTTTAGGCCACTCGCTAATCGGCGGCTTAAGTTTATTAGCACTGATAACGCTGCCAGGCCCCCTATAACTGTCGATGGCCAGCGTGGTTGCTAACGATAGGTCAATATGAATCACTTCACCGCTATAGGCATTCACTAAGGTTTGCTGCTGACACTCATGTTTATAACGCATTGCGGTTTCAGTCAGTAAATACACGGGATTGCTGTCCAATGATATGAGTGCTAATTGCTGTTGATTCGGATGGTTTGTCAGTACTTGCTTTGCCGTTATTAGTTCTGCAGCATTGAAATTATAGTCTTCATGGGCAGCATGATGACTATATGCCATGCCTTTTAGCGCCTCGTGTGGGGTGATATTAAAGTAAATACCAGTCCCTAGCCAAATCAAAAATTGTAGGCTAACTAACGCGCCTACCCAGTAATGCCAGACTCGGATCAAATGCTGTAACCGCTTGGCTTTCTTGCCTGGTATTTTACTTGTTCTCACGCTCGATTTAGCACTCATTTCACATACCTCTTTCGGCGTTGCCACACTAACACCAGGCCAGAAAAAACAGCGATAAATGCGCTTATTGAAGTATAAAAGAGTAACTGATTATCAATGGCTTCACCGTCGTTATAATCCATGATGTGCCACTTCCAAAACAAATCAAACAAGCGCCAGTATTCATGTCGACGGGTGACCACATCGCCACTTTTAGCGGATATATAGAGGGTTGTCATGCCAATATCGTTAAACTCAGCTCGCCACACAGGAAGATGCCTTGAAGATAACTCAGCTGGTGCATTGTGTTCGATAAGGCTAATTGAGCTTAATTGCGAAGCTGAAACCGATGGTAAATATAAAGCTGCGATTTGACGTGCTTGCTGCTCACTAAAGGGCTCAAGTACCTGACCCGTTTGCGCATCGATGAGTAGCTTATCATCTGCTAAATTGACTTGATAAACCGCTTTACTAAGCACGCTTTTAAGGGATATTTGCTGGGCTTGGGGGTAATCTTGATAGACCTTACCTACCGAATATTGCACTTGATCAGGATCGATCACTTCTACTTCGCTAACCATATGGTCACTGCGAATAAAGCCAATATCCATCAACACAAAGTAGCTACCGGTCACGCTCCATATGATGATGGGAATAGCCAGCACCAGCATTAACCATCGATGGAGAAAGTGCGCAGAAAATATTTTCATCAAGGATTTTCTAGAGTTCAAAATGTGTCGTTACCCTTGTTATTATTTTAATTTATGGTGCGAATACAGTTAATTTTCACTAAATAATAAGCGTCTAAATTACCTGAAACACCTTAATTTTCATAGAAATTTAATTGTGATAGTTTCTTATCAAGGCTTCGCTCGATACTTTATTTTGTGTAAAGTATGCTTGCATATACCGAAAAAAATACTGCTTACCATACGAATAATTACACTGCTCGCTACACTAATAAATACAGTGCTAACCCACAAAAGGATTTACATGAAACTGCCTTTAAAACTCAACTCGGCTATCTTATTAATCATTTCTGCACCGATTGCTTTTGCAACCTATGCGCCCTTGCCTGAGTCAGTTTCAAATAATGCCATCGCCAAAGTCACTACAGATAATGCCCAGTATTTACTGAGTTTTACCGGGCTTGCTGAAGCAAAAGATTATCTCGCGGTGCATAATAAAGCGTGGGCGCTTGATTTATCGAGTCCCAATAACCAATGGCAGCCCATTAAAGATGTTCCTTTTGTCGCGCCTTTGGCTGGAAGATTAGCTTCTATAGCTGTGGGTGTTGATGATCAAGCTTATGTTTTTGGTGGCTACACTGTGGCTAAAAATCATGAAGAAATTAGCACTGTCGATAATTACCGTTTCGACATCAGCGCTAATGAGTACCAACGTATTGCCGACATGCCCGTCGCTGTTGATGACACGGCTGCCAGTGTTTACCAACAACGCTATGTATATTTATTTGGTGGTTGGCACAACGACGGCAATGTTAATTTAGTGCAAGTGTATGACACTCAAACCGATACTTGGTCTCAGGCAAGTCCGATACCTGCCCCGGCGGTGTTTGGTCAAGCGGTGGCCATGGTTAACAATAAAATTGTCTTGTGCGATGGTGTGAAAGTTCAGGCTAATATAGGTAAACGTCGCAGCTATGCATCATCACCCGTGTGTTTATATGGTGAACTGAACCCAGAGAATCATTTAAGAATTAGTTGGCAATTACTGCCACATTATTCTGTTGCTAAGACGGCAAAAAGTGACATGAACAAGCCTGCTATTGCGCATTATAGAATGGCGGCAACAGGTGTAGGCTCTAATAAAAATAGCAATAAAGACAGTGATAGAGACAATAACAAAGCAGGCTACGCCATCTTTATTGGTGGCAGTGACAACCCATACAATTATAGTGGTATCGGTTATAACGGCGCTCCCAGTACCCCACAGCAATATCAATATAGCTTCGACTTTGCTAGCAACAGCTGGCTTACCCCAATAAGGCTTGCAACACCCTCAATGGATCATCGCGGCCTCATTTGTCATCAAGATAAGCTGCTAAGAATTGGCGGCATGGTGAGCGAGCAAAAAGTCAGTAATCTTGTGTTGAGCTCACCGCTAAAAACCAATCAAGCTTGCACTCAATAGCAGTACTCATAAAGAGACATATTGCGCCATAAAACGTGATCTAGATAACACTTTTATGGTGCTTGTATTGAGCAATTTAAAGATGCATATAAAATACATGTAAATTAAATGCATCTTTGGAATATTCATGACCACAGCTTCAAGCTTTGAGCAATTACAGGCACTGCCCCTCGCATCACTCATTGATTATATTGAAGTGACTCATCATCAATATGTACGTGAAACGGCGCCTTTACTGGTGGAATACACCCAAAGAATGGTGCAAGCACATGCTAGCGATCATGCAGAAATCCAGCCTTTAGCTAACCTTGTGCAAGCCTTGGTTTCAGACTTAATGCCACATCTTATGAAAGAAGAACAAATTTTGTTTCCTGCCATGAGACGCTTAGGTGATGGCTTGGAAGTAAATGGTTGTTTTGGCCATATTGGTAACCCGATAAATGCCATGGAACATGAGCATGACCATGCTGGCACCATCTTGCAACAATTACGAGAATTAACCAAAAACTATCAAGCTCCTGAAGGCGCTTGTAGTACTTGGCAGAAGTGTTACAAGACACTTGCTGAGTTTGATGCAGACTTACAGACCCATATTAATATTGAAAATAACCTATTATTTCCAGCGGCATTAGCACTGTAAATAGAGCCAGATTTGTTTTATCCCAGTTTCATCATTGTTTTCGCTCCAATTTAACATTCATCATGTTTAATGGTTCTTGCTCCCCCAGCAGAACCATTTTTTTTTGCTTTAAATGTCTCGTCATAAAATAGTTCAAAAAAAATGCCTCGCATTAACCGAGGCATTTATTCATCACAATAATTTTATACTGCTTTTCTCTCGCTGCGTTGATGTGCCATCCGATATAAAATAGGCAGCACAAACAAGGTTAATAAAGTCGATGAGATAATCCCGCCAATCACCACGGTAGCAATGGGACGTTGCACTTCTGCGCCAGTACCAATATTAAGCGCCATGGGCACAAACCCTAAACCGGCCACTAGTGCGGTCATTAATACCGGTCTCAGTCTGATCAAAGCACCATCAATTATGGCATTAAGTAGTTCGCCTTTTTCTTGATATAACTGCCGAATAAAACTCAGTAATACCAAACCATTAAGTACTGCTACCCCCGATAATGCAATAAAGCCAACTCCTGCAGAAATCGATAATGGCATATCCCTAATCCACAATGAAATCACCCCTCCGGTCAGAGCAAGCGGTATCCCAGTGAAAATAATCAGCGCATCTTTAACTGAGCTAAAAGCCATGACCAGTAAGCCTAAAATGATGGCTAAGGTCAGTGGCACCACTATCGATAATCGTTGACTTGCAGACTCAAGTTGCTCAAATGTACCGCCGTATTCGAGCCAGTAACCCGCTGGGATATCCACTTGCTCGGTAATTTGTTGCTTAGCTTCCGTCACAAACGAGCCCAAATCTCGCCCACGAACATTGGCCGTCACGACAATCCGACGTTTACCATTTTCACGGCTAATTTGATTGGGAGATGGCGCAATGTCTAAGCTGGCGACTTCAGATAACGGCACATACTCACCAGATGGCATAACAATGGGTAGATCTTGTAAATGCTCTACATCCTGGCGGATATTTTCAGGCAGTCTAATAACCATTTTAAAACGGCGATCGCCCTCAAAAATCAATCCCGCTTCATCCCCGCCGATAGCCGTTGCAACAAAGTCCTGTAACTCCCGTACTGACAGACCATAATTCGCCAAAGCCATCCGATCCGGCTGAATAGACAACATAGGCAAGCCAGTAACTTGCTCAACTTGTAAATCCGTTACACCATCAATTTGTTCCAGCACCTCGTGGATCTCATTTGCTGAGGTCAATAGTTGTTGTAAATCATCCCCTACAACTTTAATGCCTAAATCAGCACGAACACCTGATATAAGCTCGTTAAAGCGCATCTCAATTGGCTGTGTTAGCTCGAAGTTATTACCTGGCTGGCCTGATACTGCCGCGACAATATCAGCAGCTAACTTGTCATAACTCATTGTCGGTTCTGGCCATTCATTGCGCGGCTTAAGCATAATGAAGGTATCGGCAATGTTCGGCGGCATAGGATCATTGGCCACTTCAGGGGTACCAATCTTAGAGAACACATTTAACACTTCAGGAAAGTGTTTAATACGGTCTTCCAAGAGTAATTGCATCTCAACAGATTGCTCTAACCCTGTGCCAGGAATACGAATTGCTTGCAGTAAAATGTCTTCTTCATTCAGTTGCGGAATAAACTCTGAACCTAATGTGGTCGCAAGCCAAATAGAAAAAGCCACCAGCGCAACCGCGACACTTAATACTAACCAACGTAACTTCATTGCAAGGATCAGTAGCGGCTTATAAAGCGACTTACTTAAGGTAATAACGCGGCTTTCTTTGTCGCTAATCTTACCCGTCATAAACAGTGCAACAGCAGCTGGAACAAGGGTTAAAGATAGGACTAATGCTGCCAGTAATGCCATTACAACGGTTGCAGCCATAGGGTGGAACATTTTCCCTTCTACGCCAGTTAAACTAAACAATGGAATATAAACAACGGTTATAATTAGCACACCAAATAAGCTCGGACGAATGACTTCGTTGGTCGCCTCAAACACCAGCTGTAACCTTTGCTTGCGCGGTAAAATCTGTCCACCATTTTGCGCCTGAGCTTGGCCTAATCGGCGAATGGCATTTTCGACAATAATCACTGCGCCATCGACTATAAGGCCGAAATCCAGCGCGCCTAAGCTCATTAAGTTTGCCGACACGCCGGCCTGTAACATACCCGTCATTGTTGCTAGCATAGCAATCGGAATAACAGCCGCTGTAATCAATGCAGCTCTTGCATTACCCAGTAAAATAAATAGCACGACAATGACCAGCAAAGCGCCTTCTACTAGGTTCTTTTGCACCGTATACACTGCTTTATCAACCAGTGTGGTGCGATCATAAACCGCTTCAACCTTAATACCTGCTGGCAAAGACGCTTTAATATCTTCAAGCTTACTCGCTACAGCCAATGATACCTGACGAGAATTTTCGCCCACCAGCATCATTGCGCTACCTAGTACTGTTTCTTTACCGTCGCGGGTAGCTGCACCAGTACGCAGTGCTTTGCCAATGGCTACTTCGGCAATATCAGTAATAAACACAGGCGCATTATCTACACGCTTAACGACAACATGCTCAATATCATTAATTGAAGTTAACTGCGCAGCTGAACGAACAGTAAGTTGCTGGCCTTCTCGCTCAATAAAACCTGCACCACGGTTACTGTTGTTGTTTTCAAGGGCTGACTTGATATCACCAAATGAGATGCCATAGGCCAACATCTTCATGGGTAACGGCGTAATGTGGTACTCCTTATCAAAGCCACCTATGGTATTTATCTCGGTAACGCCATGCACTTGCGCTAATTGTGGTTTAATAATCCAGTCTTGAATTTCCCGCAATGCGGTGGCATCAAATTCGCTACCATTAGCTTGCTTAGCATCAGGCAGCGCCTCAATGGTGTACATAAAAATTTCGCCAAGGCCGGTTGAAATAGGTCCCATTTCTGGCTCGATGTCGCTAGGTAGTTTTCCTTTTATGGCATTTAATCGTTCATTAATGAGATTACGAGCAAAATACAGATCTGTACCTTCATCAAATACCACGGTGACTTGCGATAACCCATATCGTGAAAGTGAGCGAGTATAAGACAAGCTCGGTATACCCATTAATGCATTTTCAATAGGATATGTGATTCTTTGCTCGGTTTCTTGCGGCGAATACCCCTCTGCTCGGGTGCTAATTTGCACCTGCACATTGGTAATATCCGGTACCGCATCAATAGGTAATTTTTGATAACTCCACAGCCCTACTGCAACCAGCAGTAGCGTCAAGAACATCATCATCCAGCGTCGAGTAATGGCAAGACGCAAAACTGATTCAATCATGTGCGTCTCCTTTAGTGAACGTGCGCTGCACTAGATTTTTCAAGATCAGCTTTCAATAAAAAGCTATTGTCGACCGCGTACTCTTCACCCACTGCTAAACCCGATAAAAGCTCGCTCATCTGACGGTCTTTTTTACCGAGTGTGACCACGCGCTTTTCAAAACCTTCATCATTTTTAACAAAAATGACTTGCTGATTTTCCATCACCTGTAGGGCGCGATTATCAATGGCTAAGTCGACACTGTGCTTACTTAGGGTCACTTCACCTGATAAAAAAGCGCCTACTGTCCATGACCCATCGCTATTATCAATTGGCGCTCTAGCACGCAGGTACGCTTCGTTATTCATTGGGTTCAGTAAGTATTCAATAGCAGATGTCACGCTTAATTGTTCAGATTCAACACTGAGCTTTTGGCCGATAGAAACACGGCTTTTCTGACTAGGAAATACTTGATATTCAGCCCAAAGTTGACTGTTATCGACAATGCTCAGTAACACATTATCAGTAGCCAGTTCGCCAACGTTTGCATTACGACTCACCACTACGCCGCTAATTGGCGCTTTAATCGAGTAACGTTTGAGGCTTCCATTAGATTCAACCTCAGCAATCACTTGCCCAGCTTTGACTTTATCACCCACTCCCACATTTAATTGGGTAATCAAACCCGCGAATCGCGCCTTCACATGACTGCTATTGCGCTCAGGGACAATAGTGCGGCCATATAAGGTTAATACCTTTTTGATTTCACCTGCTTGAGCTGAATGAGCAACAATGCCAGAAATAGCCATTTGCTCTGCACTGATATGCACTTGCCCTTCTTCGTGTTCATCATGACCATGCTCGTCTTCGTGTCCATGTTCATGTTCATCTTCATTACCA
>NZ_MCTV01000015.1:65561-86256 GCF_002874545.1 Shewanella sp. 10N.286.52.C2
ATTACCATGTTCATCTTCATGACCATGTTCATCCTCATGACCATGTTCATCTTCATGGCCGTGTTCAGCATCCTTATTACCATGGGTAGCATGCTGCATCTCGTGACGACTATGATTGGGCTCTGAGTGTTTTTCTTCATGCTGATGCTCAGCCGACGCTTGAACCGATATTGAAAACAATAATGTCATCAACATGGCAATACGACGCACAAAGAAGTGATTAGAAATACTGTAGTTCATGGTTAAAATCCTTGAAAATCACGAAAGAAGGAATGCTGAGATGCAGGTAATGGTTCTGCGATCAGTTGCTCAATATCAACACCAAATCGCAAAGCAGAAGCCGCTGCATCAATCAGTGCCCGGCGTGAGAACAATAACTCCTCTCTTGCGGTTAGATAATCAAGATAGTTATAAAGTCCCTGTTCATAAGCCTTTTGCGTATCTTCTAAGGCTAAAGTTAACGTGGGAATAATGCTGCTTTGTAAACGATTGACCGTCACAATGGCTTGTTTTCTGCTGGCGTAAGCTCGATACAATTGTGCATACAATTCTCGTAATGCTATCTCTCTATTAATCAGCACTTCGTCTTTTGCCGCCTGCGCCGCAATCACAGCACCTGAGTTTCGCTCACCGCTAAATAAAGGCACACTAAAGCCTGCCGATAACGCGGTGTCATTGGTTTGCTGCATTTGTTTGACGCCAACTGACCAACTCACATTCGCACTTGATTGCGACTGAGCAAAACGTAATTCAGCTTCTTTCAATTGGCTCTGTGTTAAATATGCTTCAATGGCCGGACTGTATTTCACTTTTTCAAATAACGGGGCTAATGCCACATCATCGGTAAACTCAAATAAACTGCCTTCGAGGGTTTCATAGTTAACTTGAGATTCTCCCCACATCATACTGAGCACTAACTTAGCGTAATCAAGCTGATGCAACTGAGTTTCAGCGGTGAGTCTGGTATTAAATACCGCTGCTTGCGCTCTTTTAACTTCAGCATCTGGAGTAACACCCGCTTTAGCGCGTTGCTCAACAACAGTTAAGGTTTCTTCAGCCAGTGTTACTGCATCACCCGCCAGTTGTAATTTGGATTGAGCAGCCAATACATCGATATAGCGACGAGTGGTTTCAGCAAGAATGCCTAAACCGGCAATTTTTTGCTCAGCATCAAGTAGCGCACGCTTTTTATTCACAATCCCAGAGCGTGCATCTAACTTGTCACCGAACTCTATTACAGACGATAACGACACTGTCGTTTCTGCACTATCCACGCCTTGGTAGTCGCCAGTACCTGCCACATTTTCAAACTCTACACCCACTTCAAAACCAGGCGATAGCGCCTGAGTTTGTGCTTCACCATCAAGCGCTAGCTGTCTAAACTGAAATACTTTTAAAGAAGGATGTTGCTGTTGAACTCGTTCTATTACCGTCTGTAACGTCACTGGCGCCGTTGCAGCCTCTGCAGCATAAGCGTTAACTGATAACAGTGCTGACAGCCCTAGAAAACAGCTGCAACATTTTTGAAATAGCGCAGTACGCTGTTTCGAGAAACATGTATTGTAAAACATCTGAGATTAGCCTCGATTTAATACAAAAAGATAACTACCAACTGATAATCTAAGTCTGTTAAGTCCAGTCATAGGTAAGCGCAGCAGGCTTAGACAAATTCAATAAAGTAATTTGTCCATTTCATAATTATTTTGATTAAAGAGTTAGGCTTGGGGAGGGCGTAAAAAACTAAAGTAAGGGGACTCTACCGCAGTAGAGGTAAACGTAAAGGCCACATAATTTGAATGCACAAGGTTGTTCTGCATTATAGTGTCAGGGTGCATCAAGGTCATGCAACATGAACAACAATTATCTGAACATTCATCGCAGTCATCATCAACATGGATTGAGACAACAAAACCATCATCACATAGTGCAGCACTACTTTGTCTATCTTCATGTCTGAGGTTCAGACTGATGTCGCTTGCATCGATAGGCGGCATTTCATTTACTTGAACCGCTAAATACTCACTATTTTCATCACAATCTTGATGCTCAAAGCTACAATTATCAGCCATCGCAACAACAGACTGCATCGCAAAAATCATGATCAACAATCGCGCCAGCATTGCTGGAAACGATTTATTTTTGCCCCTGAAATTTCGATATAAAGCTGACATTAGCGCTTAGTCTTGCCCTGTATGATGTAAACGTAAATAAAAATTTGTCGTACTGATTACGACTGTATCGCGCCAGTTTAAGCTAAACACCTAAAAAACACTATATGGTTTCTTAGCAGAACTGATTCTTAGAATTAAAAATAGATAAAAGCACGACTACAGCACAATTTGAATTTATTATTTTGCCATCAAAAGGCCGTATAGTCGCTGGAGTTTGTTCAAGTAGCGTTATTAGATTAACCCTAGAATGTCTTGTAATTGCTCGACTTCAATATGAGGTAAAATATATTTAGCTTGCCTGTTGTCACTCGCTTGATGATTTAACCACACACTTTGACAACCCGCTTTTCTGGCACCTAACACATCACTGATTGTATGATCGCCAATATGCAGTAACTCACTGGGCTTGATGGCTAAATGGCGGCAACTGAGATCAAATAAGTCACTGTAGGGCTTCATCCTAACCCCGTGTCCAGGATGCAGCACAAATTGCAATACGTCATCAAGACCAATGCGCGTTGCATCCACATTACCATTAGTAATACCCACTAACGGAAAGTGCTTTCCTAAGTTGGCAAGGCAACTCAATACCTCCTCCGTTACCTTAAAATCGCTACGATGAAAGCTAAAACATTGCATCCCTTGTTGGGCACCTTGGCTAGCTTGTGCTTCACTATAACCCCATTGCAGTAAGCCTTGGCGTAACACTTCATAACGGGCGGCGGTGGTGTCATGGGCCAACTCTTGGTGCTCTGCAATCACCTGAGATTTCAACAAGCGCCACTGGGAGATCCCCCAATTTAACGGCGCTTTAAAGTTATCTTGCATAAAATGCGATATTTCAGCTTCCGCTTTAATAATGTGCGACACGTTGTCGTACAAGGTGTCATCCAAATCAAAACTAATGGCTTTAAACGGTTTCAGTCTTAGGTATTGTTTCATTATTTCCCCTTGGCTTTTTTCGCTCTAGGGTGAGCGCCATCATACACTTTCGCTAAGTGCTGAAAATCAAGGCTGGTGTAGATTTGGGTCGTTGACAGATTGGCATGACCCAGCAATTCTTGCACCGCTCTTAAATCAGCACTTGATTCAAGCATATGCGTTGCAAAGGAATGGCGCAATTTATGCGGGTGAACTTTTGCAGATAATGCTTGCTGCTGACCCCATTTATTCATCCGCAGTTGAATACTACGGTGTGATAAACGTTTTCCCTGTTGGCTGATAAATAGCGCATCACCCGCGTCAGCTGATGGCATTTCAGCCCGCGAATCAAGCCAAGTTTGTAATGCGCTAAGGGCGATTTTACCCACAGGCACAATCCGCTGTTTACTGCCTTTACCCATGACTTTGACTTCCTGTTGCTGAAAATCAATATCGTGAATATTTAAACTCGCAAGCTCTGCTAAACGTAAGCCGCTGGAATAAAACAGCTCCATAATGGCTTTATCTCGTTTACTTAAGGGGTCGCTAGCATCAATATCCAATAAATGCGTAACCGCATCTAGGTCCATATTTTTTGGTAAAGGCTTAGCTTGCTTGGGGGCATTGAGGTTTTTAGCTGGATTGGCATCAATCACTTGCTCACGCACTAAAAATTCAAAAAATTGCTTAAGGGAAGATAAACACAGTGATAAAGAACGCGGGCTTAAGCCTTGACGGTGAAGTTTGGCGAGAACGGCTTGTAATTGCTCACGGCTTACCGCTAACCATGAATCATCATTCTCGGTTAACTCATTGTGAGTAAATATTATTTTGCTGGCACGATTAATTTCATACAAATAGTTGCGCACACTATAGGGGGATAATTGTCGCTCTGAAATAAGGTAGCGTTCAAATGAGGCTAACCAACTTAGCTGACTCATAACACTACCTCCAAGCAGATCATGATAAAGCTAAAACAGTAATGTTAAAGCTTAAAAAAGTTGTGACATTTAAAATTTCGGCAGCATATGGTCGAGTAAATCGCGTATTTGTTCAAAAAACAAATTATCCATATCCGGATGAAAATGCGCCGCATCAGCTGATGCAACCCCAAAAATCACCTGACCATTTTCATCTGACAGCTTGGTCAATGCTACTGAGCCGACTTCGCCACCAAATAAACGCTTAGACTCTGATTGGGTTAAGCGGCCAAAATAATAACCTTGCTGAATACGCTGACGCCAAATCTTAGCCAATTCGCTGTCAATATCATGCACGGTTATCAGCCTTACATGGGTAAAGCCGAACTCTTGCTTAAGGCTTTGTGACACCAACTGTCTTAATTGGCCTAAATCTTCACACTTTAGAATGTCTAAGGATAACTGCCGATTAAAGCGAAAAATTTTCTCGTTCTCGGTGGCTATCTTCATTAATGAGGTAATTTCTTCTTCAAGCTGGGTAACTCGGGTGCGCAGCATTTCTTGCCTGCGCTCGACCAATGACACTGCGCCGCGTTCGTGATGAGATAAACGCATCGCCAGCAATAATTCAGGGTAACGATTAAAGAACTCTGGATTTTGCAGCAAATACTCGCGGATCAGGTGCTCATCGATGGCTAAATCCTCCATCGATAATGTCGGCATGCTTAAGTCAGCGCCCAAATCAGCTGCTGCTTTGGCATTTTGGGCGAGCATTTTTTTGGTATTAATTACATCGGTCATAACTGGATTTGTCCATCAAATACATGTTCAGCAGGTCCAGTCATCCATAACGGCTTGCCCTCACCTTCCCAGTTAATGTTTAAACTACCACCGGGTAAGTCAACTTTAACTTGGTTATCTAACTTATTTTGCAAAATCCCAATGGCCACTGCAGCACAAGCGCCGGTACCACAAGCCAATGTTTCACCTGCGCCGCGCTCATAGACTCTAAGCTTAATATGGCCACGATTAACCACTTGCATAAAGCCAACGTTAACCCCTTTAGGGAAACGCTCATGACGGGTCAGCATAGCGCCAATTTCTTCCACCTCTGCAGTGGCAACATCATCCACATCTAATACACAATGGGGGTTGCCCATAGAAATGGCACCACAAAGAAACGTTTGCTTGGGGCTTGTTAATAAATAGGTTTTTTCGCTGCGTTTGGCCCGAAATGGGATTTTACTGGGCTCTGTGATAGGCACGCCCATATTCACGGTAACGCTGCCATCACGCTCTAAGCGCAGGGTCATTTTACCTGAGCTGGTGCTAACGCGGATTTTGTATTTATTGACTAACCCTTTGTTACGCACAAAACGCGCAAAGCAGCGGGCGCCATTGCCACACTGCTCAACTTCACTACCATCTGCATTAAATATGCGGTAATGAAAATCTAAATCTGGGTCGTAAGGCGGCTCGACTAATAGCAGCTGATCAAAACCGATCCCGAAGTTACGATCGGCTAATCGGCGAATTTGATCTGGCGAAAAAAACACATTCTGTGTTACGCCATCAACCACCATAAAATCATTACCTAGACCATGCATCTTGGTGAATTGGATCAAAAGTGTCTTCCTTTATCGAACTATTATGAACGTATTGATAAACTATTACGGCAGTATATGTTCACCTTGCCACAATTGTTCAATCTTTTCACGCTCACGGATCACTTGATTTTGATCTTTATCGACCATGACCTCTGCCACACGTGGACGAGAGTTATAGTTAGATGCCATCACAAAGCCATATGCCCCACTTGAACGTACAGCTAAAAAGTCACCTGCTGCCACATTTAACTGACGGTCTTTACCTAAAAAGTCACCGGTTTCACAGACTGGGCCGACCACATCATAAGCAAAGGTTTGCGCCGCAGTTTGGTTAACAGGGATAATGTTTTGCCAAGCTGAATACAACGACGGACGAATGAGATCGTTCATGGCGCCATCCACAATAGCAAAGCGCTTATCGCTGTTTTCTTTTAATGACAACACTTGAGTGACAAAAATGCCGGCGTTAGCTGCAATGGCGCGCCCGGGTTCAAATATCAATTTTAGTGGTCGATCGCCCAAGCGCTCAAGTAAGGCGGCGGCGTACACATCAGGATGCGGCGGAGTTTCACCATCATAAGTCACCCCTAAGCCACCACCGACATCGAAATGCTTAATTTCAATGCCCTGCACTGCTAAGCGGTCAATTAGCGCTAGCATTCGGTCCATGGCATCTAAAAACGGGCGCATTTCAGTTAACTGTGAGCCAATATGACAATCAACCCCTTTAACATCTAGATTAGGCAAACTATGGGCGCGAGCGAACACTTGCTCAGCTTCATCCATGGCGATACCAAATTTGTTTTCTTTAAGCCCGGTAGAAATATACGGGTGAGTGCCGGCATCCACATCTGGGTTAACTCGCAATGATATTGGGGCCACTTTACCTAAACGGCCAGCTACCTCATTAAGTTGCTCAAGCTCAGCGCTTGATTCAACATTAAAGCAATAAATACCAATATTCAGTGCTTGTTCCATTTCCGCCGTTGTTTTACCAACCCCAGAAAAAACCACTTTTTTAGGGTCGCCGCCAGCGGTAATAACCCGGGCTAATTCACCGCCAGAAACAATATCAAAGCCACTGCCTAAACGTGCTAATACGTTCAGCACCGCAAGGTTAGAGTTAGCTTTAACGGCATAACAAATTAAATGAGGGTGCGTTGCCACGGCATTATCAAAGGCATGCCAATGGCGCTCTAAGGTTGCGCGCGAATAAATATATAGCGGCGTACCATGCTCACGAGCCAATTGCTCTACTGAGCAGCCTTCAGCAAATAAGCTGTCTTGTTGATAAATAAAATGATCCACTATGCGATTCCTTGTTTATTATTCTGTAATACTTTTATGCGATAAAGGCGGCTTTAACCTAGCTTTTGAGGCAATTGTTGAGACTGAGTCTGAGGTTTAACTTGGTTTTCCTCAAGGGTAGACTCTGGCGGTTTTCGCTGTTCCTGATTGGTTTCTGCGTCAGGAGTTTTATATAAAGGGCCTTTTTGTCCGCAGCCTATAATGGATAGGCTAGCAAGCATTACGAATAAAAACAGTCTCATTTTTCTCAACATTCTATGCATCTGGGGAGTTATAGCCTTATAATCGCATTCATAACCTAGAAAGCACAAGGATTGAAATGCATGGCTATGACAGATACAGAGTTTCATCAATTGGCAGATGAGATGTTCAGCAAGATAGAAAATGCCATTGAAGCTGCTATTGACGAGCAAGATGCCGATGTAGACATCAATGCCAGTGGTAATGTTTTACAGCTTGAGTTTGAAGATGGTTCGCAAATCGTCATCAATAAACAAGAGCCGTTACATGAGCTCTGGATTGCGACTCGCTTTGGTGGTTATCACTTTGCGTTAGTTGATGGAAAGTGGTTTGATGAGCGTAATGACAATATATTCATGCCGTTTGTGATTGAGTCGATTAAAAAGCAAAGCGGTATTTCGCTGGCGATTTAATCCCTCAGGTGTACTAGCTCAAATTGTCGATATCTAAAGTGATAATGTCAGCAAAACTGAATTGGGTTTAGAAGTCTGAACTCAATTCATTTATCATCACCCCAAATGGCACCACGTTTAACTCACCGTTTATTCTTTCTAATTTAAAAAATTGCGGCATATTAAAATAATGCTGTGATGATACCCCCTGCTCAAACGCAAAGCTGTGGCTTTCTTTTTCCACCAACTCCTGCATCGACATATTTTCATATAATTGATGTTTAAGCTCGTTTGCTTCATCAATAATAAACACATCTAAAACATCAGGTCGCTGGCGTAAAAAGTATTGCTTTGCCCCTTTGGAAATATACAACTTAATCACATTGGGGATACCGCCGTAGGGATCAGCTTTGATGATGGCAGCTGGCGCATTCAGCTGCGGCTTTTTAAAACGCTGCACTTTTATCGGCCCAGCTTTAACCGCGTCATCACCCAAGAGGTTATACACCAAACCCATGGGATTAAAATATAAACCATAACGATGGCCGCCAAGCTGTAACGGATGCATTAACCCTGAGAAAGTGCGCGCCTCATAACAGTATTTGACGCATTGAGAAAAAATCCCCTGCAGCGCATCATGTAATTGTTTTTTCAGCCGCTGGGCACAGGCGACAATATTAATTTCTACTTGCTCAGGTTTACATTTTAAGCCTATAGCAACAAAAGACAGCGCCTCTAATAATCCCAATGGACCTTTAAAACGATGACACTGCCACTCGCCCCAACTATTGAGACAAATGATATCAATGGTAGACAACATATTTTGCTGTTTTTTGCCTAAGGAAAAAACATTGGAGTTCATGTAATCAATCATGATCTCTTGCCCTTGCCACTTGATGGTTGGGTCTTTATCAAGATTGGCCACAACAATAATTTTTTTATAAAAAAATGGCTGACACAATTCAGCTTTGGAGACTTTGCTTGTCGCCGTCATCAACGGATTAAGGCTTAATGCCAATTGAGTCAAGCGGGCTTTACGGTGTTTACTGCGGCCATACTCTTGCCACTGAGTGTCCGCAGTAGAAATATCATTCATCACCGCCCACGCAATCAATGCTGTGGGTGTGTCGGCTTTAATAATGGCTGACTCACCCAATAGCTGCCCAGAATTATGCGGCTGGCGATATAAATAAAATCGTGACTCTTTAAGGCTATGGATAATGGTTAAATTTGGCTCGATTATTGAGCCGCTCCACAGCTTGTTTAAAGGTAATAATTGATGCTCATCGTCACTGAAATAAGTATGAAGTTTACGGGCAAGGATCCCTAATTCTTCCACTCTAAAGCGATCGCTTAATGCTTGTTTTGAGGCAAAGTCCAATAAGGTGCGATAACTGATTAGTAGCAATTCATTAAGCTGCTTGTTAAACCATTTAAGTTGCCCTGAATGCCAGTGCTGGCTGTTATCCAGTGTTTCTAACAAACTATGGGGCCAACCCCAGTCCTCAACCAATTGCTGCATTTTATCTCTGCGCCAATCTCTGGCCACGCAGCGATTTGTTAAGTTAACACCGCACTTAAGATAAAAACAGCGGCGGACAATTTCGAGGCGGCGCGTGTCCCGTCGCCCGAGTAGATATGCTTCAATACGCTGATATAAAATTAAATAGGCATCATTGGATTCAGCAAAATCCCCTTGCAGGCACTGTTGCCAAATCTGCTGGGTAATAAAATTTGCTTGCGGGTACTCTGCGGCATAGGTTTCCAGCAGCAATACCTTAAGCAAGGCTTTATGGGGTTTATTGAGCCCCTTATAGAGTTGCCATAATGAGGCGCCAAAATATTCAGTTGCCGGCATGGATTGCACATCGCCTAAAAACAACACTTCGTTATCAGCGTCAGCACCCGGCCACCACCCCGCCGCTTTACCAGACAAACGAATATGGGAGCGATAAAATTCTTCTAATAATAACCAATGCTGGGTGCTGCCACTGTGCTCTTCGCCAAGGGAGCTGTAACAATTATCAAATGCGCTGCATTCTCTAAACTGTAATGGGTGTACCAGATAAAAATTCACTTCAAAATCAAAACTTGCAAACCACTGAGTCAATTGGTCTGTTTTTTCAGTAACTAATGCTAAATCAGCATGACTTAAGCTTGATTTGTAAACCAACCACACATCAACATCACTTTTAGGGTTTTGGCCAAAACTTGCGGTGCTGCCCATGGAATACACTCCTTCGAACGCACTGGGCTGGGCTGCTTGCAGATCTAAACTGGGTAAATGCAGACTGTGACGCGCCTGTTCCATAGCAGGTGTCATGTCAAATTGGCTGATCCCAAAAGGCGTTAAAGCGGAGTTACTGCCGGGCAGTTGCACATTATGATGATGGATCAAATAAGGAATGATATCGAAAAGCTGTTGCTGAATTGGCGACAATAAGGATTTAACCCGTTCATATCGAACAAGATTGAGTTGATTAGCTATCTCGATGGAGCGATAAACCTTTTGATTCAAAGTATCATCCTGTTACTAGCACTAAGTTACTAATTATCAACATACTGCAGCGCAGTTAAAAACCATGTTGATTAGCGTTAAATAAATTAGTAGAAACGTGATCATGTTAGCACTTTTATTTAAATACACCAGCAAATGAGATCTGCATCACAAAAAACTACGTGCATAGTTCAAACAATCGCTATCGATTTGTTACATCTGCTTTCTGGCAATGTTAGCATTATTGCAATTAAGTCTATTGATGGAACTCTTTGGCATGTCTCAAAATGTTATTCGTATCGCTACACGTAAAAGCCCACTTGCAATGTGGCAAGCAGAATTCGTAAAAGCAGAACTTGAACGTATTCATTCAGATTTAACCGTAGAGCTATTACCAATGAGCACAAAAGGAGACGTTATTTTAGATACGCCTCTGGCTAAAGTTGGCGGTAAAGGTCTTTTTGTTAAAGAACTTGAAGTTGCCATGCTTGAAAATCGCGCTGATATCGCGGTGCATTCAATGAAAGATGTACCGGTAGACTTCCCTGAAGGTCTAGGTTTACAAGTGATTTGTGAGCGTGAAGATCCACGTGATGCATTCGTATCAAACACTTACAAAACCATTGAAGAATTACCACAAGGCGCTGTTGTGGGTACTTCAAGTCTTCGTCGTCAATGTCAAATCCGTGCGGCTCGCCCAGATCTCGTCATTAAAGACTTACGTGGCAATGTCGGTACTCGCTTAGCTAAATTAGATAGCGGCGATTACGATGCGATTATCCTTGCTGCTGCAGGTCTTATCCGCCTAAAACTTGATGAGCGTATTGCCAGCTTTATTTCAGCTGAAGACTCACTACCTGCAAATGGCCAAGGCGCTGTCGGCATTGAGTGCCGCATGAATGACGAACGCGTTAAAGCATTGCTTGCGCCACTTGAGCATTTAGAAACTCGTTACCGTGTTTTTGCCGAAAGAGCGATGAATATGCGCTTAGAAGGTGGCTGTCAGGTACCAATCGGTGCTTATGCTGAAATTGATGGCGATAGCTTACATCTTCGTGGCCTAGTGGGTAACCCTGATGGCAGCCAAATCATTGAAGGTAATGTGACTGGTTTAAAAACTGATGCGGTTGCATTAGGTGAGCAACTGGCTGAAGATTTACTTAGCCGCGGTGCTAAAACCATTCTAGACGCTGTTTACAACCAGTAATCGAGATGAAAGTCTTACTGTCGCGCCCTGAGGGGCGCAATCAAGCAATGGCAGATAAGCTTAAAGCGAAAGGAGTCGACTTCATGGTCACTCCTTTATTAGCTGTGGTACCTACTCACAACCGGATTAACCCCAACACCCTCACCCAAGCTGACAGCTTAATTTTTATTAGCACTAATGCGGTAAAGTTTGCAGCCATTAGCCTTAATGATAAATTTCCAGATTGTCGCTATTACGCCGTTGGCCAAGCCACCGCTGATGCCCTGTCGCAATATAACATCACTCCTGAAATTGCCCCTGAAGACAGCCAGGACAGTGAAGGCTTATTATCACTGACATCATTAAGCGATATTAAAAATCAACACATTGTTATCGTAAGAGGTATTGGCGGCCGCGAAACTATCGCTGAGCAACTGACTCTCAGACAGGCCAATGTTTGCTACTGGGAAGTCTACCAACGCAGTCTGCCAAAGCTAGATTCAGCCTTGGTTTGCAGTCAGTGGCAGCAATTCGGCATTGATACCATAATCGTCACCAGTGGCGATGTGCTAGAGAATCTAATTAAACTTGTTCCAAAAGAGTTATTTGCATGGTTGCAATCATGTCATATCATAGTCCCCAGTAATCGAGTGGAGCAAAGAGCAAAAATAGTCGGGTTAACTCACGTCACCAATGCAAGTGGCGCGAATACTCAAGCTGTTTTAGCTGCATTATCTGTTTAATCATTAGCGAGTCATTTGTATTTGCGATAATGTTTAATCCTGCCAAACTGTAACTTTGCCTTATCGTGTTTTTGCTCGCATTAATGATTTGGTCGCACTGTGGATGATCAAACTAGGTACTCAAGGACAGCTCATGGAACACAACAAACAAGATCCTAATCAACAAGCTCATTCAGACAATGATGTGATTGAATCAACTCCTGTTATCGAAGCAGATAAAGTGAGCGAACCTGAGTCAGAAAATCCCTCATCAACCACACAAAAGCAAGCCACAAACTCTGAGGCTAGCCCAGAAAAAAAACACCGTAGTAAAAGTTCATGGTGGGTGCGTTTCAGTATTCTTATTTGCCTGATCATTGCCATTGGCGGAATAGGCCTAAGCTATCTGCTATGGATGGAACTGCAAGAGCAAAAACAGCAGCTGCAAACTCAAAACCAACAAACCAGCGTAATAGGTAGTCAAGTCACGCAAGCGCTGGTAGAACCCAATAAACGCATTGCAGTATTAGAAGCCCAGCAACAGCAAAATTCACAGGCTTATCAGCAACAAGCGCAGTTAGCTAAATCACAACAGCAATTACAACAACGGGTCGCTACACTGGCTCAGCGTAATCCAAATAACTGGATGGCATCTGAAGCTGAATACTTAGTCCGTATGGCAGCTAGAAAACTGGCTCTTGAAAACGACCCTAAAACAGCAGCAAGTTTATTAACCTCTGCAGACGAACGTATTGAAGCAATGAAAGATCCCACCTTATTGCCGATACGCCGCGCACTTGCCAATGATCTCGCCCGAACTAATTCCATCAAAACCACTGATGTGGCAGGCACCATTTACGCTATTGATGGCATACTTAACCAGTTAGATACTTTGCCGTTAAATCGCGCCAAAGCCCAAGCAGCAGAAGACTTAGCAGCGCAAAATGCCATCTCAGATTCAGTAGATGACTGGCAAAGCAATTTAGCCAAGACTTGGCATTCAGTAACGGATGGTTTTATCACTATTCGTAAGCGCACTACAGATCTTGAGCCGCTACTAGCCCCAGATCAGCAATGGTATCTGGTTGAAAATATCCGCAATAAATTACTCCAAGCTCAGTTAGCCCTGTATCAACATGATCAAGTTAATTATCGCCAATCGGTTGGCTTTGCGCGAACGTGGATCCAGCAATACTTTGATTTAGACGAAGATAAAACCCAAGAAGCGCTGCGGGCTTTAGATGCACTAATGACGGTCACCATTGAAGAAATAAACCAGCAAAAATTTGAGTCTACCCGATTACTTCAGCAGCTCATTACTTACGGTGAGTTGGTTCCAGCAGAGGAACCACAGTCATGATTAAAACTCTTGCATATGTGATTATCATTTTAATCGGTTTTTGTATCAGCCCATTTATCATCGGCAACACAGGCTATATTTATATTGCGGCGGGCGATTATCAAATAGAAACCAGTTTAGTCTTTGGTTTACTGGGGTTAATTTTATTTTATGCAGCGCTACAGATAGTTGAATGGCTGATTATTTTCCTACTGAATATCATTATTCATAGCCGCTATTTACCTGATCGCTGGCGCAAACAAGCCGCTAAAAAACATACCTTACAAGGGGCCTTAGCACTGGCAGAAGAAGACTGGCCTAGTGCTGAAAAAGCCATGTCTAAAGGCGCAGCAAAAGGCGAACTGCCGGCTTTGAATTTATTTGCCGCCGCCCGCGCTGCTCATCATCAACACAATAGCCAAGCCCGTGATCAATATTTAGCTCAAGCGGCAGAAGATCCGCTAGCACAAACCGCAGCCAGAACCTCAAAAACTCGCTACCTTATCCAACAGGGTCAATTAGCTGAGGCGAGAATAGAGCTACAATTACTCAATCCAACCAGTAAAAGTAAAACCCCAGTGCTAAAATTAGCCTTGGATTTATATCAGTTACAGGGTGACTGGCAAGCATTAAAGTTACTTTTACCTGCTATTAAAAAACGTCAAATCGTTACTGATGAGATATTTAATAATATAGAGCAACAAACTAATATTGCCCTATTGACTGCTGCAACTGAATCTAACGAACAAGATCTTGAGAAGTGTTGGCACTGGCTTAGTAAAACAGAGCGCAGTCAACCGACTCTCATCGCCATTTATGCTCGCGGCTTATGCCAGTATGAACGTAAAAAAGATGCCTTAAAGCTGCTTTCTAAGAGTTTGAAAGTCGAACCCAGTAACAGCATTTTATCGGCCTTGCCCCACATACTAGATGCTGACGATGATGAAATAAGAAAACTACTGCAACGTTACCAGCAAACCCATGAGCATGATGCTGGATATCAAGTGTGTTTAGCCAAGTTAGCCATGCAAAAACGTGATACTAAAGTCGCAAAAGAGCACTGGACAAAAGTATGTGACGTATCACCATTACGACAGCATTGGTTGGCATTAGCACAAGTGCAAGAGCAACTCGGTGAAAATACCGCTGCACTACAAAGTTATCGAAAAGCGGCTAATGCTAGCGAGTAAAACTTGTGCAAATGTTAAGCAATAATTTCATAATGAATTAATCGCTTTCTATAATCAGTTAGACACTAAAGCCTGCCATTTGGCAGGTTTTTTTATCGCTTTTTTCTACGTGAAACAAGCTAATCTAGCAACAAATATCTCATGAATAGCCTACCAACATCACCTAATGCTAATGTATTAAAAATTTAACATTTGCCTGTAATCACTTAGTTGTACTGATTTACAGGACTTTTCTATTTCCCTCTTAAATTCATTAGTTTATTACGAAGAACTAGATGGTCAAAAAATTGACCTATAGTAAGGCTACTGCTAAGATTGTTAACTTGCGGTTAATTTAACTTTCAAACTTATAACAGCAAACACCTCGATATGCATAGTTATGCTAACACTATGAATATCAGGTTAAATGCGGGTTATTGGAGCTAAGGTCATGAGTTCTGTTGTAACGACAAAAAATGGTGTTTTAAATTCAACTAATGGAGAGATTACTCTCACGTTGAACAATGAAACAAAAAACATTCTTCCAGGAGATACTATTCCTGCAGGGGCAGAACTCCAAGTAGCCGATGGCATTGCGTTTGTGGTGACCTTTGACGATGGCACTATTCTCAATGGTGACAACATAGCTGAAAACTTATCGGCCGAAACTATCATAGATATGACCACAGATGAGCTCACTGAGATTGAAGCCCTACAGGCATTAATTGAATCCGGTGAAGATCCAACCGCTGAACTACCTGAAACCGCAGCAGGTGAGACAGCAACAAATCAAGGTGGTAGTGATTTCGCTTCATTAGCTCGTGAAGGCTCGGAAACTATTGCTACAGCAGGCTTTGATACCTCTTTTGATGCACCAGATATTTTAACCGCGAGTCTTTCATTAGGTGATGATGGCGTTGATGCGCTAAATAACAACTTTAATGTAGCTCAGTTTACCGATAATTTTGTCAATGGCGTATCCTTTACCACCTCTTCTGGATTATCAGGTTTTACCGGTGATTTGGGTTCACCGGGATCATTTGCTTACCTTCCTGGCGACACTATTACTTTCATGGTCGGTGGCGTCACTATTGCTACTTTTAGCGCCGATGTTATTCAAGGGGATATTTTATTCCTACAGGATATTGCTGGCACTTTGCTGTCTGATACCAACATGGATTATGTTGAGAACATGGCTATTTTCCTTCAAGCCTTGGATAACGATTTATCCGACGGTATTGATGACGGTATTTTAAATACCAATAGTCTGGTTAATATTGATGACAGCTACAGCACTAATATCAATATCTTATTATCCGTTCACGAAGCATTAGCCAATTATATTGATCCCACCACGGGCCAACCATTAAATATAGCAACAGCAGGTAAAGAGATGATCTCTCAAGTACTTGCTGAGTTAGGCATTATTTTTACACGTGATACCGAAAGACAAGAAGATGGCCAAAATGTATTTGAAACCATTGCGATGGAGCATGTTGCAGATACCATTGATGACATTGCAGGCGATAGAACCCCTGATGAACATGACGAACGTACCGTAGATATCCTTGACGTACCCGGTGGGTTAATTACCTACAACTATAATGAATTAGATGGTCAAATTACTTTCTCAGCCAACGATTTACTAGAAGGTGCTGTAGGCCAACAGGTTATCGACCAAAACTTATTGGTTAGCAATGTTAGACTCAGCGCAGCTTTTGAGGACATTGGGACTTTACAAGATTTAGGTGATGGCAATTTTGTCATTATCTTAAATGAAGGTATTACCCAATACGATCTTGAAGGCCTAAGTATTGATTACCGTGTAGAAGATTGGACCGTCTTCAGAGACGTCACTTCAGCGACCCAAGATCAATATAAATCACATCTATCTGCTAATATTCCAGATGTTTTTGAAGATGTTGGTTTTAATCAATTCACTTTAAATAGTGAACTCACATTTGAAACCGATCAAGAACTGTTCATCACTTTCACCAGTGAATTACTCAGTGAGCAACTCGGTTACCCAATTGCCGAATATGCTGATGATTATTTAGTTCCTCTTGAATACTCGAATGATGGTGGCCTAACGTGGCAGACCATGACTGTAGGAGGGATTGATTCAAGTGGTGATCTTGCTAGACCTATATTTAGCTTCAACCTTGAAGCAGGTAACAATAGCATCCTAATTCGCGTGCCTATTTTTGATGATGCCATTATTGAACCAACTGAATATTTCAATGCCATTGTTACTGGTGAAAATGTTTATGATGAAGAACTAGAATTTGCCATTTTTGATAACGACGGTAACGGTTCAGACTTACCTGTTGTCGATATTGACTACGCCGTTGTTGTAGAAGGAATGGAGTTTGCATTATTCACGCTGACGTTAAGTGAACCAAGCACAGAAACCATTACCCTTGATTATAGCTCAGAAGAGCTAACCGCTTTATTCGGTGAAGATTTCACTAATGTAAGTGGCACTGTGACTTTCCTCCCTGGTGAAACTACAGCTTATATTAGCGTCCCTATTACAGATGATTTAATCGTAGAAGGTAGCCCTGAATTTGCGCTAATAAACTTATCTAATCCAACCAATGCTGTACTAGGTGATACTCAGGCTACGTTACGTATTTATGATAATGATCTTCCTGATAATACAAACATTACTTTAGATATTGATCCCGTCACTGGCGATAACATACTGACGCCAGATGAAGCGACTGGCACGATTACAATTACAGGTACCGTGACCGCTGATGCTTCTATCACTACCGGTATCATTATGTTGACCATTAATGGTCAAGAATACCAAGCGATTATGCAATCTGATGGTACATTCTCAGTAGATGTCGATGCAACTGACTTATTAAACGATCCCGACACTGTAATTGATGGCATTGTATATGGATACGGCGCTGATGGTGCTAAGGGCACAGCAACTTCTACAGAAGACTACGATATTCCTACTGTGGCAGAAAATGACAGCATTATTGTTGCAGAAGACACTATCGCTGCAGGTAATGTTCTAGATAATGATACCGATACCGATGACGTTCTCACTGTAGTTAGCTTTGAAGTTAATGGCGAAACATACTCAACTGGTACGTTAGTAACATTAGATGATGGCGTGTTAGTGATAGATGCTCAAGGCAATTACTCATTTACCCCAAATGAAAACTGGAACGGTAACGTACCGGTGATCACCTACACCACCAACACGGGATCAACAGCGACCTTAACCATTGAAGTCACCCCGGTTGATGATGCATCGGTATTAGTGAACGACACCAACACGGTCGCCGAAGACACACCCGCCACCGGTAACGTACTGGATAATGATGCTGATGTGGATAACACCTTAACCGTGGCCACCTTCACTGTGGCAGGCGATGCCACCATTCATGATGCAGGCGATACCGTGTCTGTCGAAGGCGGCAGCTTAGTCCTAAATGAAAACGGCACCTATACCTTTACTCCAAATGAAAACTGGAACGGTAACGTACCGGTGATCACTTACACCACCAATACGGGCGATACAGCGACATTAACCCTTGAAGTGACGCCTGTTGATGATACTGCGGTACTTGAAAATGACAGCAATACTGTTGCTGAAGATACCGTCGCTGAAGGTAATGTTCTCGATAACGACGGCGATATCGATAACGGCTTAACCGTGGTGAGTTTTGACGTTGATGGTGTCACTTATACTGCTGGTACAGAAGTTACTGTCGATGGTGGCACCCTAATCATTAATGAAGATGGTGCTTACACCTTCACCCCAGAAGATAATTGGGATGGCCAAGTTCCAGTTATTACTTACACCACCAATACTGGTGATACGGCAACATTAACCCTCGAAGTCACCCCTGTTGATGATGCTGCGGTACTTGAAAATGACAGCAATACTGTTGCTGAAGATACCGTCGCTGAAGGTAATGTTCTCGATAACGACGGCGATATCGATAACGGCTTAACCGTGGTGAGTTTTGACGTTGATGGTATCACTTATACTGCTGGTACAGAAGTTACTGTCGATGGTGGCACCCTAATCATTAATGAAGATGGTGCTTACACCTTCACCCCAGAAGATAATTGGAATGGCCAAGTTCCGGTTATTACTTACACCACCAATACGGGCGATACAGCGACATTAACCCTTGAAGTCACTCCTGTTGATGATATGGCTGCACTTGAAAATGACAGCAATACAGTAGCAGAAGACACGGTCGCAACAGGTAATGTACTTGATAACGACAGCGATATTGATAACGATCTCACGGTCACGAGTTTTGAAATCAATGGTGAGAGCTATCCTGGAGGTACTGAAGTGTCACTTGATAGTGGCACGATTGTCATCAGTGAAGACGGTACTTATACCTTCACCCCTGCAGAAAACTGGAACGGCCAAGTTCCTGTCATCACTTACACCACCAATACCGGTGACACTGCAACACTGACACTTGAAGTCACTCCTGTTGATGATATGGCTGCACTTGAAAATGACAGCAATACAGTGGCAGAAGACACTGTCGCAACTGGTAATGTACTTGATAACGATAGCGATATTGATAACGATCTCACGGTCACGAGTTTTGAAATCAATGGTGAAACCTATCCTGCAGGTACTGAAGTGTCACTTGATAGTGGCACGATTGGCATCAATGAAGACGGTACTTATACCTTCACCCCTGCTGAAAACTGGAACGGCCAAGTCCCTGTCATCACTTACACCACCAATACCGGTGACACAGCAACACTGACACTTGAAGTCACTCCTGTTGATGATATGGCTGCACTTGAAAATGACAGCAATACAGTGGCAGAAGATACTGTCGCAACAGGTAATGTGCTTGATAACGATAGCGATATTGATAACGACCTCACGGTCACGAGTTTTGAAATCAATGGTGAGACCTATCCTGCAGGTACTGAAGTGTCACTTGATAGTGGCACGATTGTCATCAATGAAAACGGTACTTATACCTTTACCCCAGCTGAAAACTGGAACGGCCAAGTCCCTGTCATCACTTACACCACCAATACCGGTGACACTGCAACACTGACACTTGAAGTCACTCCTGTTGATGATATGGCTGCACTTGAAAATGACAGCAATACAGTGGCAGAAGATACTGTCGCAACAGGTAATGTGCTTGATAACGATAGCGATATTGATAACGATCTCACGGTCACAAGTTTTGAAATCAATGGTGAAACCTATCTTGCAGGTACTAAAGTTTCACTTGAAAGTGGCACAATTGTCATCAATGAAGGCGGTACTTATACCTTCACGCCTGCTGATAATTGGAATGGCCAAGTTCCTGTAATTACATACAAGACCAATACAGGTGATACTGCCACACTGACACTTGAAGTCACTCCAATAAATGATTCTCCTATCGCCGTTGATGATGTTATTAATGCACAAGAAGATACCCTATTCACCTCAACTGTTGACTTAGATGCCAATGATACCGATGTCGATGGTGATAACCTTTCTGTGATTGCTGGCACCTTCACCACAGTACAAGGCGGCACTATCATCATCGCTGCTGATGGCAGTTACACCTATATGCCACCGGCTGACCTTAATGGCGTAGACAGCTACGTGTATACCGTCACTGACGGCACTGACACTGACACCGCTACATTAACCATTAATGTAGGCGCTCAAAATGATGCCCCTGACTTAGTGGCTGATGTTGATAGTGTTGATGAAAATACCACTGTAACAGCAGATGCAGCTAATGGCGTATTGAGCAACGATAGTGACTTAGATGGCGACGCACTAAGTGTCACTGGGGTCCATTCTGGTGTGTCAGGCACAAACACTGCGGTTACTGCTGGACAACCTGGGGTGATCGCCAATGAATATGGCACATTAACTATCAACTCTGATGGTAGTTACACGTTTATCGCTAATGGCGCATCTTCAGAAGCGTTACCAGATGGTGTGACTGCCAATGCCGTATTTACTTATACTGCAACAGACGGCACTCAATCTCTAACGCAAACACTCACCATCACAATCACTGGCGCTAATGACCCAGCGGATATCACCGTTGATGTAGGTAATGGCGATTCTGACGCAGGTACGGTCACTGAAGATGGTGCAACCGATGCGGATAACAACACGTTTGAAACAGTCTCTGGCACGCTAACCGTGTCTGATGTCGATGGCACAGGTAATGCCAGCGAAGCCGTATTCCAAGTACAAGAC
>NZ_MCTV01000016.1:0-6411 GCF_002874545.1 Shewanella sp. 10N.286.52.C2
ATATCCTCAATAGGCTGAACATTCCCGCAGAGAATTGGCTTAAAATCACCACTGAGTTTGGCGCTTTATTCAAAGGTGCGGTGGGGGCGTTGCCTGCATTAACAGATTATTGTGAGCATTTAGACCTAAAACGACGACAAGGTGCAGCTAACTGTCAGCGCTGGTTGTGCGCTTAATACACCATTTCTTAATTTCAAATAAAAGCATTTTCCACTTGATAGATATCAAGCTTTTTTGCTGTGTTGAATTTAGTTTATGAGTTATTTTTGGTGATTAATGATGAAATATTCAGTCCTTTGGCAGGAATAATCCCATCAGTAAATGAATGTTGGTGTTGGCAACTCAAAATGAAAGGCGTTATGTTATAACTTCAAAATAATGGGTGGCTATGTATTAGGTTTGATAAGTCGACAGGCGAAAACTATGAACATCGCCGTGAGTGGGTAGATCAATTAACATTGCCACCCATTTTAATTGCTTCATCATCGCGAACCTTAATTAAAGCTTAATAGGAATTAATCTCATCTTGAATGGCGCAGGAGTCTACCATGAAGAATATTTCACATAGCGATCACGATCCCAATATCAATTGTTTATAATGATTCCTATGCAAGATTCAGCTTGATACGCAAAACAAAAACACACTATTAACTCAAAACCCAATCAAAAAACCACTTTCGCAAACAAGAAGCCAACTTTTGCAAACAAGAAACCAACAAAACCTCATTTAAAACATGTAAGCAGCACAATGATTGCTTAACAGCATCAAGTCCGACTGCAACAACAAACCTAAATAATGAAAAAATTAAGTGCTGAACGAACGTCGAATCGAATTAATCTACGACCAACAAAGCAGACATTATCCCAACTATTAGATAGACGGACTGAACAATTTAAACTCAGCATTGATTGATAATAACCTCCAAGTACATACCGAAAATCCAAACCCTGTAACTTCCCTCAATCACTTATTTCATTGAGGAGCATAAACATGACCTAGCAATAAATAGACAAATAACATCTGAGATAGTTGACAAAATGACCAATTTAAAAATAACATAACATCATATGTTTATTTAGATGCAATGTTTAAGTGGTTGAATAAATGAAAGGTCTCCAAGTGGCTATATATACAAAAATAAATCTCAAAGTCGTGATATCGATACTTTGGGGGGGCTGTTGTTTATCCTCTGTTGTTGTAGCAAATACCTTCGATTCTAGTATTAAACCTACAGGTTTAAATAAGAGCGATCTTAGCCAACCTAATGTTGTATTCATCGCAATTGATGATTTGAAAGCGGGATCAGGCGCAATTACTCCAAACATTGATGCAATAGCAAAGGGAGGAGTCCGATTTACTCAAGCATATGCACAGCAAGCAATATGCGGTCCTTCAAGAGCAAGTGTACTAACAGGAACGCGCCCTGATACCACAGGGGTAATTCATAACTACATTAAATTTCGTGATAAATATCCTGATATCATTACTTTGCCCCAGCACTTTAGTGCCCACGGATATAATACAAGTTACGTTGGTAAAATTTTTCATCATGGTGATAAAGATGACAAACTTTCTTGGAATTGGCCTGCGGTTCAAACCATTCCAAATCAAATAGCAAAACCTAGACGCTACGCATTGAGCATTAACCAACAGCAGCAAATAGCCAATAAAAAAATTATGAAACTGCGTTATGGCGAGCAAGCCAAGTTTGGGCTTGGAAGTGGACCAGCATTTGAAAAGGCAAAAGTTGCGGATACCGCATATAAAGACGGTTACAATGCTCAGTTAGCTATTTTGACTATTCAAGAATTAACAGAACAATCACATAAACCATTTTTTTTCGGCTTTGGTTTGAATAAACCACACCTTCCATGGGTTGCTCCACAAAAATATTGGGACTTATATCAAAATCATGATATTGAATTAACTACGCTAAGAGCGCCTCCGAAGAATGGCGCTAGCGTAGGACTGCACTCTTCCTTTGAGCTAAGAACTTTTTCTAACATCCCCAAAAAAGGTCCTATTAATGACACATTAGCTATTGAACTGAAACATGCTTACCTTGCATCGGTGAGTTACGTTGATGCACAAATAGGTAAGCTAATTAGAGCTTTAGAATCTCAAAACATCATGCAAAACACCATAATTGTCTTGTGGAGCGATCATGGATATCACATAGGTGAAATGGGAATTTGGGGTAAGGCCAGTAACTATGAAACAGCAACGCGTGTTCCGTTAATAATATCTACCCCTGAGACCAGAAAAAATCCGAAATCAGTCACTTCACAAGCATTAGTTGAATTAGTGGATCTTTATCCAACATTAACAGAGCTTGCAGGTTTTTCAGCCCCCGTTATCACCCAAGGAAAAAGTATGGTGCCTTTACTGGAAAACCCTAATCAAATTTGGAAACAAGCCGCTTTCAGCCAATTTCCAACACCTGCACTACGTGAATGGGGAGCATACCCTTTACGAAAAGGCATGCGAGAAACCTATTTCGGACCATTATTACAACAAGTAGAAACTCAAATTCAGCATCAATTCAAACACAACCAACATGCTACTAAAATAAATGAGTGGAATAGAGAGCTTTTTGAGAAATTCCTTATGGGGTATGCCATGCGTACCTCTCAATATCGCATTATCGTTTGGAAAGACCACAGAGATCCGCAGCTGAGTCCACTTTTTGTAGAAGTGTTTGATCATCATCAAGACCCTCATGAAACAGTCAATATTGCAGAGTTAAAACCAGATTTAACAACAGCTCTGTTGGCTCAATTGAAGGAAACCTGGCCGAATAGCTCTGTCTCATCTATTGAACAAAATAAGGGACGCATCAATTCAGTAGATACTATTAATAAAGATCATTAAACAGCCTAGATAATCGCTTCTATTGTATTACACCTTTAACTAGCTGGTTTCACTGAGTGATTTTGAATTCAATTGTTAACAAGGAAGAACTAAAACATGAAAAGAAGAAGCTTTTTTAAAGCTGCAGCTCTAGCATCTGTATTTCCAGCAAGTGCTAGCCAAATGGCTATTGGTATCGGCTCTGCTGATAAAAATAAAAACTCAAATACAAATACACCACTCTCCGATGGGTCCAAAAGTCAATTCAATCAACAAGACCGCACTAAAGACAAATGGCTAAACTTAGGTACGAATAACAATACAGATTTAAATCGGCCCAGTCGAAATGTCAGCCTTAGTGCTGATATTGTTGTCATCGGCGGTGGCGCCGCTGGTATATGTGCAGCCGTCTCTGCAGCAAGATTAGGCTCTAAGGTGGTACTGGTACAAGATAGGCCTGTTTTAGGGGGCAATGCTTCAAGTGAAATGCGTGTGCACTTAAATGGCGTCAACCGTTTAAACTCAGGCCTTGCAGAGCGTGAAACTGGTATCATTGAAGAAATATTATTGCATAATCGTTTCGAAAACCCACAAGAATCATTTCCTGTTTGGGACCATGTTTTGTATGACTTTGTCATACGAGAACCTAACATTGAATTGATGTTAAACACCCAAGCTATAGCAAGTATCGTCAAGGATAACCAAATTCAGCAGGTTCGATGCTGGCAACTCACAACGGAAACTGAATATTTAATTAGCGCACAATATTTTATCGACTGCTCAGGCGATGGACTTATGGCCGCTACTGCTGGCGCAGAATATCGAACTGGACGTGAAGGAAAATCTGAGTTTAATGAACAATTTGCCCCAGATGTTGCAGATGGGTGGCAAATGGGCGCATCATTACTAATGTCTGCGAAAGACATGGGCCGTGAAACCCCCTACACCGCGCCTTCATGGGCGATCAAATTTGATGCTAAAAATGCCCATAAGCGCCGAAAATTTGCAGCTTACGATGAAGGTATTTGGTGGGTTGAAGTCGGTAGTGAATATGACATTGTTGGTGAGCAAGAGATTAATCGACACAAATTAATGGGTTACCTTCATGGTGTTTGGGATCATATTAAAAATTCTGGTCAATTCCCTGAATCAGCAAACCTCGCTCTAGATTGGGTGGGTTCATTGCCATCAAGGCGTGAATCTCGGCGCTTTATAGGAGACTATATACATAATGAACGAGACTTAATTGAACTACGACACTTTGAGGATGCTGTTGCATTTGGCGGTTGGGGAATTGATGAGCACAATCCAGGAGGTATGGATAACATCCACATGGCACCTACTATCTTTCATGCTCACTTTGATGAAGTCTACCAAATTCCTTATAGAAGCTTATATTCACGAACAATAACTAACTTATTATTTGCAGGAAGAAACATCAGTCAAACTCATATCGCACTTGCCTCTTCTCGTATCATGGCAACTTGTGCCCTTATGGGCCAAGCTGTGGGTACCGCTGCAAATTTATGTCAAAAGTTGAACGTAAGCCCAAGGCAGTTAGGGAAGAGTCATATCAATGAATTACAAGAGCAATTATTACGTGATGATGTCTTTATTCCGAAAAGGCCAGCAAAAGCACCGAATGATCTAGCACGTAAAAGTACTTTATTTGCTTCAAGTACCTTGTCTGGAGATATCAGTCTCCTATTAAATGGCATTTCACGAGATATAGACAATAAAATCAATCACTGGCAATCTCGAAATTTGCCAGCCAATATACAATTGGAATGGCCTAAGCCTGTTGGTATATCAACAGTTGAAATAAAATGTGACACCAATGTGAAACGCAATATCATGATGCGTAAAGATTCCAAGAATGACCAATACTTTAGTAATAGCGTGCCTGATGAAATGGTTAAAGATTTAAAGCTTCAAGCTAGAGTTAAAGGTCAATGGATTGATGTTGCTAGCATTAAACAAAATCGAACACGCTTAATTAAAGTCAACTTCCCATCCGTTAATGCTACAGCGTTAAAACTAGAGATACTTTCAACATACGGTAAACCAACAGTAAAACTTTTTGAAATAAGAGCTTATAGCTAATGTCTATTTTAAGGCGAGTATCTATTTTATTGTTAACTATATTTTTAACGGCTTGTAGTAAACCTGAGCCGTTAATCAGTATTTCGGTAAACTTTACTCACCCAGGTAGCAAAACGAGCGTAGCGGAAAGTAACATATTATATGTCTCATCAGAATCAATTCGCAGCTCAGATTTGAGCAAAAGCTTTTCAGGCTTACCAGAAGAGTTAACTCGTAACTATTCGATGAATGTCATATCCGTTTTTTGCGGCGAAGATCTTTGCAAGACAGATCTTGTGACTTTACATTGGGATGCAATAGGTCAATTCACCCATTACACTATGGCCGATAACCTCAAACTGGAAAAAGGCCAAGCACAGGATTTTGAGCCGCAAGATTACGTAAAGTTAACAAGTATCTTATCGAATAAGCAATCAGGCTTAGCAGATTTAAAAGCCAGTGAACTGATCAATAAGACAAGTAGCGGGTCAGCGCCTACTGTCGGCGCAGATGCTGTTACAGGCGCTACTGTAGCCATTAACAAACAAGATTATATTGAAGGGGCAATTTGGACTTGTTATACACTTTGGCATTTTGCTCAAGGTGAACTAGTCAGCATTGTCGCCAATATTACAGGCAGTGAACTTAACCAGTTGGAACTGCTGAACTTACTCAAACATGAAAAAAATGAGTTACAGCAATTTGCCATTTCACAGCTAGCCTACCAGCAATATCAAGATAACAAAACAATCGCAGCAGTCACTGAATTTGCTTTAACAAACCAGTCAGGTTTTGAAAATGACATCATCGCGTTCTCCAAGAATTTAGCAATGCCGCAGTACCAGAAAATGGTTACAGAACTCACTTTATATGGCAGTCACTCTCTCAGATTGAGAATATTGCAATCTCTACTAGAATCAGAGGAAATAATTAAACTAAATAGCACGTTAATATTAGCATTAGCGAAACAAATATCCGCTTGGCAAGACCCACAATCTTTACATAGCTTTCTGCAGCTATTGCAGAAGCAAAATAATCAGAGTCCACAGCTGATTCAAGCATTGATTCCCTCATTACAACAAGCAGATTTTATCAGTGCAAGAAACGTGTATTATTATCTAATTAATCATGTGACTCATACTCAGCATCAACAAAAGTTGACTTTATTTCAGCAATTACATGCTGAGAAACTATAGTCATAAATCATACTTGCACAAAGAAATAACATGGCCACCCATGATTAATGGCTATATATCAAACACTCTACTAGGCTTTGGTTACTGCTTAATATTCGGTGATTTAATAACATGGCCACCCATTCTAAGTGGCTAAATGTTAAACACCCTACTAGGCTTTAGTTATTGCTCATTACTTGGTGATTAAAGATGGCCAGACCTAGAAAAACACTCGTGAGTTTAGAAGATACGCCTTACTACCACTGTTGTTCGCGTGTGGTACGTAAGGCATTTTTGTGTGGG
>NZ_MCTV01000017.1:0-119945 GCF_002874545.1 Shewanella sp. 10N.286.52.C2
CCGTGGTGACGTTACATGATGCTCTAGCAGGTTTTGTTACTTCAAAAGAGAAGTCAGGCATTAGACCACTCTCTATTAAACAACTTGAACAGCGAACCTGTCACTTAATTAAGTTACTGCCAACAATCGGTAACCGGTCATCAAAAAGCACTCAAGCTATTTGCACTAACGATATTACCCCGGCCGATGCGATGAAGTACCGTGATGAACTGCTTACACAGGGCAGAAGCTATAAAAGTAATAAAGAATACTTAGCGGCCGTATTTCAGTTTTAATTCGTATGGTCGATGACATAGTAATTGAGTGGAAAAAGAGGCAATAGCACGTTATATATATGAAGTAATTTCAGTTTCTGAAAAACAAAATCATGATAGTCAATTTGAAGTTCCACAGGGTAATAAAACTCAAGATAGACAATAAAAAATAAGAAGTTCTAGAGGTTAGATTTTAAAACTGAAATTAATTAATTTTATGATTAAGATCAGCTTTAATTGGTAATTTCGAAGCTTGTCGCGATTTACTCATATTGAAGTGAATTGAACTCAACTCTTAGCTACGACTTATGGTTGAAATAATTATCATCTTGAGTCGTTATTTTGCTTTAATAAAATATATATAGTGTGTCTATTTTTGAATGAGTCACTTACTTATTGATTATATGAGATAATATCTGTTTTTATCTGTGGCATTTTTTTTATCCGCTTAATTGTTCATTGGCTGAAACTGTGTAGTGCTACAGGCAAGGTTGATGTTTATCCTGTTTGTTGATATTTGTAGATTTGATAATTTACTAATCTGATTTAGACTTAAAACTGTCATTTTTATGGCGTATTTTTAATTTAGGCTGTTAAAGGGTTATTTGTATTTTATTAGACCAAGCTACAATTGATAAAGCTTGCTGTTATGGCTAAATTCAATAAATTGCATTAGTTAGAGTCGAGTCTTGAGGGATCGAATCTGAACTTTACTCAAACAACATAGGTTAATGATTCGGTATGTATTGGGCGGCATAGTAGTTGCGGCTACGGACCAATACTCTATGAGTATTTAGTAGAATTTAAGCTTAACAGCGTCTGCTTTGAAGCATCAGGCTGTAATCTATGAACATTGGAGTTTGCTATGAATTATAAGTCCTTTTGTGATTTGAGTGATGATATTAAAAATAATATTCACAAAATCAATCAACAAGACTTTGATTTAATTGTAGGTATTCCAAGAAGTGGAATGGTACCTGCATATATGGTGGCGTTATTGCTCAATGCTAACAGTATCGATTTACCTGCTTTTATTCGCAATGATAAGTTAGGTAAAGGCATTACTCGTGATGCCAAAAAAGCCTTAAACTTCCCCCATGAAGCAAGCAACATTTTAATTGTCGATGACAGCATTCTAACTGGTGGTTCGATGATAGATGCGCTAGCCAAAATACCTAGCAGCTTCCAAGGCAAGGTGACCACAGCTGCGATTTACACCACTGCGCTTGTCAGTGACAAAGTTGATATCTTTTTTGAGCATGTGGACTTTCCACGGGTTTTTGAATGGAACTTATTTCATCATCCTATCGTGACTGAGGCTTGTGTCGATATTGATGGTGTCCTGTGCCAGGATCCAACTGAGGAACAAAATGATGATGGGGAGAAATATATTCAGTTTCTCGCTGATGCGACTCCTCGATTTATCCCAACCATGAAAGTTGATGTGCTGATAACTAATAGGTTAGAAAAATTTCGACCACATACTGAGCAATGGCTGGCAAAACATGGCGTTAATTATAACAAACTAGAAATGTTAGATTTGCCTTCAAAAGCCGCAAGACGGGCCCAAGTAGATTATTTTTCCCATAAGGCAGACTACTTTAAGCGTAGCCCAAATGTGTTATTTATCGAAAGTGATTATCAGCAAGCAATTGAAATTGCTAATCGGTCTAACAAGTTTGTTTATTGTGTTGATACAAACCAAATGATTGCGCCTAATGGTCTTAAGCGGTTTAAAAATAAAAAATACCTTGCTGAGACGATTAGAATGCAATTTTCAAAAATTAAGCCATTAAGAGCGATATACAAAAAAGTTAAAAATCTGGCTAGGGCTTAATCTATAAGCTCTAAACCTTTATCTGGCGTGAAAAATGGGCAGATTATTACCAGCTGCAGATGTTAGATTTTTAGTGGTGAAATTAAGGTCTTGATTTGTCTAATTAGGATTTTTCATTCTGTAGGAATGCTTTTGAGTTGATCTTTATACTTGCTTTGCTTTTTTAATATTAGGCAATTAAAACCAAGCAGCTTTTAAAGAATACACTTAATTTAAAATAGATTCTTAAGTAGTAATAGTAACAATATACATCGCAATTTAATGCAATTCCCCAGCAAGGGCCTTCTCAAACGGCCGTTCAAATCATTAGTTAAAATCAAAATGTTAAATCAATAACTTAAGTAAAGGGCTTAAACACAGCTTTCTTGCTTGTTCATTGAGCTAGAGTGTTGAGTTTTGAGCAAAAATAATCCTATACTGACGTTAATGTAACAACTCTACTATTTATTAACATTATTGGCTCATGCAAGCCGTTAATTTAAAAAGTAATGCAATTGATTTCAATGCAAGGGAAGGGTATGGCAGATAAGCATAACGATATTTCATCCACTGAATTACCGGCAAATACACCGGAGCAAGCCGTTTTATCAACGCCTACAGATGACATTCATGTTGCTAATGGCGCAGCGGATAAGTCCAAAAATCAGAAAATAAGAAAAGCGACCAATATCATACTGATAGTGGTCGCTTTTTTGTTTGTATTCCATCTTATTGCTGATCGTTATATTCCTTCAACTGATTTAGGTCGAGTTCGCGGTTTTGTGGTCCCCATTACCCCGCAAGTCTCAGGGGAGGTAATTGAAATTTTAACCACGCCAAATACCTTGATCCGTAAAGGGCAGGTGCTTGCGAGAATTAACCCAAGAGATTATGAGATTGCATTATTTACCGCTGAGCAAAATGTGACGCAGGCTGGGCAAAATATGGGAGCTTTAACCGCTAATGTCACCGCTGCAAAAGCAAAGGTTGTTAATGCGGAGGCAAACTTTACTAATGCAAAAGTACAATCTAAGCGTATTTTTACCATGGTTGAGCAGCAGGTGATGTCAGAGGCTGATGCCGACAATGCTAGAGCGGAACTTGCTAGCGCAGAAGCGGGTGTCGCTAGTGCTAAAGCAGATTTAGCCAAAGCAGAAGAAAGGTTGGGCTCAGAAGGTGAAAACAATACCGCGGTAAAATCAGCGTTATTGGCCTTAGAGCAAGCTGAACTTAACCTGGCACGCACCGAAATTAAAGCGCCCACCGATGGCGTGGCATCAAACTTTCGTTTAAAAGAAGGTTTTTATGCTAACGCTGGTCAACCGGTAATGACCTTTATTTCATCTGAAGATGTGTGGATTGAAGCGAACTTTAGAGAAAATAGCTTAGGCAATATGCAAGCGGGCGATAAAGTCGAGTTTGCACTGGATTATGCTCCGGGTGAGGTTTTTACTGGGAAAGTAGCCTATATCGATTATGGTGTTGATTGGGGACAAAGTGAACAAACGGGAAAGCTGGCTCAAACAACAGGCCAAACAGGTTGGTTAAGACAATCTCAGCGATTTCCTGTAACCATTCATTTTGATGACGAAGAGGCTAAAGGGTTGCGACGTGTCGGCGGTCAAGCGGATGTCATGGTGTATACCGAAGAAAGTTCACTGATGAACTTATTTGGTAAGTTTTGGATCCGAGTCGTTAGCTGGTTCTCCTATGTCAGATAGCGAGCTAGCCTTTAAAGCCATTAATGCTCAATTTGCTGAGGCGATATTTACCCGTCGAGTATTACGCTTCACTTTGGGGATAGGCATTGCAGTGGCCATAGCTGCGGTGTTTGATTGGCAATTAGCTTTTATACTACCGGTGTTTGTCGCTAAGTTTTTAGTTGATAGAGTGGTGCCGACAGTGCAAACCATTTACGAATTGCTTATTTCAATGGTGGTCACTATTGCCATTGCTTGGATGGTGAGTTTTGGGCCGGTTCAATATCCATTTGTACTGTTGCCATTACTCGCATTAATGATGCTATGGGCCTATTACCTGTTTTCTGATCCCAAGTGGAATTTTTTCGCCACTATATTAATTGTCTCGACATTAGTATTACCCTATTTAGGGATTTTACATCCAGGTGCGGCGATTTTTTTTGGTGTCGGCTTAAGCTTTTCAGGCGTGGTGGCGGTCATCATTTTTACTTTATTGCATATTTTGTTGCCTGATTTAGCACCAGAAAAAGAAACTCATTCTGAGTCAGAATTATCTAATGACGAGCGGCTTTACGAGTCAGTTAGGGCATTAATTATTTCATTTCCGGTGATCACCTTTTTCTTTTTATTTGAGGTGACCGGCGCATTACTGACCATGATATTTATTGCAATTTTATCTTTGCAAACGGCCGGCACTAAGAGCGTTAAAGTGAGTTTGTTTTTATTACTCACTAATGGCATAGGTGGTGTGCTGGCGATTATTTTTTATAACATGTTAGTTGTCGTGCCTGAGTTAGCGTTTTATATCGGGCTCACTATGATAGCCGCGTTATTTTTTGCACAAAAAATTTATGATGATCCTGCTAAAGCGCCTATTTTTGCGGGGATATTTTCAGCCTTGCTAGTGGTTGTCGGCTCGACGGCTTCGTCAACAGATGCCGATGTCGCAACCAACTTCTATATTCGTATTGCGCAGCTATTTATTGTCGGTGTTTATATGGTTGTGGCTTCATTTTTTTTAGAAACCAGAAATTGGAAGTTCTTACAAACTAATCATGATTAGGCGGTTTTATTGTAGCCGCTAGGCTATATTTTATTGAACGCTAAGTGTTGATTTAATGGAGGAAATCAAATTTTCTCGTTTATCAATACTAGGTTTACTGAAAAATCACCTATTGTTGTGATGGCTTTTCACTGCAATAAGTTCGATGTTCATAAAGGTGTCAATACATTAACTAAGGTTTAATTTTAAAACGCAACAGCATTTAATTAGGGATAGATAAGTTATGAGTGATAAACCAATATCAAGCTCGAAAGAGTTTACTCATGCGGCAGTGGATGCCGCGATTAAAATAGCCCTGATTTTTATCATGGTCATATGGTGTTTTAAGATTATTCAGCCTTTCATTATGCCCATTTTATGGGGCGGTATTATCGCCATTGCGCTGTATCCAGTGGTGTTATTTATCAGTAGCAAGCTGCGATTGTCGGTGAGTAAATCTAGCCTGTTAATTACCTTGCTGGCCTTAGCCATATTATTGGTACCTACCTACTTATTTTCAGGTGCGATAGTTTCAAGCACGCAGGACTTTGTCGCAGAAATACATGACGGCACTTTAGTTATCCCCGCGCCGAAAAGCTCTGTAGCTGAACTCCCGATTGTTGGTGAGAAACTATATGAATTCTGGTCAGACGTCTCTGCAGATCTCGAGCATGTGGTAAAAACCTATGCCGATGAAATAAAAAGCTTTTCGACTAAGGCTGCCAGTGCTTTTGGTAGTTTTGGTATGACAATTTTGCAATTTTTAATTTCAATCATTATCGCAGGGGTGTTTATGGGTAAAGCATCTGGCTCAAGCCAAATGTTCCATAAAGTCTCAGTCAGGCTAGCTGGCAAACATGGTGAAGAGTTTTCTGAATTGGCCGTTGCAACCGTCAGAAGTGTGGTTCAGGGGGTGATTGGGGTAGCCTTTATTCAATCAATATTAGCAGGTGTTGGGCTTGCTTTAGTCGGGGTGCCAGGAACCGGGATTTGGATGTTACTGGTGCTAATACTCGCGATTATTCAATTGCCACCGATTTTGGTTTTAGGTCCTATTATTGCGTATGTATTTTCTGTTGAATCATCAACCACCGCGATTATTTTTATGATTTGGAGCATTTTAGTGAGTGCCAGTGATGCATTTTTAAAACCGATGTTGATGGGCCGTGGCGTTGATATACCTATGTTGGTGATTTTGTTAGGCGCTATCGGTGGGATGATCCTCTCGGGTATTGTTGGCTTGTTTGTTGGCGCGGTGATTTTAGCTTTAAGTTATAAATTATTTTCAGCATGGCTAGTGGTTGAAACGGCTGAAGTTGATGGTGATGAAGTGTTACCGAACTCAGAGAACTCACAAGGGTAGTTGTTGCAATGGTTAAACCTATGTCTGAAGAAGATAACTTCAGCTACCTACTGGGGTCGTTGGTGTTAGTGCTGTTAAGTTCAGCTTTTGTGGAACAGTTTTTTGAACAGGGCCAGCTCATTGTTGTTTCGACAACTGTGATGAGTTTGTCTATTTCAGTGATTGGATTAGGCGCGAATAAACACTGGTTTCGCTCAAGTTTCGGGGTGATGTTTACTATCTTAGTGGTAGCCAGTATCGGCTCAGTTTTTGAATTGTTGAACCTTGATATTATCGCGCTATTTACCATTTTAACTTTTTTTATTTTGGCCAGCTGGCGCGCCGCTAAGCAGGTCTTGTTTAGCGGGGTTATTTCCACTAATCAAATTATCGGATCTATTTGTATATTTCTGTTACTAGGGCTTATTTGGGCATTTATTTATCTATTGCTGATTGAGATTTTTGGTGTGGCTTTCAATGGTATTGAAGCCCAAAATTGGACCGATAATTTAACGACTGTGATTTATTACAGTTACATCACTTTGACTACAGTCGGTTATGGTGAAATATCACCAGCAGTGCCAATGGCGCGTTTTTTCGCTTTTTCTGAAGCGATTACAGGTCAGTTTTATATGGCGATCATTGTTGCCAGTTTAGTTGGAGCCAAAATGTCCAACCACGAACCGAAATAACCTGGAGTGACTTATCATCAACTGTACGCAATATTTATAGCGATAACTGCAATAAAGCTGAGAGATTACGCAACTAACTATTACTCAAAAAGCACTCATTGCGACGTGATATTCAAGGTCAACCGTCTCGCACAACAGTATGGGGAACAATAAACATGAATCTATTATTAAGCCTCGTCATTGTTGGGTTATTGCTATTACTAGGTTGGTGTTTTTGGCGTCTAAAGGCGCAAGTTAATCATGATATTGCCCGCTATTTTGAAGGCGATAAAAATAGGATTTACTTTAGCCTCATCATTGTTTCTTTCTTACTGCTCATCTCATCTATCGCTGCAATTAGTTTGAATGTTGCTTATAAGCATGACTTGCAAAAAAGTGGCTTAGCCTTGGAGTCGGTGTCTAAAACCACTGATGCAGCCTTGGCATCTTGGTTTTTAGGCTGGCAAAACCGAGTGAGTGCAGTGGCCACAAATCCTTTATTACTTAAGCGCACTGCAATGTTAGCTAAGTTAGACTCGAAAAAAGCGCCACTTGTCGGAAATCAACATGTGCTTTGGTCTCGCGAAGCTTACGGGCGTTATAGTCAGGCCTTTGGCACCTTAGGATTTTTTGTTATCTCAGTTGATGGAGTCAATATATCTTCAAGTCGTGACAGCAATTTAGGTCAAATCAATATCGTTAAACAACAGTATCCGATGCTATTTAATCAAGTCTTGGCCGGTAATATTGTCATTACTCCACCTATGCCATCAGAAGTGGCGTTATCAAACCCATTTGGGTTGAAGCAAGCTGAAACACTCACCATGTTTGCCTTAAGCCCCATTACTCAAGATGATGGCAGTATCAGTGGCATTTTGTCACTTCGTATTGACCCTTACATTGAATTTGCCAAGCTGACTCAAAGTGGCGCGGTGGGTGACACTGGTGAATCATACTTTGTCGATGCCCAAGGAAGAATGCTGTCTCACAGTCGCTATGAAAATGACTTGGTGTCACTGGGTTTATTAAAAGCAGGTCAGGTATCAGTACTTAATTTGACTGTGACTAATCCGCAGAGATTATTATCAGAAAAGCAACCTGCTAACGGCCGTCGGGGCAAGGGAGCGTTAACCCTAGCAGCAAAAGAAATTAGCCTTAAACACGATGGTTATAGTTATCAGCCTTATCGTAATTACTTGGGGCAATATGTTATCGGTGTCTGGACATGGGATGAGCGCTACGGTTTTGGTATTGTGACGGAAATGACCCTTGAAGAAGCCAGCCGAAACTATTTATTTTTTCGAAATATTGTCGTGATGCTGATTGGTATTATTGCCATTTCTTGCTTGCTTCTGACATTTGGTGGTTGGTGGCTAAGTCGTCATGTACATCGGCGCTTTAAAGCTGACAATGAAAGGTTAGAAAAAACTATTTCAATACGAACCCAAGATTTACAAGAGCGTGAAGAGCGCTTATGGGATTTATATGAAAACTCTGCTGTAGCTTATGCCACATTAGATCTTCAAGGCCGCTTCACTAAACACAATAAACAATTTGCACAGATTACTGGTTATGACCGCAAAGACTTCTCGTCGTTAACTTGGCATGACGTACTCGCCACTAAGCACGCTAAAGGCGAACAAATCTTTAGCCAAGCGTTGCAAGGCATTGATACGTCTGATGCACGTGTAGAGCTTGTTAATCATTCAGGTCATACCTTAATTGTTTCATTATCGACCCGTGTTGAAACCGATGTTGCGGGTGAATTTAGTGAAATCCGTTTATCTCTATTAGATATTAATGAGCAAGAAACTGTCCGTGCTGAGATGCTACAAAATCAACATCAATATCAAACATTGGTTGAGAATATTCAAGGCGCAGTATTTAGATATAAAGTCACTGATTTTGACATAAACCATTACCATTTACAGTACATTAGCCCCAACATAGAACCAATAACTGGCTATAAAATGGCAGACTTTATCGGTGAACATCCAGTTAGAAGACTTGCTGATATTGCTTTTGAAAATGATATAGAGCATTTAAAAGTCATGGTTGAACAAACCATCAAAGCGCAAGATAAAATTGTCGCGGAGTTTAGAATTATTAATCGCTCAGGTGAGCTACGCTATTTACAAATGAATGCTCAGTTTGACGGTAATGGCAATAACATGTCAGGTTTTTTTGATGGCATTGTGTTTGATATTACCGAACAAAAAATTGCTGCCAATCGGTTACTCGCATCAGAAGAAAAGTTAGAAGTGGCCTCAGAAAGTGCGCAAATGGGAATGTGGGACTTTTATCCTAATGAGCAACAAGTCGTGGTTAACCGCATGTATTCAAAGATGCTAGGTTATGAACCAACTGATTTATGTCAAGAGGATGACAAGTGGTCGCCATTAATCAATGGCGCGCAAACCTTTATTGATTTAGTCCACCCCGATGAGCAAAACTTGATCTCCAATCCGCAACAAGCATTGGCTGCAAGTGACAATAAAATTCTTCGCCATGAACTGAGAATGCGCAGAAAAGACGGCAGTTACGATTGGATTTTAAGCGTTGGACAACCTTACTCTTTTGATAAGCATGGGGTTCCCGATCGGATCAGTGGGGTTCATATCAACATTAATGAAGCGCGAGCATTACAAACTAAACTTGCCGCCGCTATTTCAGCCGCTGATAGTGCAAATCAAGCAAAAAGTGATTTCTTAGCCAATATGAGTCATGAAATTCGTACACCGATGAATGCCATAATTGGCATGTCCCATTTAGCATTAGACACCCAGCTGACCCCTCAGCAACGCAATTATATTGAAAAAACCCATCGCTCGGCACAATCCTTATTAGGGATTATTAATGACATTCTCGATTTTTCTAAAATTGAAGCGGGTAAGCTAGCTTTAGAACATATCGAATTAGATATCGAAGCAGTGTTAAACAATGTTAATAACCTCATTGGGATCAAGGTCGCAGATAAAGGTTTAGAGCTGCTATTTGATATTGATAATACTATCCCTAAAAACCTATTAGGAGACCCACTTCGCCTAGGGCAAGTGCTCATTAACCTCGCCAATAACGCGGTAAAGTTTACTGAACGTGGCAATATTATTATTGCAGTCAAACTCGAAAGGTTAACCAGCCAACAGGCTTTCATTCGCTTTTCAGTAACAGATTCCGGTATCGGAATGAGTCAAGAACAACAATCAAGATTGTTTAAAGCCTTTTCCCAAGCTGATGCTTCAACTACCCGAAAATACGGCGGCACAGGCTTAGGTTTAGCCATTTGTAAGAATTTAGCCGAATTAATGCAGGGCAGCATAACGGTAACAAGTGAGCTTGAGCAGGGAAGTACGTTTAGTTTGTATTGTCCTTTTGAGTTAAGTCGTTCAACGTCAGTGACTCTCGATACCTTGGAAAAACGTCGCTTTGATGGGCAATCAGTGTTGCTGGCTGATGATAATGATATCGCTCGCTCGATACTGACTAACCTATTGGGCTCAATAGGTTTACAAGTAGTAGCCGTTGCCAGTGGCCGTGAGGCTATACAATATATTGCGGCAGGTAATAAGCCAGATTTTGCTTTAATCGATTGGCAAATGCCAGGGGTTGACGGTGTTGATGTAGCTAAGTTTATTGGCGAGCTTGCGCCCGAGCTTAAACCTAAACTCATCATGATTACCGCTTTTGGTAGAGAAGAGCTACTCATGAGTGTAATGTCTGTTCACATCGACCATATTTTAACTAAACCTATTACGTTAACAACATTAACCCAAAGCCTATCTTCATTAGTGTCTGGGAAATCTTTAGCAGATCCTCGAACTAAGGTTCAAAGCCCATTCGATAAGGCGATCACCTCTTTGGTAGGAGCAAAGGTGCTTGTTGTTGAAGATAATGATCTCAACCAAGAGTTAATTGAAGAGTTATTAATTAATAAGCAAATTGATACTGTTTTGGCTGAGAATGGTCAACAAGCCATTGAGTGTTTAGCGCAGCAAGATTTTGATGGGGTGTTAATGGACTGCCAGATGCCGGTGATGGATGGCTACACTGCGACCTCGTTACTCAGGCTGCAGCCACAATTTCAACACTTGCCCATTATTGCCATGACAGCGAATGCCATGGCTGGTGACCGTGAAAAAGCGTTAGCCGCTGGGATGAATGATCATATCTCTAAACCTATTGACGTTGAGTCGATGTTTATCACTATGGCCAAATGGATAAGCCCAACGGTTGCCACTAACACGACTAAGCCAGCGAAATCGGCAATAGAAACGACAGATGCCGATGTCGTTAAGTTTGCCCTAAACCTCAATTCAATTGCCTGTGATCATATTGACGTAGCCCTAGGCTTGAGCCGAATTCAAGGTGATATAAGCTTGTATCACAAATTATTAGTAAGATTTATCCGAGGGCAAAAAGCTTTTCCGCAGTATGTTGAACAAGCTGTTATAGATAATGATACCGAACTGACTCAGCGGTTGGTACATACCTTAAAAGGGGTTGCTGGCAGCATTGGCGCACAAATGCTTGCCACATTGGCAGCAAAGTTTGAACAAACGCTTGATAGTCTATCTGAAGCACACTATGAGCGGGTTTTTACAAAACTATCAATAGAGTTACAAGGAGTATGTCATGACATTGAACGGCTATTGCCTAAGCGACTACAAATATCAGAGCCATTGCAATTATCAAAGCTACAACCAATAGGTGCTGATTTCGCCCAAATTGCATTAGAAAATCAAACTTTGAATAAGTCATTAGCAATTGAAACCTTAGAAGTCCTCATTTCAATGCTATCGAATTTTGATATGGAAGCCACAGAGTATTTTATTAGCCACGGACAATGCTTAAACTTAAAACCATTAATACATGAGTATCAACAGCTTGATTATCAATTGTCGGAATACGAGTTGGATCGTGGTCTCGAAATTGCCAACCAAATGCTTGAGAAAGTAACAGCCATGTAATTGAGGCTTATTCACTAAAAATTTTTGCGTTTAATAGGAGTTCAAATGGAAAGGCAAACCATTTTAGTGGTCGATGATACCGCTGAAAATATCGATGTGTTGGCCGGTGTATTAAAATCTGACTATCAGATTAAAATTGCCAAGAACGGCAAACTCGCGTTAAAAATTGCTAAGGCAATGACATTAGACCTCATTTTGCTCGACATTATGATGCCCGGTATTGACGGTTTTGAAGTTTGCAGGCAATTGAAACAAGATAAACGCACCCAGCACATTCCGATTATATTTGTTACCGCAAAAATATCTGCGGCAGATGAATTAAAAGGGCTCGAGTTAGGGGCTGCAGATTACATCACTAAACCCTTTAATCCACCGATAGTATTAAGGCGAGTGCAAACCCAGTTAGCCTTAACCAGTCAAAGCCGCTTGTTGGCCTTACAGGTAAGGCAAAAAACAGCTGAAATTGCCCAAAATCAATTGAACGTGATCCGCCGCCTTGGGCGCGCTGCTGAATATAAAGATAACGAAACCGGCATGCATGTTATCCGTATGAGTTATTACACCCATATATTGGCCCTTGCAGCAGGGTTAAGCGAAGACGATGCCGAGCTATTAATGCACGCCGCCCCCATGCATGATGTGGGTAAAATCGGCATATCGGATGCCATCTTAAAAAAAACCGACAAATTAGATTTTGACGAATTTGAACAAATGAAAAAGCACTGTGAAATCGGCGCTGAAATTTTAGGCGAGCAAGACTCTGAATTAATGGATGTTGCGCAAACTATAGCCTTAACCCATCACGAAAAGTGGGACGGCAGTGGCTACCCCAATGGTTTAAGCGGAGAGGATATACCGCTTTATGGCCGTATTGTGGCAGTGGCAGATGTGTTTGATGCACTCACCAGTAAGCGTCCTTATAAGGAAGCCTGGCCCGTTGAAAAGGCGCTTGAATTACTTAAAAAAGAAGCTGGAACACACTTTGATCCGCAGCTAGTGCCACTTTTTGTTGAAAAATTAGATCAAATTCTTGAAATAAAGGCTAAATTTAATGAAAGCGATACATAGTAGCAGTTTAAAAGCATGTAATAAAAGTTGAGGTGTTGGGAGTGTTTGTCAAAATTTTGCTATGAATTAGGTACTGTTATCGTCAGTTATTGTTGGATTCACAAGCAGTTATTGGCTAAATAAGCCATTTGTGATTTTAAACGATGAATAGCGAGTATGATCCGAATATAAGCGGCTCATATTCTTGATGTGCCGTTAAATGCTGTCATTAAATACACTCGATAATTGCTATGGCTAAATACATATCGCAATACTTGTTCAACAGAGGAAATATCAATGTCTAATACGCTTTTCAGTAAAAAAATGCTGCTGGCTGCGGTTATGCTTCCAGCACTGTTAACCGGCTGTGCTACAGGTGATACACCAGAGGCTAAAAAAGCCAATGCCCGCAAGGAAACCCAAGCCGCATTGCAAGAAATTTATGCTGAGCACAATGAAGCTAAAGCTGCGGTAGCGAGCTCTGTGGGATATGTCGTGTGCACTGGCAGCAATAGTTACTTATTTGCATTATCAACCGGTGGCGGTGTTTGCGTACTCACCTCTAAAGGCCAAAACTCCTATTACCGTTTTGCAACCGGAGGCGTCGGTGCTGGCATTGGCTGGAAGCAAATGGCATTCGTGCAAGCATTTATGAATAATAATGCTATGACACGTTTTAAAGAGTCAGGCTATGAAGGCCAAGCTCAAGCAGAAGCGAGCGCTAAATATGAAGACAGTGGCGATCAAGCTTCAGCTAACCAATCAGTTGATGTAACAGGTGTAAAAACCTATCAAGTTAACTTAATGGGCGCCGCAGCTCAGGCAACCGTACAAGGTTATAAGTATTGGGAAACCGATTTTTCTGATGATTTCATGGAAAATAGTGAAGACTAATTTTTTCTAATGACTTGAAGCACAAAAAATTAAAAGCCGTAGTAGGCAACTGCTACGGTTTTTTGTAGGTTGTTATATTTGTATATCGCAACAGTCTAATAATTAACCGCCAACAGGGGCTAGTTGTTAGTGGTTGCATAAGGAGTGAACAATTATGCCATTATTGTGGTTAATATTGCTTTGCGATACTCGTTCAATAGGCTAAATTACAACGGTAAGGATATGATAAAAATTCAGGAAGAATACGCTTAAGGTGGGTTGAAGTTGATTTCAGTATATTTAGTTGATGATCATGAGCTAGTGAGAACCGGTATTCGACGTTTATTGGAAGATGAGCGTGGTATAAAAGTGGTTGGCGAAGCGCCGGATGGCGAAACCGCCGTGCAGTGGTCACGTCAAAATGAAGCTGATGTTATTTTGATGGATATGAACATGCCCGGTATGGGCGGTTTAGAAGCGACCCGTAAAATTTTACGTTATCAACCTGAAGCTAAAATCATCGTATTAACCGTACAAACTGAAGACCCTTTTCCTACCAAAGTCATGCAAGCTGGCGCCTCTGGTTATTTAACCAAAGGGGCAACACAGCCTGAGGTATTAAGAGCCATTCAGCAGGTATCTCGGGGGCAACGTTATTTATCTCCAGAGATTGCACAGCAAATGGCCTTGAGTCAGTTTAGTCATACAGACGAAAACCCTTTTAGCAGCCTGTCAGAACGTGAGCTTCAAATTATGTTGATGATCACCAATGGTGAAAAAGTCAACGACATTTCTGAAAAGCTCAATTTAAGCCCGAAAACCGTTAACAGTTATCGCTATCGTTTATTTGCCAAGTTGAATATTGGTGGTGATGTAGAGTTGACCCGTTTGGCGATTCGCTACAAAATGCTTGATGCCAGTTCTTTTTAGTTAATAGGTGTTGAATCAAACTGGTATTTCACACCTATTTTAGGATAGTTGATGCCATCTCGTTTTAATCCAAAGTTATTTCTCAAGAATGTTTCTTCTTCGCCAGGTGTTTATCGGATGTACGATGACAAGGGCGAAGTCATTTATGTTGGTAAAGCAAAAGATCTTAAAAAGCGCTTATCATCTTATTTCAGAGCCAATATTCCCCATGTAAAAACTCAAGCATTAGTGGCGCGTATTGCCAATATTGATGTCACACTGACCCACAGTGAAACCGATGCGTTATTGCTCGAAAATGATTACATCAAGCAATACATGCCCAAATACAATGTATTGCTGCGTGATGACAAATCCTATCCTTACATTTTGCTCAGTGGCCATAAGCATCCACGACTTGCTTATCACCGTGGCCCTAAGCGTGAAAAAGGCCATTATTTTGGCCCATATCCAAATGGCGGTGCAGTTAGAGAAAGCTTACATCTGATGCAAAAGCTGTTTCCTATTCGTCAGTGTGATGATCTTTATTATAAGTCGCGCTCTCGACCTTGCTTGCAGTATCAATTAGATCGCTGCAGTGCACCCTGTGTTGGTCGCGTAAGCGATGATGAATATTCCGAGCAAGTGAAATTAGCCAGCCTGTTTTTAAAAGGCAAAGATCAGCAAGTGATCAGTGAGCTAGTGGTGAAGATGGATAAGGCTGCCAATGAGCTAGAGTACGAACATGCAGCGCAATTTCGCGATCAAATCACCGCCCTAAGGCGAGTGGCTGAGCAGCAAGAAGTGTCTAATCACAAAGGCGATATGGACGTGATAGGGGTACATTACGCATCAGGTATCGTTTGTTTTCATTTATTATTTATACGAGATGGTAAAATCTTTGGCAGTCGCAGCTATTATCCAACCGTGCCAGCACAAACTGAGCTTGAAGAAGTACTCGTCTCTTTTATGGGGCAGTTTTATTTAAATGCCGACATCCAGCGCACAATTCCTAAAGAAGTATTATTAAGTCACTCCTTTGAAGAACTAACTAGATTACAACAAACTATATCTGCGGCATTAGAACGAAAGTTTGAAATCAAAACACATGTCAGAGGTGAGCGAGCAAACTTTTTACGCCTAGCACTAACCAATGCCACCAATGCGGTTAATACGCGCCTGTCCCACAAAAATACCGTTGAGCAGCGCTTTCAATTATTAGAAGAAGCATTAGAGCTAGGTCACCCAATCCAGCGGATGGAATGTTTTGATATCAGCCATACCATGGGCGAAAGTACCGTTGCCTCTTGTGTGGTGTTTAACCGTGAGGGGCCTCACAAGTCCGATTATCGCCGCTACAATATTAATGGCATTACCGGTGGTGATGACTATGCTGCCATGGAACAAGCCTTAAGTCGCCGATTTGATAAAATTGATAGCAAGGGTAAGGTGCCAGATATTGTATTTATTGATGGTGGTTTAGGCCAGTTACGTATTGCACAGCAAATAGTTGATGAAAAATGTGTGCATTTAGATAATGCGCCTTTACTGATCGGGGTAACGAAAGGCGAAGGTCGTAAAGCAGGGCTTGAAACCTTTGTGTTTGGTGGCTCGGAAGATACCTTTGAATTACCCAGTGATTCACCAGCATTTCATTTAATTTTGCATATCCGTGATGAGTCCCACCGCTTTGCAATTACAGGCCATAGAAATAAGCGCCAGAAAACCCGAAATACATCGACGCTAGAATCCATTGCTGGTGTGGGGCCTAAACGGCGCAAACTATTGTTACAACATTTGGGCGGTATTCAAGAAGTGAAGGGCGCAAGTGTCGCTGAATTAACAAAAGTTCCTGGAATTAGCCTAGAAATGGCACAAACAATCCATGATGCATTGCGAGGGGGATAAAATTAAGGCAAGATTGGCGCTGCTTCTGACTATTTGGTTTCGTTCATGCCTTTTAATTTACCTATAGCATTAACTTTATTTCGGCTTGTTTTATTGCCGGTATTTGTTGTTGTGTTTTATCTTCCCTATTCGTGGGCCCCTTTTGCTTCGGCATTTATCTTTTGGCTTGCTGCGGTAACTGATGCGTTAGACGGTTATGCGGCGCGAAAATTAAAGCAGTCGACTCGCTTTGGTGCTTTTCTTGACCCGGTTGCCGATAAAATAATGGTGACCACGGCGTTAGTATTACTAGTGCAGCAAAATGATAATATTTATCTAACCTTAGCGGCATTATTCATGATCGGCCGAGAAATTGTGATTTCTGCGCTACGTGAATGGATGGCAGAAATCGGTAAACGCGGTGTTGTCGCAGTATCATGGATTGGTAAATACAAAACGGCGGCGCAAATGGCGGCGATTGTTGGTTTGATCTGGCAGCCGAATGAATTTTTGACCGATGTGGCTTATGGCTTGTTTTATATTGCTGCAGTGCTGACTTTCTGGTCGATGATGAGCTATATTTCTGCAGCATGGAAAGACTTAACGGCTGAGTAGCGCAATAAAACTTCAATACGTTTACTTAGTGTTCACTCAGTTAATTTTGTTGAAAACAGCAATTGACACCGGCACTGAAATCGGTAGAATGCACCCCCGTAGACAAGGATGCTTCGGCTTATAACCAAAAGGTTTTAGCTACAAGACATCAGGTTTATTTGAAAAGATAAACAAATGATTTACGCGACATTAGCTCAGTTGGTAGAGCGATACCTTGCCAAGGTATAGGTCATCGGTTCGAACCCGATATGTCGCTCCAAATCATGTTTATATCGGCGCGATGGCAGAATGGCTATGCTGCGGATTGCAAATCCGTCGACCTCGGTTCGACTCCGGGTCGCGCCTCCACAAATTTTGTTTAGTTGTTATATTAACAATTAAAACAACACTTATGCCCGAGTGGTGGAATCGGTAGACACAAGGGATTTAAAATCCCTCGCTTAATAGGCGTGCCAGTTCAAGTCTGGCCTCGGGTACCATCATTTACATACGACTTAGTATTAAGGTGTATGGTACAAAAAAGCCTCAACGTAAGTTGGGGCTTTTTTGTATCTGAAATTTGTTGGAATGAATGATTTTACTAAAAAATCCCTCGTCGTTTTAAGATAGGGCGTGCCAGTTCAAGTCTGGCCTCGGGTACCATTATTCTTCTATAAAGCGCTTACATACGACTTAGTATTAAAGAGTATGGTGCGAAAAAGCCTCAACATTAGTTGGGGCTTTTTTGTATCTGAAATTTGTTGGAATGATTTTACTAAAAAAAACCTCGTCGTTCTAAAATAGGGCGTGCCAGTTCAAGTCTGGCCTCGGGTACCATTATTCTTCTATAAAGCGCTTACATACGACTTAGTATTAAAGAGTATGGTGCGAAAAAGCCTCAACATTAGTTGGGGCTTTTTTGTATCTGAAATTTGTTGGAATAAATGATTTTACTAAAAAATTCCTCGTCGTTTTAAGATAGGGCGTGCCAGTTCAAGTCTGGCCTCGGGTACCATTATTCTTCCATAAAGCGCTTACATACGACTTAGTATTAAAGAGTATGGTGCGAAAAAGCCTCAACATTAGTTGGGGCTTTTTTGTGCCTGTAATTCGAGCGTTGGCGAAAGATAAAATCCCTCGTCGTTTTAAGTTGGGGCTTTTTTGTATCTGAAATTTGTTGGAATGATTTTACTAAAAAAAAACTCGTCGTTCTAAAATAGGGCGTGCCAGTTCAAGTCTGGCCTCGGGTACCATTATTCTTCTATAAAGCGTTTATATACGACTTTTAGTATTAAAGAGTATGGTGCGAAAAAGCCTCAACATTAGTTGGGGCTTTTTTGTGTTTGCAATTTGGCTATATCAATTTCATTTCTTAAAGTTATTTTGAAGGGGTGTGGTTGAAGTCTGGCTTACGCTTTCACCTTAATCATGTCGCATGCTTGTTGTCCCCAGTGGGCATAAATAACCTCACTTGGATGAAACCCATCAATGGCCATTGGCGCATCAGCTAACGTCAATTCCATATTAAGTTGTTCGCATGGCAGTGAGCTTGTTTGAACCCAATTAGAAAGAGCTAAGTTGAACTCTCGGCTTCTTGCGCCTAAAAACCACCTAAAAGGCTGTGGTAACGCTGGAAATCGATCCATTGGAGGCACATTAGTAATGATAATTTGTGTTCCACCTAACTTTGATGTGATCAATGCGCACAACTCACTTAATTGTAATATCCATGTTTTTGCCGATATTGGACTCAGCACATCATTTACGCCCAGAGAGATAACAATAACATCTGCTTTTGTTAGCTGATTTTGATGGGTCATGAGTTTGACTTTATTGAGGCAGTTTTGGGTGCTATAGCCACTTTGGGCCACCAGTTGCCAATTGAGCTGATAATCATTAGAGAGCCGCTTAACCATGTTTCCCGCCAGTGCTTGTTGCTGGTGGCTTACCCCTACTCCCGCTGCAGCAGAGTCACCTAGGATCAGTAGCGACAATTGTGGCGAACGGCATGAGGCATTAACGCGCTCGCCGCTTGGCTCTGGTAATTTTATGGTGGTTTTTTTTACCCAAATAGCCTGTACTAAATAAATAGGCCATAAAAATATTAGTGTTAGATAGTGCAATGTTACATTCCTTTGTTATGTGCTTATTTAAGGGGTTACGACCTTAAATTTGATTTCATAAAGCTGTTCAATACCCGGATACACTTCCTGTATTAAGGCTTTTAATACTGCCAAGGGCATATTTTCTTGCTGCGCATGCAAGTCGGTTAATTGTGTAAATGGCACTGTATTAACGGAAATAACCTTGATGTCGCAAAACCATTTATCTTCCTCAAAGGTGGATACGGTTAACGTTTCACCTGCAATAAAGTGGGATTCACTGTCATCGCGTAAGGTAATAGTTTTAGCGCCTGACAGAATGTCTGTTTCAAAGCGGCTGAAAAAAGTGATGCTGTTAAGTGCTGGCATAGTGGCTTTGAGCCTTTATTAATTGCAGGTTTATTGTGCGTTATAGTAAATCAGTTTACTGAGGTTTGCCTTAACTTGTTTATCTGTTTGGCTTATCATGAGCGCCATTGCGACTTACTGCTTATTTTAGGATATTTCCATTGCATACTTTGGCTCAATTACAGTCTGGTGAATTACACCAAAACAAGATAAAACGATTACAGATAGCTGAAGGGTTAACCAGCTTTCCCATGGAAATTATTAAGCTTGCAGATTCCCTTGAAGTGCTTGATTTGTCGAACAACCGTTTATCATCGCTACCTGATGAGTTTGAGCAGTTGCAACAGCTTAAAATTTTATTCCTATCGTTTAATTGTTTTACTGACATCCCAGATGTCATTGCTAAATGCCCAAAGCTTGAAATGATCGGTTTTAAAGCCAATCAAATAACTACAGTTGCCGAAGATTGTTTTCCTGTTGATACCCGCTGGTTAATTCTCACTGACAATAACATTGAGCAATTACCTCAATCCATTGGCAAGCTACATCGACTACAGAAGTTTGCCATGGCAGGCAATAAGCTCAACAATTTGCCGCCATCAATGAGTCAATGTACATCACTAGAGCTATTACGTATTTCAGCCAATGAATTGACTGTTATTCCAGATTGGTTATTCAAACTGCCCAATTTAGCTTGGTTGGCATTTAGTGGCAATCCTATAACAGCGCCTGTTATCAATAGTGATGACGCTGCTGTTAATAGTGGTTGTGCGTTAACGCCAATGGCGCAGTTATCATTAGGGGAGCAATTAGGCCAAGGCGCTTCAGGGGTGATTTATCAAGCACAATGGCAGCAGGACTCTGGCACAGCACTGGACGTAGCGGTGAAAATATTCAGAGGTGCGGTGACATCAGATGGTTACCCAAAAGATGAATTACATTGCTGTTTGCAAGCAGGCTTTCATCCTAATTTAATTGGCGTACTTGGCTTTATTGCTGATGCTGACAATCTTGGTTTAGTCATGGAGCTCATTCCTCAGCGTTATTACAACTTGGGTTTACCGCCGTCACTGGAAACCTGTACTCGCGATACCTTTTGTGATGACATGGATATATCCCTAAGGCAAATCGTCACCGTTATGCGCAGTATGGCAGCTGCGCTAGCCCATTTACATCAACATAAAGTCAGTCATGGCGATATATACGCTCACAACACCATGATTGATAGTGATGCCAATATGCTATTTGGTGATTTTGGCGCAGCAACGGACTTGTCAGCGCTTGCAGTAGAGCAAGCAGCGTATATGCAAGCCATTGAAGTCAGAGCATTAGGTAATATGCTAGATGACGTATTGGGGCATTTTAATGAATTTACAGGCCATGATAATAACCAGCTAAGGTTAGCAACTGCAGATAGTCAGATCATTAGCCAATTAAGCCAAATAGTGTCTAGTTGTTTGCAGGCTGACGTAGCGATGCGACCTCAGTTTATTCATATCCAGCAGCAATTAGCCACCATTCAACAGCAGTTATTGGATTAACAATCGTCGCTTATATTTAGGCCCAGATAGTTAAATTTATAAACAGGATAGGGGAGCGTTATGCCTGCAGCGTCATTAACGTCGTTAGTTGCACAAGTACGTCAATGCCAGCTTTGCCAGCATGCGTTGCCCCATGGCGTTAACCCAGTGATTCAAATTGATCCGCTAGCGCGTATTCTTATTGCTGGGCAAGCTCCAGGCCTTGCGGTGCATAAGTCTGGCATCCCGTTTGATGATAAAAGTGGTGACAGGTTACGAGATTGGTTAGGCATCGACAAAGACACCCTTTACGACCCTAAACAGATTGCGATTTTACCCATGGGCTTTTGTTATCCCGGTAAGGGGAAAAACGGTGATTTAGCGCCAATGAAAATGTGCGCCCAAACGTGGCGGCAACCCTTACTTAACCACTTAACTGATGTGAAGTTAACTTTGCTTATAGGCAAGTATGCTCAAGACTATCACTTGCCAAACAGGCAACAAACGCTGACAGAAACTGTTAAACATTGGCGTAATTTACCCGCGGGCATCATTGCATTGCCTCATCCAAGTCCTCGAAACAATATTTGGTTAGCAAAAAATCCATGGTTTGCTGAAGATTTATTGCCGGTAATAAAATCGACAGTGCAGAATATTTTGCATGCTTAAGTGAAATATTTAATTGAAAGGGCTAATTTAGCTATGTTTTTAGACGAATTGATTGCAAAGTCAGCACTTGAACAATAAGTTTCATTTTTTTATTGATCCATTCTGAAAAACCAGTAAAGTATGCACCAAGTTCAGCGGCAGCAAGCAATTGCAGCAATTGAAAACAGATTTCGTAGCTTGTTTCGACAAGTTACAACAAGTTTGCCCGAGTGGTGGAATCGGTAGACACAAGGGATTTAAAATCCCTCGCTTAATAGGCGTGCCAGTTCAAGTCTGGCCTCGGGTACCATATTACATACGTAAGTATGGTGCAAAAAAGCCTCGACATTAGTCGGGGCTTTTTTGTGTCTGAAATTTGCTCAATGAATGACAAGATATAACAATCCCTCATCGTTTTAAAATAGGGCGTGCCGGTTCAAGTCCGGCCTCGGGTACCATCAGTTTTATTATCAAAAATATACGTCAGTATGGTGCCAAAATGCCTCAACATTAGTTGAGGCTTTTTTGTATCTGAAATTTGCTAAATGAATGACAAGATATAACAATCCCTCATCGTTTTAAAATAGGGCGTGCCGGTTCAAGTCTGACCTTTTTGTATCTGAAGTTTGTGAAATAGTGATATTTGCTCGTTCAAGTCTGGCGAGTACCACGAGTGAACACAGCTAAATTTAGCCGCGTTACATTGAAACTTTGTGTTGAAATCCTGATCCGTATCAGGTGTGTTAAAACGACGAAATCAATCAGATTCATCGACTATTGTTGACGGACTTATTTGAATTGTTCTTGCTAAATTAATGTATTAAATCAATTAGCCATATCGGATTTTTAGACGATAAAAAATCCTCTCAATCAATATCTTTACGTCGCTGGGATGAGTGTTGCCTTTAGCTTTACATATTTGACAGTACACATGCCTCTGCTAAGCTTTTCGATACCCTGAAAGTAAACAAGGTATTATTTACAGGTATGGAAGCAAACAGCAGGAACGACTTAAGTTACCTAGAACGCTTAATGAGATTGTTTACTCATGTGCAACCGGGAGAAGGTAAGTCAACCTTGATGCTCTCCGCTTACGCCTGTTTGCTACTGTTGCTGTATTACATTTTAAAGCCTATCCGTGAAGCACTCATCCTCTCTGAACACACCGCTGAAATACGCACTTACACGATAGCGATTCAAGCATTGGTGTTAATGATATTGGTGCCTTTATACGCTAGCTGGATAAGGACTCAGGGAACGAATGAAATATTGCCCCGAGTCACCTTAGCTGTGGCTGTGAGCTTGTTATTATTCTGGGGGCTTTATTTGTTTAAGGTGCCTATTTCAATCCCTTTCTTCGTTTGGCTAGGTGTGATCAATGTGCTGTTAATTGCCCAGTTCTGGGCCTATGCTGCAGATATTTACAGTCCAGATGAGGGTAAACGCTTGTTTGCTTTTATTGCAGCAGGGGCATCTTTAGGATCATTATTAGGTGCGCAAATTAGCAAACATCTATTTAAGCTTGTTGGCGCTGAAGGCTTGATGCTCGTCGCTGCGGTTTTACTTATCGCGACCATGTGGTTACCCAAATTAATTGGACTGAAATCTAAAAAAAAACAAACAAATGACTACCATGGTCATTCATTCAAAGCAGGTTTTGATACCGTACTGAATAATCGTTACTTGTTGGTGATTGCTGGGTTTGTAGTGTTACTCAACTGTGTGAATACTACAGGAGAATACATTCTGGCCAAATGGGTGCAAATTCATGCGCAGCAGGGAGCCGATGTCAAACTGATTATAGGTGAGTTTTACAGTGACTTTTACACTTGGGTAAACTTATTCAGCATGATAATTCAACTATTACTGGTTTCTCGAATATTCCAGTGGATCCATATACATGGTGCCATTCTAATTTTACCCTTTGTCGCTTTTGTGGGCTATGGATTAGCGACTTTTATCCCTATATTCACCCTATTTAAGCTAATAAAGATTGCTGAAAATAGCATAGATTATTCATTACAAAATACTGCCCGGCATGCACTGTTTCTGCCTTTAAATCAGCAACAAATTTTTGAAGGGAAGACTGTGATCGATGCATTTTGTTGGCGTTTGGGAGATTTGGCTCATGTGGTGATCATCTTTATTGGCCTTAAAGTATTCAAGCTTGATCATTATGAGTTTGCGGCGGTTAATCTGGTGCTTTCCCTGTTTTGGATAATATTGGCATTTAACCTTGCTCGCAAGCATAAGCAATTGGTCAATGAGCATGATTAATACCTGTTTTAATTCTGATGTCTTGCTAAGCGCTAACTAATTTTAAGTAGTTGCATTGTCATAAACGGATTTGTTATCTGTGGCTTAAAGAGCCTAAATATATCGATATAAGTGAAATCCATCGCCCTTAAAAATAGACTTTACCAGCGTGATATCTCATCGATTGAATAGAAGGAGCGCAATATGCAATATTTGAAGATGGCTTTTTTTCTGACGATATATTTAGTCGCTTTCTTGTCTCACGCTGTAACCGTTCCTTTAATCCGAGATGAAACGGTTATCTTTGACTTATTAAATGATGGCGATATTAATCTTTCTAAAAGTGTTGCTAAAGCGTTCACGACAAAAGAAAGTATTATGGAAATTCGCAGGGTAGGTTTAGTCAAAAATAGTGTACAGATACGTGCCGCCTTTCGAGATAAAACAGTAAAAGATTATGCTAGAGGTAACGTTGGTTTAATGTATTACGATAGCTACTACAATGAATTAGCAGCATATATTATTTCAAAATACCTTGGCCTTAATATTATTCCTGCGACAGTGCTTCGAAGTATACCAATAGGGAAAAAAGGGCTAAAACCGAGTAAAAAATTGAGAAAAGGCAGTTTGCAATTATGGGTAGAGAATAGTGTCGTGCTTTACGATTTAACTGCTCTTAGCCTGCCTTACCCGGGATCCGCCGAATATAAAAATCACCAAATAAAAGAAATCAAAACATTCGATTGTATTATTGGCAATGTTGACAGGCATGCTGGCAACCTTTTAGTCGATCTGAATGAAAGATTTGAAGACCCAAATGAAGTGACGGACAGGAAAAAAGCTTATCTTGGTAAAATTTGGGCCATCGATCACTCTAGATCTTTTTATCGAGGGCCTCGGCTAGACATCCGAACTTGTAAGCTAAGTAAGTTAAAGTCAGATGCTATCAGCATGCAGTTTATGCAAGGGATGAGAGATTGGAAAATTGAAGAACTAGAAAAAAGACTCCGAGCGAGTGGTCTATCTGAGCAACAATTAGCTCACCTCAGATTGGAATCTATTGAGCATCGCTTTCAAAAAGTAAAACAACATTTTGAGGAACAGCAGCGAAAGAGTGGCATGACTGATGAAGAATATTACAGCTCGGGGCTTTGGCATCGGGTTTGGTGAAGGTTAAGCGATTAAGTTCGAAGACGGCTTAAAAGATGACATGTCAAACCCGCTGTAATATAGCGCTATTTACAGGGGCTTACAATCTCTTGGTTACAGCCTCAGTAAATCTACAATCATTTAAGTCAATATCAGTATCTTGCCTGTTATCCTCTCTATGAGTTTGGTTAACTCTTTATCTTAATTAGAGTATTTGGCGTTTATGGGCTAGTACAGCGCTTTTGCTTAAGCTCTTATATTGAAAATAAACACGGAATTACTGACAGGTATGGCATAAATCACTTAAGCGGCTTAAGGTAGCGAGCGTAGTTAATGAGGATTTTTACTCATGTTCTGCCAGCTTTTTTAATAACAGATCACGACGTTTGAGTAACGCCTTGATTTGTTTTCTCTTGAGTAGGCCATTAGTGAGTTTATCTAGGCTTTGATAGTCTAAGTTTTTTAATTGATGTTCAATTTTTAGCGAGTGACGCAAACGTGCCGCCTTTAAATATTTTGGTGCGTGTTTGCCAGTTCTAAAGCTTCGAGAGTGGTCTATCATCCACATCATCCAATCCGCTTCTGTATAGAGAATATTGCTTTGGGTTCTATCTACATTGAAAATTAAAATATCAAACATATTCATCAGGCTGGCTTGGTATGACAGAACGCAATACTCGCTTGGATAACGTTCATCCTCGATGCGATTTTTTTCGTTAAAAGTGTCATCTATCCACAATTGTAGCGAGCCCTGTTTATTTTTGATGGTTCGAAGTACCGTTGGCGGGATCATATTCAATCCAAGGTGACGGGCTATCCTGTACGCTGCTATTTCGTATTTATAACTGTCGGTATTGCGATATTTATCTTTAGAGGCATTTCTGGGGATGATATTTTCAGTTTTAAAAATAGCTTTGAAACGCAGTCCGTTATGTTCCAAATAAGCTTTTTTCGACTGTGTCACACCAGTCCCTATAGGCTCAAGTTTAGTGATAATTGCCTGTGTTAATAACTGTTCCCAGTCCTGATAGCTGTGGCCTTGGTAAATCTCACGGTATTGACCATCGTCAACCTCAAAAGGACGCCATTGATTACCATCAAATTGTTGAAGTTCATCTTTGTTAATGGCTAATAACATTGGATTGCCCTGATAATATTTTCGGTACAGTCCAGTGTCAGTATTGATCACCTTGCCCTTCATTCTGCTTTCAAAAACGCGGCTACTCGTGGTTGTGTGACCAATCACCAATTGTTTGGCCTTATAGTGTTGCAAAACGCGATCAAGTATCTCTTCCTCAAAGATTGGATGGCAAAGAGCTGAGCCTCTATACCAGAATTGACTTTCTCCATCGAGGTAAAAAGACTGGCTGAGATTAACAAAGCTTTGGTACAAGGATTTATGTTCGTCAGAGCCTGCAGATAGTAACCGCCGTGCTATTTTTTCTTGGCGACTAAAGAAATCATCAAGGTGACTTAATGCGCCTTGGAGTTTTAATTGCTCAAAAGCTTCCATGTAATCATGTATTACTTTTGCTGATTCGTTGTTTACTTCGGCTAAGGTTGACAGAGGGAACTTGGCAGAAAGTCCACCATGGAGAAATAGCACCTCATTGATCTTTAATATACTGGGCTTGCTCAACAGCCAACGGCCATATTTACCCTTGGTAGAAAAGAGCTGCATATGGCCAAAGTAGCCGGGAGGGTATTCAGTGTTAAAGGTCGATAATAGCGATTGCTGACTCATTCCGGCACTGGTTTCAGTTGCATATGAAAGGTATTGCTGCCAGTAATTTTCGCGTACGTCCGCAGATTCATCATCCAGGTAGTGTTTATATTCATCAGTGGGTACGTAGTTAAGTTCACGGATAAGGTTCATCAATTCATGATTACCCAACACAAGATGTACTGCGCCTCCTGCTGCGGTGGCCTGTTGCTCTAAACGCATAAACAAGTCCATTACTTTGCGGGAGTCAGGGCCTCTATCTAGCAGATCGCCGACACTGACTAGCTGAGTGTCGCCAGCTTGCCAGTTCAGTTGGTCATCGATAATGCCTGCTGCACGAATTAATGTTTCAAATTCACCATAGTCGCCATGGATGTCACCAACAACAATAATTTTTGCTGTTGTTGATAGCTCAAAGCTCTCGTAGGAGGCTGAGGTTTCCTGTAATGGAATAAAAGTGCATAGCAGTAGAACAACACTTATCACAGCATGGTTAAGGTTCATGGTTGAGCGCTGGGTAAGGTGACTTTGACTTTAAGTTTAGAAGATGATTATGAAATGGTGTAGTTATTGGTAAAAGCCTTGCTGCTATTACTAGTAAAACAAGGCCTTTGAAATGGGATTATGGCTTTATTACTGATTGATGAGTTTTTTCAATCCAGGCGCAGCTTTAAAGCTTGGTTGGTTAAATCCTGGAATTTCCATTGCTTCACCGGTTTGTGGGTTGTAGCCATTTTTCGCTAAATGGTAGCGTAATTCAAATGTGCCAAATTGCGGAATGTAAACTTTTTCACCTTCGGTAAGTGCTTTATGGATCTGAGAAACAATTTGATCGATTTGAATTTTCGCTTGAGATTGTGAGATACCGATGTCCGAGGCCATCACTTGCATGAGTTGTTTTTTATTCATATTAACTGCTGTGAAATTAACGTAATAAGTATTGCGGAGTTTGTTTATAGCAGTTATGCCCATCGTTTAACAGAACTCGACTTATCACAGCTCTACCACTGTCGAATTGCTGCGCTAAATCCGCTATCTATCTCCAACTTTCGTATTATCTTTTAACAGTGTCATATTTTATGTAACACAAGGATGGTATTTCTTTGCCATACTCAAAAGCTCGTAGTCAGTATTTAGGAGGATAATTCATGGTGAGATGCTGTTTTCATCGAGTTGCGTTATCTTTTGCAGTGATATTATTCTTGTATTTTACGCCAATGACTAAGATTGCGGCTTCGGATGCGGTTTATAACACCCTTGCGCAACATGTATTATTGATTTCGTTGACTGACTCCAGTGTTCAATGGCAAGCATATTTAACGATTCTGCGCCAGGGTACAGAGGCTGAAAAGCTTGAATATATCGACACAATACAAAATGAAGTTGATAGGTTTTGGGCTGATAAGTCTGTTGAACTGCAGTATCGCAATCTTGCTTCCAACGCTTCACTTCAAAACAAAGTTTTTTCTTTAGAGCCTCCGGTAGATGATTACTTGAGAGTTCTTAACCATATTAGACGATTAATGTGGCTTGATAACCGCCATGAATGGCAGCCAATTGTCCCCGGCGGTTTTTTACGGCCTGGCGATAGCCATCAGACTATCAGTGCTATTTCACAGCGTTTATGGTTACTTGGGGACTTATCATCTCGTTCAGAAGCGCAACATATTTATGATGACACTATAGCGAACGCGGTGGTGTCATTTCAGCAGCGTCATGGCTTAAAAGCCGATGCTGTTATTGGTCCCAATACCTTACATTGGTTAAACCAAACACCTAAACAGCGCGCCATATTACTTGCCAGTAATTTTGTGGCTAAAACCAGTTATCAACATCAACTGTCAGAGCGTTATTTATTGGTAAATATTCCCGCCTTTGAAATGGTGCTAGTCAATGATAGTCAAATCGCCATGACCTCTCGAGTAATTGTCGGCAAGGCCTATCGAAGAACCCCTGTGATGTCAGGACAAATATCCAATGTGGTCATTAATCCTACTTGGACAGTACCTAAAAAGCTGTTACGACGGGATATCTTGCCTAAAGTGGCTAAAGATGGTGATTATTTTCGCGATCGACAATTTGATGTTTTTGATCGAGCTGGGATTAAAATTGATAAAACCGCTGATGAATGGCAAATGGCCGCAACTGCAGCCTTTCCATATCGTTTGGTGCAGCGACCCGGGGAAATTAATGCGTTGGGGCGTTATAAATTTCATTTTAAAAATGATCTGAATATATACTTACATGACACACCAGATAAATGGCTTTTTAATAAGGCAAATCGAGCGCTTTCATCGGGCTGTATTCGCATTGAAAAAGTGCAGCAATTGGCTGAGTGGTTCGCGGATAATGTGGTAATAGATAAACGCACTTGGGCGCGTATGCAGTCTAATCAAAAAAATACTCAATGGTTTTCGCTGTCACAGACCATTCCTGTGCATATAGTGTATTGGAATGCTTGGGTTGGTGAAGATAACTTGGCCCAATATCGAAATGATATTTATCATTTAAATAACACAGATAAAACAGTAGTAGCAAATAACGCAACAAGCCCATTACAGTTGACGTCACGTTAAGTGCCTGACCTTATTAGAAGTTGCTAAACTGCACATGGTTTATACATAACTTATGTGCTTTTAGAGTTGCTATTGTTTGCCATAAGCTTTAAATTCATCCTCGTTTGTGCAAAAAGTGCACAGTTTGAATTTTTAAAAAGTGGTGAGTTAATGTCGTTAGTTTGTCCTTCGCGTAGGCAGTTAATCCTTGGAATTAGTGGGGTGGCTGTCGCTTCAATGTTTTCTAATTCCGCTCAAGCAAGCCGATCTACAATAGGGCAGCGTGATCTGAGCTTTTACAACCGTCATACTGGTGAGCGCGGGCAAGGCAGTTTTTGGGTTGATGGTGAATATCGCAGTGATACCTTAACGCTTTTTAGCAATGTATTACGTGACCATAGACAAAACCAAGCGGCGCCGATGGATAAGCGTTTATATGAAATCCTGTATAAGCTTCAACAGACACTGAATAACTCAGATGAAATTCATGTGATTTCTGGTTATCGCTCTCCGATCACCAATAATATGTTAGCGGCCAACAGTAATGGTGTTGCCAAGAAAAGTTATCATATGAAGGGAATGGCAATGGATTTAGCCATACCCGGCATTGCTCTTAAAACCTTACGTGATGCAGCAATGTCGTTAAAAATGGGCGGGGTTGGTTATTACCCTCGTTCTGGTTTTATTCACCTTGATACTGGCCCGGTAAGAAGCTGGTAAAACCCACGGCCTGATATTTAGCATGATTTAAAGGCTATATAGTTAGTTCATGTGGATAAAATACCGGCGTGATGCTTGTTGACGCTATTTAGCTGTGTTAGAATCCGCGCGCTTAGTTTTATAACGAGCACGAGTTGTTATTGGTCGAAAATAACAACAAAAATTATTTTATATAAGTGAGAATTACATGTCTTATACTATCAATGCTGAAATCCGTACTGAAATCGGGAAAGGTTCGAGCCGCCGCCTACGTCATGCGAATTTAGTTCCTGCTGTAATCTACGGTCCAGGTAAAGAGCCTATTTCTATCAAATTCGCTCAAAAAGATATCATCAACCAACAGTTGAATGAAGATTTCTACACAAGCGAGTTAACTATCGTAATCGATGGCAAAGAAATTAAAGTTCGTGCACAAGCTGTACAGCGTCACGCGTACAAAATGCTTATCGAACACATCGATTTCAAATTTGCTTAATTGCTAATTTGAATGAAAAAAGCGCCTTAAGGCGCTTTTTTTGTGACTAAAATTTGGTTTATAACGCTTAATCAATATCAAAGCTATAGTAAATATCTAAGGATTGATTTAAGTTGCCTGATACGGTTTCTAGGTAAAGCTGTGAAAAAATATAATACCTTACCGTCATTTCATAGCCGGGGTTAAAAACACCAATACCGTATTTCACCATCAAGTCTTCGCCAATATAACCGCTAATGGCAAAGCGTCCTTCATCGTTGGCATCAAGTTGTACATTAGAAAAGCCCATTTTTTCAATTAAGCCCGTCGCTGTTGAGCCAATGTTGTTCATTGCGCCGCCGCCAAACTGTGAGCCTAAGCTTAACGCCGCGCTCATCATTAAAGCATTATTTTGATCATTACCAGAGTTCGCAAAGCCTGTGCCGGTGACTATGTAGGATAGAATTTCGGCTTGCTCTTTGGCAGGGTTTGAAAACAAGGTCACTACTGGCTGCATGGCTGTGCCTGTGACTCTCACGCCTGCGGTGAGATCTTCATCTTTGATTTCTTTTACTGCTTCAATATTTAAGTTGGGTACTGAGCTTGGGCCAACAAACTGCACTTCACCAGTACTGATGGTTAGGGTTTGCCCCATAAATTTATAACTGCCATTATTCACTTTAATATCACCAAATAACAGCGGTGGTTTGAAGGCTTGTTGCTGTAGCAATAATGTTCCTTCTAACTTGCCGTTTAAGCCCATGCCATCAATGTTAAGGTTCTTGCCCACATTAATATTGAGATCGGCGACGATAGCGTAAGGGCTGACTTTTTCTTCTTGTTCTGAAATCGAGTCTTTAAATACCACATCGCTAGATATCGCTACACCACCCTCAGCTAGTTGAACTAATGTAATTTCCCCGCTAGGAATATCGACAGTGCCCGTGATCGCCAGCTGATTTTTACTAAAGTTAATTTTTACATCAGGAGTAATATCCAATATTGCGATAGGGGGCTGAATAAAGGCGAGCTTTTTACCTTTTATATCAATTTCACCATTAAAGTTACCCTCTGGCCAAGCCAACTTACCATTGATATTTGCCTGGCCTTTCCCCATGGTTAAATCGCCTGTTACATTACCTTGTTGGCCAGCGAGCTCCATTATTAAATTGATATTTTCAATCAAAGTCGGGTTGTTTGTAGTGGCAATAGCTGCTTTTGATAGTGTCATTTTGCCACCGACTTCAGGCTCATTTAAAGTGCCTAATAAGGTTAAATCAGTGGAAAACAGTCCTTGTAATGTCGCCAGCTCAGGGAAGAAGCCCTGTAAGCCAGTTAAATCTAACTCGTCAATATTGATATGCCCTGATAGCTCTCTTGAAGGCAGGGTGCTGATGTTAACTTGGCTGCTGATATCTGAGATGCTATCTGCTTGCACTGATAATTGACCCGTTAGTTGCTGCTCATCTAATGTGACATGTAAGTTAACTAAGTCGTAAATGATATCGATGCGATCATTCTCTGAGCGCTTTAATTCTAATTTGCCCTCAGATAAGGTTAAATCAACATCTGCTTGTAACTTTTCAACCTCAGACCAATTCAGTTTGGCATCAAGGCTAGAGTCACCAATCCATACCAAGCGTTCGGGTAATATTGGCTGCAGTAGGCGGCCAGGTGTGCCTTGTGCAAGAATATGAATATCCCCTTGGGTACCAAAATTTGCAGGTTCAATCAGGCACAGGCTATTGCTGGGGTGATTAATGCAAAAAGGACTGGCGCTGCCAAGTTGATTGAGTTGATCCCAAACGATCGTGATGGGCTTATCTAACTGCCAATCTCCGAGCATATTGGTTAAGGATAAGGCGTTAACTTCAGTATCAAAGCGTTGTTTATCTGCCGTGTATATATTGCTCAATTGGGTGTTAATGGCTAGCTCTCCACCCGTAGACAGTTGCAATGTTTGCTGGCCAAGATCTCCTGAGGCGATTAGCTCTACGTCAGTTAAGTCCAGTTCGCTCCAGCTAAAAGCAGTACTGGCGAGATTCACGCTAAATTGATGCTCATTTAACGGTAAGTAGTGACCCGTTAATGTCAGTCTGTCGAGCTTCATATCGGCAAAATCAAAATCGGCCACTTGGCCGTTAATATCAACGATAGGTTGTTTGGCATCGCCAGTGACATCGATTTTTGCGGTAATTGACCCTTTACTATCTGGTAGCCACTGGCTGATGTCAGGTACATCAAGTAATGCATCTACATCCCATACTGTATCTGCTTGACCATTGATAAGTAGGGTTGTGCCGAGGGCTTGTGCTTGTAGGTCTTTGGCATTGATGGCGAAGTTATTATCAAATTGTACCTGACCTTTAACGCTAAGAGGGTACTGATTTAAACTGCCGCTTAAATCACTGTCTACAATATTTACTTCCCAGCTAGTATCAGAAACCTTACCTGTGGTGGTTAATATCCCACTGATGTGGCTGCTAAGCTCGGTGAGTTCATAAAGATAATCGATTTTTTCTAGCTGTAAATCAGTGGTGTCGAGTTTGGCTTGCCAGCTAAAATCATTACCCCAATCAAGACTCGCTTGACCTGCGATATCCCCCGCATCTGAGCTAATGACAATATCTGCAATATCCACATTGGTATGTGATAGCTGCATTGCGCTATTAACTTCAAGCTGCGGGTGATAGGGGCTGAGGAATTGCCCATCAAGGACAACATGTTGTTGGTTGAAGTCACCGGTACTTGATAATGTTTTGATATCAGTGACATAGTCAGGCTTAATCAAAGGCCACTGAATTTGGGCTTTGCTTATATCAATTCGATAAGGCATTTCGGGCTTACTCAAAGTGATATTTGAGTCAAAATTAATGGTAAAGTCACCTTCAGCGGCAAGGGTAACGGCTAAATCATCAAAGCCGTTGTGTGCACTGAGTTTGATTTTTTGCTGGGTTAATTCAGGAATTTCGGCCACATTGTTAAGGCTAAAATCGGCGTTAATATTCATTGGGTAATCGTGATTTAAACGGATATCGCCTTCTAATGTTGCCTCACCGTAATCATGAGTGATTGCTAATTGCTGCACATCAATTAAGTCATCAACATAGCTGCCTGCTAAGGTTATTTTTGCGAAATCATCGGTTCTTGCTCCCAAGACCATCACGCTGTTATTACTAATCAGTTGTTCAAGGTAAATAGGGAATGACATATAAACCACTGGTAATGCTGCCATAGCCCAGTCGTCATTTACCTCAGTGGTATTGTTCGGCGCTGCAACATCATCACTGGCAAGAGGAATATCAACCAGCAAACCGTCACTATAAAGGTAATTAACTCTTAAGCCTTTGCTATTCCATAGTGCTTTGCCTTGCAAGCGGCTGGCGTTATAGCGCATGTCATTTACGCTGACCTCAACTGAGTTTAAGTCTAATTCGTTAAGGCCAATAACTACAGGTAAAATCAGCGGTTCAGGTACTTCATCTTTACTTTCATTAGTTTTATCAGTGTTAGCTGGCTGATTATCTGCTAATGCAGCTTGAGTTGTTCGAGCGTTTGCAACGGTACTTTCACTAGGCACATCATCGGCAAACTCATCAGTAGCTACTCGTACCCGCACGCCACTTGCGTGTAACTTATCGACACAAATTTGCTTGTTAAACAAACAGGTTGGCAGCCAAGATAAGCTTAAGTCATCAACCTCTACCGCTACGCCATCCATTGACCAGCTTGCATGGTTAAATTCGAGTTGCTTATTGATGGTGCCAGAGCGTAAGTCTAATGCGAGATTGGGCACAAATTGATTGGCTAACATCACTGACATACGTGCGCCGAAAGGCGTGCCAATGAGCACTGCTAGCAAAATTAAAATCAGCAGTGGAATATAGATAATCACTCGAGTGGTATGTTTGAAGTATTTCCATAATCGCGCCCAAAGCGTTAATGGCGGCTTTGCTGGCACTTTATCTAGTGGTGTAGCGTCATGGGCTTCATGGTCGTTATGATGCTGGGGTAGCTTGGATTTTTCTGTCATTACAAATCCGTCCCCATGGTTAAATGAATTCGCCAAGATCTATCGACCGTTTCTGTTTCTTTCAAGCCGACACCTAAATCGAATCTAATGGGTCCGATAGGAGAGATCCAGTGAACGCCGCCGCCGACGGAGGCAATAGGTTCAAATGTTTCTGTATCAAAAGCGTTACCCGCATCCACAAAGCTGGCAAGTCGCCATGTGTCAGTTAAATAAAATTGATACTCTAAACTGCCCACCATCAAATAACGACCGCCGACAACCTGACGTGACGTGCTACCGTCTTCGTTGGTGTATTCAATGAATGGCCCTAGCTCTTGGTAGCCATAACCGCGAATACTCTGATCGCCACCGGTAAAATAACGTAGCGAAGGTGATATTTGGGCGATATCGTCACTATCAGCAATGTTGGCGCCTAAGTCGAGTCGGGCTACAAAACGATGCCGCTCGAAAAAGGTATCAATCCATTTAAAGTTAGCTTCAAATTTTAACAGTCGAATTTCAGAGCCTAAATTAGGGTCACCATATTGCATACTGTAAATATGACGGTAGCCCGACTTGGGGTCTAAGGTGTTATCGCCGCGAACGGTTTTGCCAATACCAAAGCCTGCAAGAAGGAATTTTGAATCGTAATCAATATTGGATTGATTATAAAGCTCTTGGCTATATTCAAGTGAATAACCAAATAGCCATTGGTCGGCTAGGGTTTGTTGTCTGATCACCCCGAGTAAACGTTTCTCTGACTCTAGCTGGCCAGTGTAATCGTAGCTTCTATCTTCTTCATTATAATCTTGGGTAACGCCATATTTATCTCGCAGTAATCCAATCTTAAATTGTAGCTGATCATCTAACGGGTGCTTTAACGGAATAGTATAGGTGGTTAAAAACTTAGGCCTGTCAGGTGACCATTCCATAGTAGTTTCTTGAGTATGGCCATAGCTGTTAATTTGCGGCATCCGCCAAGTGAGCCTGACCCTTGGCTCAATGGTTTTTTCGGCATTGGTACCAATATCGGCACCCAAACCTAATTCAAATGAGTGTGTTGGTCTTGGGCTTAAGTCAACTCTGATGGGGACATCGACGTCGGTCATGGCATCAACTTGTGGTAACACTTTGATATTACTAAAGTAGCCAGTATCGATAAGGTTGCGGTTCAATCGATTTAACCGCCGGGTTGAATAATTTGAATTGGGTTTAAACGGGATGAGTTTTTTCATGAACTCATCATTGAGAGTATGACCATGAAACTCGACGTTACCCAGTTGATAGCGTCTACCTGAGTCATAATGCAAGTGGATTTTAGCGGTATTCACATCCCGATTAACCACCACTTCAGCCCGTGAGAACTTTCCATCGAAGTAGCCTCTGGCCATAGCTAATGTAACCAGCTGATTTTTTAACTCTTGGTATACGCCGTGATCTAACACATCACCAGGTTTGATAGTTAACTGATCAAGCCAACGATTAAAGCTGTTATCTTCAATCATTTGCTCACTGAATTTAATGTCTATCCACTGAACAATGGTAGGCGCACCTTCATCGATATCGATGTTAAGTTTCCAGGGGCCCTTGGTCGCTTCTTCAACGTTAATCGATACTTTTGCGTGATAATGGCCGATGGATTCCAGCGCGGCGTTAACATTGTCTTCTACAGTAAATAAATAGGCTCTGCGTTGTACTTCAGAATCGGGGTTATTGCCTAAATGCGCTTGGATATTTTTGGTTAACCGTCCTGATGCGCCCGTTACCTTGACCGTTAACCAGTTATCTTTTGCCCAAGCGAAATTAGGTACCATCATGACAATGGCAGCAAAGGCGACAACGCAATATTGAAAAGATTTAAATAACAATTATAGGATGCTTATAAAGGCCATAAACTCATACTGTATTGTCGCTAGAATATGTGAAACAGGCAAGTTGTGGATTGAAATTAACCTTTGAAATGCATAGAAAGAATCGTCTGATTAAAGCATTAATATAAAAACCAGTCATTCCAGTGCTCGGCTTAAGATAGGTTTTGGCCATGCAAGGTCAAAGCTACCTTGATTTTACCTTAATGTTGGAGTGATTTAATCGTCCAAATAAAAAAGCAGAACTAATTACTGTTCTGCTTTGTTGTTTAGTGTTGGTGAAGCTATTAAATTAAGGTTTTTAGAGTTGTCTTAACAAAGAGAATGCTTGTTGAGTACAATCTCGAGTCACCACAAATCCCACCATGTTATCGGCGCTGTCATAGCCTTTAGCGACAATCCCTTGTGATTGAACATCAATATTCCAACGTGCTACTGAGGCTGCATCAGTTTTACCACCAATTTGAATCGGGTAATTAGGGGGGGGAACCTTGACCATCATATTGGGCAGTTTCACGCTAGTCACTTCACCCAATAAGGTTTTTGCTAATGCAGACGCACTGATTAAGGTCGGTTGTAAATACGCTTTTACTTGCCCTTCAAATTCAGCGCAATCCCCTAAAGCGTAAATATTAGCATTAGACGTTTGCATGAACTCGTTAACACATATGCCGCGGTTAACCTCAAGCTTGGCAAGTTATTTAGCTAATAGTGAAAAACTGACCGCGATCGCCAAACCGCTGGGCTTGAGTGCAGGTAAATTACATCGATTAATGAAGCGGCTTAATTTAAAGTAAATAATGCCTTCATTAATCTAAAACGATTTAAGGATTTCTGTGGGTTCAAAATTACCCCGTAGGGTGGAATATGGCGCATTTGTGCTGGCAGGGCTTATTATCATGGCTTCGTCACTATCACTATCTCAAAGTGATGAGTTGCAGCTTTGATTAATATTACTTTTCCCATAGAATCAATTCACTTAGAGTATAATTTAGGGCTATAACTTAGACTGTAAGCCCCTTGATAAATATGAGAATAACAATGAATAAATTAACCATGTTGTCATGTATCACCTTGCTGGTTTCGTCTTTTGGCAGTGTTGCCAATGACAAGCCGTTTGCCATTGCGATCCATGGCGGAGCAGGCACGATAAACCCCAGTAGTTTTACTCCTGAGCAAGAACAAGCCTATCGCGCTAAATTAAAAGAGGCCGTTGATACGGGTTATGTGGTGTTAGAAAAGGGCGGTTCAAGCCTTGAAGCAGTAACTCAAGCTATTAATGTTTTAGAGGATTCGCCATACTTTAATGCAGGCAAAGGGGCGGTTTATACCCACAATGAACAGCATGAAATGGACGCCTCTATTATGGATGGAAAAACCATGAATGCAGGCGCTGTATCGGGGGTTAAGCACGTTAAAAATCCCATTGATTTGGCGCGTTTGGTGATGGATAAATCAGTACATGTGATGCTCTATGGCGAAGGCGCTGAAGAGTTTGCCTTAACCCAAGGGGTGCCGCTGGTTGCCAATGAGACTTTTAATACTCAACACCGCTATGAATCATTGCAACGGGCTAAAGCTAAAATGGAGCAAGCAAAATTAGATAATAAAGACTATATCGCTTCCCATAATGCACTCGATGTCGAATTTAAAGTGGGCACAGTGGGCGCGGTAGCTCTGGATAAAAGTGGCAATATTAGTGCGGGTACATCAACAGGAGGCATGACCAATAAGCGTTATGGTCGTATTGGTGACGCACCCGTTATTGGCGCAGGCACTTATGCTGAAAACGGTGTCTGTGCAGTATCAGCAACTGGCCATGGTGAATATTTTATTCGCTACCATGTGGCTGGGGATATTTGCGCCAAAGTGAAATACCAAGGTAAATCCATTATTCAAGCTGCCGATGAAGTGATTAATCAGCGCCTTATCACTGCGGGTGGCACCGGCGGGGTTATCGCTATTGATCATCGCGGCAATATTGCCACACCATTTAATACCGAAGGTATGTACCGTGCGACCCGTAAAAAGGGTGAACAAGCCCAAGTGATGATTTGGCGAGATAAGTAAGCCCTTTAGTGCGTTTTTTAATACAAGTATTAAGCACTAGCTAAAAAGGCATCAAGTATTCACTTGGTGCCTTTTTTCTTTTAAGCCTTGTTTAAAACTGTTTAAAACTGTTTAATGTGATTGTGCTTGATTATTAATCACTTGAGGCGGGCAAATATTCCCTTTATCTTAATAGGGTTATTCAAATGTTGAGCTTGTGGTGAATTGTATTAGCAAGATCAATGCTAATAGGTATTACATAAGCGTGAGTCAGCGGTAAGCGATTAAAGTTTCTATAGTGCAAATAGAAAGTGATTGATGGTAACTCGTTAGCTGTTGTTGGACTATAGTTAATAATTCTATTTTTGAAATAAAATGGTCGTTGCTTTGTGTTTTTGTTGCAAAGTTTACAGCTTGTTTTGTTACTGCTTTATGGCTGTTGTACATAAGTATAAAAGTCGAGTTTATATGAGCTAAGCCTCTAAATTATCCGTGAGTTAGATACACAAAACCGTATAGTTATACTGAATTATGATTATGTACCAGCCTCAATAACAAGCTAGCTAAGCACAACACTAAACATAGGTTGTGAGACACAAGCTAAGTAAATGAATATTGAAGGTAGGCGATTAATGGGAAAGTCATTTTTCACATTGAATTTGAATGAATACACGCAAGTTGTGATTTGAAGTCAAAAGGCTACAAATACCTAAACGGCGCTGTTAGCCAGTAATGCAAAGACGATATGTAGTATTTAGGAATTTCTTTAAGATTAAGTATTATTAAGGCTAGTTATGAAAGTGGTTAAAGATGGTGTTTACGAGACGGCAAAAATGAACGTTGTGATTGAGGCTAGCTCTGTCATTAAAACATTCAAAAAGGTGAAGGATTACAAGAAGCGCTACTTCAGAGAAAAAATAGCCTTACAACGATTAATCGGGCTCGATAATTTCCCAAAACTACTTCATTTCGACGATGAAAATACCACGCTGACCATGAGTCGTTTAAAAGGTACTGCACCAGAAACCTTATCAGTGAAACAAATTATCCTGTTACGGGAAATGGTTGCCAATATGCTCGCTCAAGGTGTCGCGCGCCATGCAATGCCTGTGCGAGATTTATTAGCAGACAGTGATGAGAACCTGGGCATGGTTGATTTCGAAAGAATTACATTTCGAAGCTTTGAATGGTCGCCAATTTGGTTGATTGCCAAAAAGGTCAGTCATTACCATTTATATCGTTTAATACGAACTTATCAGCCGCAACAATTAACTGAACAAGAATATGCTTTTCTTGCAAAAACTGACACTATTCGTGATTATCTAATGAAGCTAAAACCATTAAAATTAAAACTAAAAAACATGTTTAAAAACCGCAGTAATAAGTAAGTATTAACTTGCCCCGTGATATAGCGATTTATGCCAAGCTTTAGGTTTAATAATAGCGTGTCAGCAATAGAGCGGTCATCATGTCAGGTATTACAGAATTAAATGCACTATTAAAGTCGATGGAGCCACAACTGCTGCCAGCAGAATTTGTGTTCTGTAAGGTTTCAGGTACGTTAGTTGATTATATTTCCCTTAATCCTGTCGCCACATTTTGTGAAGCAGAAGGATTAACGTTAGTGTTGGATAAAACTGCCGCCCAACAAGCTGGTTTAGGGTTTGAAGGCTCATTTCGCCAAATAACGTTAACAGTGCATTCAAGTCTTGAAGCTGTAGGGTTAACCGCGGCGGTATCTGCCAAATTAACGGCTTATGGTATTAGTGCTAACGTCATTGCGGCTTATTATCACGATCATATCTTTGTTCCATCAGCTAAGGCCGAGTTGGCTCTTTTAGCCTTAAAAGAGTTTAACGCAGTCACTTAAAGCAATTCTATCAACTTGCTTTAAGTGAGTTGGCCATCGCTACTATATTTAACTTAGCGTAGTATTAAACTGCCTTGATACGATTCAACAAACTGCAGCTAAAGTTGCAATTCCTAATCTAGGTGTTAATGTTATTTTTAAATCTTTGATTGGTATGGATCATAGCTTGAATTGTGATAATTCGAGCTTTGTTTAAAATGGATAAAGGCTGAGAAGACATCTTGCTTCGACGTTTTATAGCTTATATTTAACTAAAGGATTAAGCTAATAATGATAGGTAAACACAATAAAATGTCAGGGAATGACTATTTTCTTTTCTTTTTAGAAAGCAGCTCAGATTTTATTTATTTTAAAGACAGGGATTTTCGATTTACCTATGCCAGCAGACCTTTTCTGGATCTTCTGCAAATAAAAAACCTTGAAGATATTATCGGAAAATCAGACTTTGATCTTTTTGATGAGGAGCATGCCGCTCATTATCGACAGGTTGATAAAGACATATTAGCGGGTAAAGTTATTGATTCATTGCAAGAAACTTATTTTGATCAACATGGGAAGCTGTGCTGGATAAGCACCAGCAAAACCCCGATTTTTAATGATTCTAACGAAATAATAGGCATGTTTGGGATTAGCCGAGATATCACCCGAATAAAAGAATTAGAAGCGGAAACAACCAAGCTTGCCCAAACAGATAATTTAACCGGATTATGCAACCGTAACAGCTTTTTACAGCAGTCAAGATATACACTCAACCTTGCTCAGCGTAGCGGGAGCCATGCTTATTTATTCTTTATTGATGTAGATAGGTTTAAAGGCATTAATGACACCTATGGTCACCCATGTGGCGATGCTATTTTAAAAGAGATAGCGAGTCGCTTACAGCTTTCATGTCGAAAATCAGATTGTATTGCACGATATGGCGGTGATGAATTTTTAATATTGGTGACCGAAAATGATAGTTTAGGCATCCAAACTTTAGCTCGCAAAATTCATGAACTCAACAGTGAAACAATTACATACGAACAAACTACTTTTAATCTGTCATGCAGTATTGGGGTAGCCAAATTCCCAACAGATGCAGAAAATGCAGAAGGTTTAATAAAAGTTGCAGATGATTTGATGTATGAAGCTAAGAAATTAGGAAAAAATCGAACAGTGTTTTCACCTCAAATCGTCTTTACTTCAAATGATAACTAATGGGACGGTAAAGTCATTGGCTAGTCCTACCTTGTGCCTTGCTGGGTTAATGTGGCAAAAATGCAACGCAGTAATTAAAGTCGCTGTGATTTTTATATGAAGTCTCTATATCAGCAATTCATGCTATGACTGTTATAGCCTGCCATCGCTTAACTCAGCGCTTAATTGACCTGATCCATTAACTGCTCCATGCTATTGCCAATTAATTTAAAAGCCCTATTACAGCAATCTAATTATTCAATCTGCTGATGTTGTTAAATTTGACTACACTAAATAAGTGAACCGACAAATAGCAGTCACTGACGATCTCATTTTAGCCTGTTGAATTTAATGAATTAAGCTTCAGTGGTTCGGTCAAGCGTAAGCGCATAAAAACGATTTAAGGGGTAAATATTATGGATTCAATAAAAATATCTGATTATATGGATCGACAACCCGTACTTTTAAAAGCCGATATGTCACTGGCTACAGCTGTGGAGCATTTATTAAGCAACAAAAAAGCGGGCGCCGCCGTTATTGATAATAGCGGCGCATTGGTAGGCTTTTTATCTCAGCAAGATTGTATGTCGGTAATGCTTAAAAGTAGTTATCACTGCGATATGACAGAAACTGTGAAAGATTGCATGCAAACAGAGGTACTAACCGCATCGCCCGATGGCAGTATTTTACAACTTGCAGAGCAAATGCTGGGGGCGAAACCTAAAATTTATCCGGTAGTAGAAGGCGGTAAAGTGATTGGCACCATTAACCGAACCAATGTACTAAGTGCGATGAATTTGTACATGCAGCAATGTTATTTAACCCCAGCATAGGCAGGAAAAGTCTAAACTAATACCATTCAGTCTAGTTCCTTGCTAGGATCGCATTTTTTGAAATACTTGCTAGGAATTAGATTTGAATTCAGATCAACACCCGCTCTCTAAAGCATACCTAAACTCATGTTATCAAACCGATGCGGCTAAAATTCGTCGTCGGTTGTTTCAGTTAAAAAAAGAGCCGCAATCTGAAAAGAAAGATCAACTCCTGGCTAAGTTATCAGAGCAAGCCGTTAAAGCGTTTGATAAAGCCCAATATAGGCTTAATAACATTCCTAAAGTGAGTTACCCTGACTCGCTACCTGTATCGCAAAAACGTCATGATATTGCCTCAGCCATTGCCAATAATCAGGTGGTGATTGTTGCTGGTGAAACCGGCTCAGGTAAAACCACTCAGTTACCAAAAATTTGTTTAGAGTTAGGCCTTGGTACCCGTGGCTTAATTGGCCATACCCAGCCAAGACGATTAGCCGCAAGAAGTGTGGCAAATCGCGTCGCTGAAGAGATAAACAGCCCGCTAGGCGAGGTTGTTGGCTTTAAAGTCCGTTTTGCTGATGCCATTAGTCCAGATAGTTACATCAAGCTAATGACCGACGGTATTTTATTAGCGGAATTGACCTCTGATAAGTTCTTGAATCAATACGATGCCATCATCATTGATGAAGCTCATGAGCGTAGCCTCAATATCGATTTCATTTTAGGCTACTTAAAACAAGTGCTTAAAAAGCGTCCTGATTTAAAAGTTATTATTACCTCAGCAACCATTGATGTTGAGCGCTTCTCGAAGCATTTCAATCAAGCCCCTGTCATTGAAGTATCAGGACGTACTTTCCCGGTTGAGACTCGCTACAGGCCATTAGTCCGTGATACCGATGCAGACCTAGATGTCAGTGACGGTATTTTTTCTGCTGTTGATGAGTTAATGGCAGAAGGCCCTGGTGATATCTTGATTTTCATGAACGGTGAGCGAGAAATTCGTGATACCACCGAAATGCTGCGTAAGCAAAACTATCGCGATACAGAAGTGCTGCCGCTATATGCGCGTTTATCCTATGGCGAGCAATCAAAAGTCTTTAAAAGTCATGTAGGCCGCAGAATTGTATTGGCAACCAATGTCGCTGAAACATCATTAACGGTACCTGGGATTCGCTATGTTATTGATCCCGGCACAGCGCGTATTAGCCGCTACAGTTACCGCACTAAGGTGCAGCGTTTACCTATTGAACCAATATCACAAGCCAGTGCTAATCAGCGCCAAGGTCGTTGTGGTCGTGTTGCGGCGGGTATTTGTATTCGTTTATACGATGAAATGGATTTTATGCAGCGTCCGGAATTTACCGACCCTGAAATCCTGCGTACTAACTTAGCATCGGTTATTTTGCAGATGTTAGCCATTGGTTTAGGCGATATCGCTGGATTCCCGTTTATTCAGCCGCCAGAAGAGAAACACATCCGTGATGGTTTCTTATTGCTTGAAGAGCTACAGGCGGTTAAAAAGCAGCGCAAAGATCTGGTGCTGACAAACTTGGGTCGAAATCTCGCTAAAATCCCGTTAGATCCTCGCTTAGCCCGTATGGTGCTTGAAGCAAAAGATATGAATTGTCTACATGAAGTGATGGTTATTGCTGCTGGTTTGTCGATTCAAGACCCACGCGAAAGACCCATAGATAAGAAGCAAGCGGCGGACGAGTGTCACAAACGTTATACCGATAAAGACTCTGACTTTGCCAGTTGGGTTAATTTGTGGAATTACATTAAAGATCAAAAAAACGAGTTATCGGCAAGCCAATTTAGAAAGCAGTGCCGTGAAGAATATTTAGCCTATTTACGGGTACGTGAATGGCAAGATTTATACACCCAGCTTAAACAAGCCGTGCATGACTTAAAGTGGCGTTTAAATGATACCCCTGCAAGTTATGACAACCTGCATAAAGCCTTATTGTCAGGTTTGTTGAGTCATATTGGTTTTAAAGATGCCAATAACGAGTACCTTGGTGCCCGTAACCGTAAGTTTTTTGTGTTCCCGGGGTCACCACTGGCTAAAAAAGGCCCTAAGTGGATCATGGCAGCAGAGCTAACTGAAACCTCGCGTTTATTTGCTCGCTGCTGCGCCAAAATTCAGCCTGAATGGTTAGAGCCTCTTGCTGCGCATTTGATTAAGAAAAATCATATCGAGCCGCACTTTGAAGCCAAACCCGCTAGTGTTATCGCTTTTGAAAACCAAGTGCTTTACGGCTTAACCGTGGTTAATCGCCGCCGAGTGCAATATGGCCCGATAGAACCTGTGGAAGCGCGGGAGATATTTATTCGCAGCGCATTAGCAGAAGGGCAGTTACAAACCAAAGAACCGTTTTTTGTTAAAAACCAGCAGCTACTTAATGATATTGAATCCCTAGAGCACAAATCACGTCGCCGCGATATTTTAGTTGATGAACAAGTGCTGGTGGATTTTTACGAACCGATAATTCCGCAAGGGATTTATAACGCGCCACTATTTTTTAAATGGTGGAAAGAAGCCCGTAAAGCCTCACCTGAGTTACTTGATTTTAACCAAGAGCTGTTAATGCAGCGCAGTGCTGACCATGTTTCAGCATTGGATTTTCCTGAGATTTGGCATAAAGCCAACTTGGGCTTAAAAGTGAGTTATCACTTTGAGCCCGCGGCGGTTGATGATGGCGTGTCTATTCATATTCCTGTGGCGTTAATTAACCAAATTGATACTGCAGACTTTGATTGGTTAGTGCCGGGGTTACGCGAAGAAAAAGTAGTGGCGCTGATTAAATCATTACCTAAAACCCTGCGTCGTAATTTTGTCCCCGCACCTGATTATGGCCGAGCTTGTGTACAAGCGATGGAGCCGTTTGCAATGCCAATGCTTGATTCTATGTGCAAACAGTTATTAAGAATGACAGGGACCCGTATTAGCGCTGATGATTTTGATTTAAGCCAGTTAAGCGCGCATCTGACAATGAATTTTAAAATTGAAGATGATAAACATCGCTTGGTAGATCAAGGTAAAGATCTCGATGCCTTGAAAGATAAACTGCAAGGTGTGGTGGCTAAAGCCATTCGCAATGTCGCTGAAGATGGCATTGAAAAGAAAGATATTACTACTTGGTCATTTGGCGACTTACCTAAGCAATATCAAAAACGCAGGGGCAACTATGAAGTTAAAGCATATCCAGCGCTAATTGACGAGAAAAGTCAGGTGTCGATTAAACTGTTTGATGATGAATTTGAGGCAGAGCGACATCATAGAGCAGGTTTAAGACGCTTATTGCTGATTAACATTCCGTCACCGGTTAAGCATTTACAAAAAGCATTGCCTAACAAAGCCAAGCTTGCGATGTATTTTAATCCGTTTGGACAAGTACAGTTGTTAATTGACGATATAATTTCGGCATCAGTGCAGCAACTACTTGATGAAAAACAATTAGATGTGCGCAATGAACAGCAATTTGAGCAAGCTAAAGATTGGGTTAGACAAGAGCTTAATGGCTATGCTGAACAAATCTCACTGCAAGTGGAGCAAGTGCTGACTATCTATCAACGCATCAAAAAACGCTTAAAAGGCAAGATCAGCTTAGATATTGCCTTTGCGATGAGTGACATCAACAACCAGCTTGATAAGTTAGTGTTTAGAGGTTTTGTTGAGCATTGCGGTTGGAAACGGCTCGCTGATGTCGGCCGTTACCTTAAAGCGATAGAGAATCGCCTTGAAAAGCTGCCTGTTGACCCAACCCGTGATCGCTTACATATGGTGAGCATTAGTAAACTTCAGGACTTACTTTCAGCGCAATTAGCCAAGGTACCTAAAACTCAACCAGTGCCAGAAGCACTGCTTGAAGCCCGCTGGATGATAGAAGAATACCGAGTGTCTTGCTTTGCGCAGGTACTTGGTACAGCTTATCCTATTTCTGAAAAACGGGTCGTCATGCATATAAAGCAGGCATGATGGGTGACTAATCCTGTTTGTTAAGTTTAAATACCAATAAAAACGCGTAATTTACGCGTTTTTTTATGGGTAAATTTTGCGCCGCCGCGAGTGACAAGTGTTTAAATGCCCTGACAGTGAAATCTGTTGTTGAAGTTAAAATTCTAACAATTTAATGCTAATTTGTGATCTTTTATGAAAGACTTTCAGTTTTAGGAGCGTAAAAATCGTATATAAACGAATATCTTGTATATTGAACATACGATTTGGTAAGTTTTTCGTAATTATTGGTATCATTAAAAGTGTTGGCTTGCTACAATTAGCCTTAAGAAGACCGATGGTTGCGCTTCTCTGTATTGGTAAATGTCACCCCTAATTATAGACATGCCATGCACCTTACAAACGACCTAAGATTGATAGGAGTTATTATGGAAGTTCATGAATATGATAATGCTTATTACCAAGTAAAAGACGATGTTTTAGAGTCGTTACCTACTGAAGAAGAATAAGCGGATCGAACTAATAGTATTAGCTCTTTCACAAGCATAAAAAAAGCAGCCTCAGCTGCTTTTTTTATGCTTAAAATTGGCGAGTCGAGCTAGCTTAACTCACGTTGGCTAAAGACCGCTTACAGGTCAATGCGGCCCTTTTCAGTTATTACGCCAGTGATGGTCCAACGGTTACCGTTTTTAATGAGTTTAATGGTACGGTCATCAACCCAAGGGTTGCCGCCTTTTAAGCCTTCCATTTTAACTTTTACATCAACTTCATCGGTAAATTTGCGGAAAAAGTCGATATTGATATCGTCAACACTCATATTAACCTCTGTCATGGACAGCCCCAACACATGGCGCTGTACTGCTGAGGCAATATGGTAATGGGAGATGATATCTTTTAATTCTTGATTGACATAAATCATGGCTTGATTGATATCTCTATCAACATAAATAGCATTAAAGAATCCCAATGATACTTCTTCAGGGGAGAGTGGTTTTTCTAATCGGCCTTGAGGGTTTTGTTCAGAAGGACTGCAGGCACTTAAAAGTAATAAACAGATAATAACAACGATTTTATGCATGATGAGTTGATAAGGTAAAATAAGATGATTGAGTATCGCTATTTAAAGGCTCAGACACAAGAATAACGCAAATATTCCAGAAAATATTAAATAGATCTTGACTGAAAAACTCAGCCGTGGCATATCTTAGTAACTCAATACTTCGACAGCTATGTATAACTTCATGTTATCCACAAAATCTGTGGACAACTATGTTGAAGACTATATTCTGCCTGCGTAACGTTATGAAAATTAACAGTTATCAATGCTGGTTAAAAAATAACATCATAATTTCCCCCTCGAATCTTTTTACTTTTCACTTGCTTTTTTATCATTTTATCCTTGCATTTGGGTAATAAATCCTTTTAGGTCGTTGAAAATTCAACCCTTGTTTAATGCTGAAACCCTATGCAGATTCATGTCATAAATGCAGTGTGAATAGCGGCGTTCTTGCTGGGGATATTTAGTGGCTTACAGACCACAACAGATTTTTATTACTCGATGACGTATGACGTGCATGGATGAGCAATTTACTGATAATGGCATAGGTTTTTTTACCATAGAAGGTTACTGAGGTATTTTTAAGGTGGTAGCGGTTAATGGCAGGGTATTTTAAGTAGGGGAAGTGAGAGTAGCAAGTTGTAAAGTCGCCTGCTTGTTAGCTTAAATTTTGGTTTTACAGCCTAATAACAGGGCTGTCATTGTTCAGCTTTTGTAATTACGGCTTAGTTTTAAATGAATTTGGCCCCAAAAAAAAGCACTAGCGTTAGACGTTAGTGCTTTTCGGCTTAAAACTTAGCGCAGCTTACATCGCGCTACTTAAAGTCATTAAGCTTGTTCGTTTTGTTTAGCTTGAATCGCAGTCAATGCGATGGTGTAAACAATATCATCGACCAATGCGCCGCGTGATAAATCGTTTACTGGTTTGCGCATACCTTGCAGCATTGGACCAATACTGATCAGATCAGCACTACGCTGTACCGCTTTGTAAGTCGTATTACCAGTATTTAAGTCTGGGAATACGAATACCGTCGCTTTACCAGCTACAGGGCTGTTAGGCGCTTTAGAACGGGCCACATTTTCCATCACTGCCGCATCATATTGTAATGGACCGTCAATGACTAAGTCAGGGCGTTTTTCTTTCGCGATACGGGTTGCTTCACGTACTTTATCAACATCAGAACCGGTACCTGAAGTACCCGTTGAGTAGCTGATCATCGCAACGCGTGGCTCAATACCAAATGCAGCAGCAGATTCAGCTGATTGAATGGCAATATCTGCTAATTGATCAGGGTTTGGATCTGGGTTAATCGCACAGTCACCATAAACAAGTACTTGATCAGGCATCAACATAAAGAAGATAGATGACACTAAGCTTGAGCCTGGCGCTGTTTTAATTAACTGCAGCGGTGGGCGAATGGTATTGGCAGTGGTATTTACTGCGCCTGAAACGATACCGTCAACTTCATCTTGCGCCAGCATCATGGTGCCTAACACCATGTTATCTTCTAACTGCTCTTTAGCGACAACTTCAGTAAGGCCTTTGTGACGACGTAAATCAAGCATACCTTCTACATAGCGCTCACGTGCTTGCAGTGGATCGATGATTTGTACGCCTTCACCTAAAACCACATCTTGTGATGCAGCAATACGTTGAATTTCTTCTGCATTACCTAAAAGTACACAACGGGCAATGCCACGTTCAGCACAAATAGCGGCAGCTTTAATGGTTCTTGGCTCTTCACCTTCAGGCAGGACAATGGTCTTTTTCGCAGCGCGAGCAAGTTCAGTTAACTTGTATCTAAATGCTGGTGGCGATAAACGATGTTCTCTTGGCGAGTTTTCAGTAACGCTTTCAATCCAGCTTTGATCAATATGACTGGCAACATATTCTTGAACGTAGTCAATACGTACAGCGTCATCAACCGGTACTTCATGGTCAAAACGTTGAATATTAAGCGATGTCTGCCATGTGTTACTGTCTACAAGGAATACCGGTAAACCGGTATCAAAGGCACGTTCACACAATGCCATGACTTCTGGTTCAGGCTCGTAACCACCAGTCAGTAATAACGCACCAATTTTCACGCCGTTCATGGCGGCAAGACAGGCTGCGACAATCACGTCAGAGCGATCCCCTGAGGTGACCAATAATGAGTCGGTGCGCATATGAGTAACCATGTTTGGAATACTACGGGCACAGAAGGTCACTTTACGTAAACGACGGGTGTTCATTTCACCGGCATTGATGATTTTGGCATGTAAATGCTTGGCTAAATCAGATGCACGTGGAGACACTAAGTCCAGGTTATATGGCACGCTACCTAAAATGCGTAATGGGCTTTTACCTGGCAGTTGGAACATCGCTGATGAATCAGCTTTGTTAATGTCGGTGTGATCAAATATCTCTGATAAGTCAGGACGTGTTGCGCCTTCTTCATCAACAGGTGCACCAATTTTATTGATGATAGAACCAATAAGACGTTTGTTTTTAACGCCGCCCCAAGAGTTATAAGCGATTTCTAAGCGGTTCATTAGACCGTTAGGTGAATCGTTACCCGGAGTCGCGATGAAAATGATATCCGCATCTAATGCTTTAGCAATTTCAAAGTTAATGTCATCTGAGAAAGGGTGGTTACGCGTTGGCACTAAACCTTCAATAACGATGGTCTCAGTGTTTGATGCACATTCACTCGCGCGAGCAATGATTTGCTCCATGAGTACATCAATTTGCTCTGCACGGATCAGGTTCTCAGCATGTTCCATTGAAAATGGCTCAAGCGGGTTAACCGTTGGAGAGTGACTTAAAATGGTGGTTGAACGTTCAGGGCCGGTATCGCCGTTACGGATTTGCGCGATAGGCTTGAAAAATTGAACTTTAACACCTTTGCGCTCTAAGGCACGTACCATCCCAAGGCTTAATGAGGTTAAACCTACACCTGTGCCGATTGGAATTAACATGATATTACGAGACATAAAAACCTCTAATATAAATTGAACAAAGCCTGTTTAATAACAGGCTTTAAAAAGAATTAAGCAATTAACGATTAAGCAGTGATCAGCTTGATAGCATCTTCTGCGATAACCCATTCTTCGTTAGTTGGGATAACCATCGCAACTGTGCTGCCTTCTTCAGTGATAATACCTTCATTACCGAAACGCGCTGCAGTGTTCTTTTCTGCATTCACTTGGAAGTTGAAAATTTGCAGCATATTAAGTACTTTTTCACGGATGAGATCTGAGTTTTCACCGATACCACCAGTGAAGATAACAGCATCTAAACGACCTAATGGCACAGTGTAAGAAGCAATGTACTTAGCTAAACGGTAGCAGAAAATTTCTAATGCTAAGGTTGCGCCTTTATGGCCATCTTTATAACCGTCTTCAATACCGCGGCAGTCGTTAGTCAGCTCTGAAATACCTAATAAACCACTTTGCTTATTGATTAAGTTATGAACTTCATCAAGGGTGTAACCTAATTGGTTCACTAAATGGAACACGATTGAAGGATCCATATCGCCACAACGTGTACCCATTACTAGGCCTTCAAGTGGTGTTAGACCCATTGAAGTATCAACGCTCTTTCCGCCTTTAATGGCAGTAACAGATGCACCGTTACCAAGATGGGCAACGACAACATTAGTATCAGCAACGTCTTTGTTTAATACTTTAGCGGCTTCGCGGCTAACAAATAAGTGGCTAGTACCGTGCATGCCATAACGACGAATACCATGTTCACGGTATAGTTTGTAAGGAAGTGCATAAACATAAGCACGCTCAGGCATGGTTTGGTGGAAAGCTGTATCAAATACCGCAACTTGAGGAAGTTTTGGGAATGATGCAATAGCAGCGCGAATACCAATTAAATGTGCAGGGTTATGAAGTGGTGCCAGTGATGCACAGTCTTCGATACCTTTGATCACATCTTCAGTGATAAGCACTGAACGAGAGTATTTCTCTCCACCATGAACAATACGATGACCAATAGCTTGGATTTGAGCAGCAAGTTCTGGCTGACCAGCAAGAATATCTTTAACAATAAATTCAACCGCTTCACGGTGAGCAGTAAATGCACCTAAACTAGCTTCATTTTTCGCGCCGTTTACTTTCCATTTAATACGTGAATCTTCTAAACCGAAACATTCCGCAAGACCAGAGATATAATCATCACCTGAAACGGCATCAATAACGGCAAATTTTAAAGAAGAGCTACCACAGTTGAGAACCAATACGAGTTTTTCTGACATGTTGAGACCTTTACATTCTAATCGAACAAAATTTAAATTGATGTGAAACCTTGTTATTTCAACAATCAATCATAGTTAATGATTTACAAATTAGCCGATAAATTTAGCTGAAATTTGGGGCTAAATAGGGCTGTGTGCTATTGTGCATGTATCTATTAATTGATTTAGGGCATACCGTTGAACGTAAAAGTATTCAAAATCATCGGCGATGGTCGACGTTATATGAAAACGTGGCCAATGATCCGACAACTTGGGTTTTATTTCCCTGAATACCGCGTTGTAAGGGCAACCCATTTAGGCATCATGTTCATGCCTTTTTTTGCTATTTTGGCTGCAATGAGCCAAGTGTATGTCAATGGATGGGCGTTTTTGCCCCAAGCCATTGCCATTTTATTATTTTTTATCAGCTTACCTGTTCAAGGCTTGCTGTGGTTGGGCTGGCGTGCAAGACACCCGTTGCCACTGACCTTATTTGATTGGGCTAACCAACTCAGTGCAAAGCTAACCGCAATGGGGATTAGCAATAAACCGTTGGGCCCTAAAGCGTGTTACTTAGATATGGCAGTGATTTTAAAAGTGGCCTTTGACCGTTTAGATCGCAGTTACTGGGAAGAGCTATAGCCTTCAAGGGTTACACACTTTAAAAATGACTGAGTCAATCATAAGTTAGCGAAACTTAATAATTGGCACTTATTCCACGCTCGACGAATACCGCTTTAATGGCTTCCATCGTTTCTTTACTTGGCGGCTCTACACCTTCTAACGGATAGGTTTCACCGAAAGCTTCCCACTTATGGGTGCCAAGCTGGTGGTAGGGCAGTAATTCAACTTTCTCAACGTTTGTCATCGGCTTGATAAAATCTGCCAAGGCAATGGCTGAGTCGATATCTTCAGTAAAACCGTTAACCACAACATATCTAACCCAAGTTTTTTGCTGACGCTTAGCAAGGTGCTGTGCAAATTGCAGTGTGCGTTGGTTGCTCACTTTGGTTAAATCAATGTGTTTGGCATCATTCATTTGCTTGATATCAAGCAATACTAAGTCGGTGTTATCGAGTAGTTCATCGATAATCGGTGTGTATTTTCGAACGAAACCATTGGTATCGAGACAGGTATGCAAATCGTTTTGTTTACAGGCTTTAAAGAGCTCGTTTACGAAATCAGCTTGAAGAATCGCTTCTCCACCAGTTGCTGTAACGCCACCTGATTTTAAGAAAGGTTTGTAGCTGATGATTTGGCTCATGAGTTCATCAACACTGACCTCTTTACCACCATCTAAATCCCAAGTGTCACGGTTATGGCAGTATTGGCATTTCATTAAGCAGCCTTGCATAAAGGTAACGAAACGAATGCCTGGGCCATCTACTGTGCCAAAAGACTCGATTGAGTGAATGCGACCTGTGGTCATGAGAACTCCGAACAAACAAATGAAAAAAGGTTGTGCTAATTAGCAATAGTGACATCACTTATATTAGCACAACCGATTTTAGTTGATATTACATGCTTTTAGTAAAGGTACGTGTAATAACATCTTGTTGCTGTTCAGGTGTTAACGCGTTGAAACGTACCGCATAACCAGACACTCGAATGGTTAACTGTGGGTATTTTTCAGGGTTAACAATCGCGTCTTCAAGCATTTCGCGGTTCATTACGTTAACGTTTAAGTGTTGACCACCTTCACTGTTAGCGTTGCTCATGAAGTAACCATCCATCAATGATGCAAGGTTAGCACGACGTCCAACTTCATCTTTACCTAGTGCATTTGGCACGATAGAGAATGTGTAAGAAATACCGTCTTGTGCGTGAGCAAATGGCAGTTTAGCTACTGATGTTAATGAAGCGATTGCGCCATTTTCATCACGACCATGCATTGGGTTAGCACCCGGAGCAAATGGTGCGCCAGCTGGACGACCATCAGGTGTAGTACCCGTTTTCTTACCGTATACAACGTTAGAAGTAATAGTAAGAATAGACTGTGTTGGAATCGCATTACGGTACATTTTCATGGTACGGATCTTAGCCATGAAACGTTCAACTAAGTCACAAGCGATGTCATCTACACGTGGGTCATTGTTACCAAATTTTGGATATTCACCAGAAATATCAAAATCAATTGCAATGCCGTCTTCGTCACGGATTGGCTTAACAGTACCGTATTTAATTGCAGATAGTGAATCGGCTGCAATTGAAAGACCTGCGATACCACATGCCATGGTGCGACGTACATCACGGTCATGTAATGCCATTAATGAAGCTTCGTATGAATACTTATCATGCATGTAATGGATAGAGTTAAGTGCTGTCACGTATTGTGTCGCTAACCAATCCATTAAGCCGTCTAAACGACCCATTACATCATCAAATTCTAATACTTCTGATGTGATTGCATCTGCTTTAGGTGCAACTTGGATTTTTAGTTTTTCATCAACACCGCCGTTGATAGCGTAAAGCATGGTTTTCGCTAAGTTGGCACGGGCACCGAAGAACTGCATATGTTTACCCACAATCATTGGGCTAACACAACAGGCAATTGCGTAATCATCTGATTCGAAATCAGGACGCATTAAGTCATCATTTTCGTACTGGATTGAGCTGGTATCGATTGATACTTTTGCACAGTAGTTTTTGAAACCTTGTGGCAGCTCATTTGACCATAATACGGTAATGTTTGGCTCAGGGCTTGGGCCCATGTTGTAAAGCGTGTGTAAGAAACGGAAGCTTGATTTAGTTACCAAAGTACGACCGTCTAAACCCATACCAGCAATTGATTCAGTTGCCCAGATTGGGTCGCCTGAGAACAATTCATCGTATTCAGGAGTACGTAAGAAACGCACCATACGAAGTTTCATTACGAAATGGTCAACCATTTCTTGTGCTTGTTCTTCAGTGATAACACCGTTAGCGATGTCACGTTCAACGAAGATATCGATGAAAGTAGAAGTACGGCCCAATGACATTGCTGCGCCATTTTGGCTCTTAACAGCTGCAAGGTAACCAAAGTATGTCCATTGGATTGCTTCTTTTGCATTCGTCGCAGGAAGAGAAATATCACAGCCGTATTTTGCTGCCATTTTCTTGATTTGACCCAATGCACGATGTTGCTCTGCAATTTCTTCACGCAGTTGCATTGTGTAAGTTAAATCTTCGCCAGCTTCAAAACCTGCTTGAAGTGAAGAGAATTGAGCGTATTTATCTTGCATTAGGTAGTCAATACCGTAAAGCGCGATACGACGGTAATCACCAATGATACGACCACGGCCATATGCATCAGGTAAACCGGTTAAAATACCAGATTTACGACAAGCCATAATTTCAGGAGTATAAATATCGAATACACCTTGGTTATGGGTTTTACGTAATTCAGAATAAGTGTATTTAACGTCTGCGTTTAATTCGCGGCCATAAGCTTTACAAGAGCCTTCAACCATACGAATACCACCATTTGGCAGCATTGAACGCTTAAGCGGCGCATCAGTTTGCAAACCAACGATAGTTTCTAAATCTTTATTGATGTAACCAGCATCATGAGAAGTAATGGTCGAAACCATTTCTGTGTCGAAATCAACAGGTGCGTGGGTTGCATTTTCTTGCTTGATGCCAACCATCACTTTTTCCCAAAGTGATTCAGTAGCTGCGGTAGCGCCAGCTAGGAAAGATTCATCACCTTCATATGGGTTGTAGTTTTTCTGAATAAAGTCACGAACGTTGACTTCTGTTTTCCAGTCGCCAGCTTCAAAACCTTGCCACGCATTTGCAAATAACTCTGTTTTATCGGTCATGGTAATTTACCTTCTCGTCAATTAACTGCTGCTGAACTGCGACTTGATGTTAGTTGATGTCTATTACAAACAAGTTAGCAGAACAAAAATTGAGATCCCTATTGATGGATGATCGCAAGGGCATCTAATCCGTTGGCTTAACCGTTATCGTAATAGCGATTAAGCTAAATTTCCCATTTATCTAAATTGGTAAGACCAATTTACCCTGCAAAGATTAACATAGCTTTGGGTTAACTTCACTTAAAAAAATAAAATTTGGCTATGCGAACAGTGAAACTGTTAAGTGCTTAACAGTTTCTGAGCAAAAAGTTTTTTATTTAATCAATTGGGTCTATTCTTGCTAACCTTTTGCAAGCGTGCTGCTAAGGCTGCTTAGCCCTATATTGCTTGCTATACTGATTTATAGCACCTTTTAGCAAAACTGATACTTAATTAGTGGCTGTTAATCTAATTGGGTCATGGTGCTGGTAGATTTTTTAATCTTTGCTCTTGGTCATACCAATTTAACTTATAGTTTTACTCGGGGTTTTTATGAAAAATGCATCTGGCGATCAACAGCAAATTGCTGCGACGCCAACCACCTTCCAAAATGCTGAAGCATTTGGTTTAGCTAAAGTTGCTAAAAGCCCTTGGCAATCATTTATGTTATCGATATTTGCCGGTGCATTTATTGCGATTGCATTTGTGTTTTACATTACAGTGACTAACGGCAGTACTATGGGCTGGGGCATGACACGCTTTATTGGCGGTATTGCGTTTAGCTTAGGATTAATTTTAGTTGTGGTGTGCGGCACAGAGTTATTTACTAGTACAGTGTTAACCTCGATCCCTTGGGCGCAGAAAAAAGTCAAAACAGCGACCCAATTACGTTGTTGGGCCAGAGTTTATGCGGGCAATTTAGTCGGCGCACTATTGATGGTGTTTCTGATCATGAGTGCGCGCATGTTTGAACTCAATGATGGTCAATGGGGGTTAAGTGCAATGAAGCTTGCACAGCACAAAATTCATCACACTTGGTCACAAGCATTTACCTTAGGTATTTTATGTAACATGTTAGTGTGCTTAGCTGTGTGGATGACCTTTGCCACCAAAGATCTCCTGACGAAATCCTTACTGATGATCCTGCCTGTAGCCATGTTTGTGAGCAGCGGTTTTGAGCATAGTATTGCCAACATGTTTATGGTGCCAATTGGTATTGCTATCCATTCATTTGCACCGGATAGTTTTTATGTAGCACTTAACCTAGACCCGCAACAATTTGCCGATCTTACTGTGAGTAACTTCGTGTTTCATAACCTGATCCCTGTAACCTTAGGTAATATAGTGGGTGGTGGGGTGTTTGTTGGCATCGGCTTTTGGTTAGTTGAACAAGGTAAATTAACCCTTGGCACTGACGGCGCAAGTCACGGCACTATTACAAGCCGTGTTGAGCCTAAAAACGATTAAGCCCCTTAGAGTATGAAGTCTGCATAGAACTACTGTCAGTCTTAATTTGAATGCCCAGCCTTTGCTGGGCATTTTTGTAGCTAGCCTTTTTTACCAAAGCAATTTCAAACTCAGCAGCATTTGATATCAAGCAATAATATCATCAGGCTTTTATTGTTGACTGGTTTTTATTCGATTAAACTTTTTCAATAACAAACGAATATGCGTTAAGCTACTTTTTAGGCGCTAATATATTGTTAACCTGCCATTTTTAGATATTTTAACTAAAAGTCTGCAATATTTAAGACTATTTAAATGCTAGTATTTTATAAATAAAACCTACCTGATAATAACAATAACAGTGGTAATGAAATGTTAGAGCAACAAATAGCCAGTAATCCCCCCCAAACAACCAAAGTAATGCCTGATACCTTAGTGATCATATTCTTTGTTGCCTTTGCTGCAGCACTGTTGACCTATGTGGTGCCCATTGGCTCCTTTACTACCCAAGAGGCACATTATGTTGTCGATGGTGTGGAAAAGACACGCAGTGTTGTCGACCCTAATTCGTTTAGCTATGCAACAGATGAACAAGGTGAGCCACTACTTAGCCCAATGGGGCTATTTAAAGGTGATGGTGGCATGGGCTTTTTTAACTTCGCCTTTGAAGGCTTAGTTTCTGGTTCTAAGTGGGGCAGTGCCATTGGCGTGATTATGTTCATGTTAGTGATCGGCGGCTCATTTGGAGTGGTGATGGCCACTGGCACCATTGATAACGGTATTTTACGCTTAATCGATAAAACCAAGGGCAACGAGCAGTTATTTATTCCGGTTATCTTTAGTTTATTTTCTTTAGGCGGGGCGGTTTTTGGTATGGGCGAAGAGGCAATCGCCTTTGCAATTATCATTTGCCCGTTAATGATCCGCCTTGGTTACGACGGCATATGTACCGTGATGGTGACTTACGTTGCGACACAAATTGGTTTTGCCAGTTCGTGGATGAACCCATTTAGTGTGGCGATTGCTCAAGGCATTTCAGGGGTGCCGGTATTATCTGGGGCAGGGGTACGCTTTGGGCTTTGGGTTGGCTTTACCTTAATTGGGATTATTTTTACCATGCGCTACGCCAGTAAAATTCAAAAGCAACCCAGCTTGTCGTTTAGTTTTCATAGTGATCAGCATTTTAGAGATAACCAGCAAGGAACAGTAAAAGACAGTCGCTTTAATATGGGTGACATATTGGTATTACTAACCATTGCAGCAACCATAGGCTGGGTTATCTGGGGCGTGATTGCTCATGCGTGGTTTATTCCTGAAATTGCCAGCCAGTTTTTTACCATGGGCATTGTAGTCGGTATTATTGGCATATTGTTCAACCTAAACGGCTTAACCATGAATAAAGTAGCTCAAAGCTTTAAGCAAGGTGCAGGCACCATGCTCGAGCCTGCACTATTAGTGGGTTTAGCTTCTGGCATTTTATTATTAATTGGCAGTGGGGGGGCAACAGAACCGAGTGTGCTAAACAGTATTTTGCACAGTGCAGGTAGCGTGATTGGCCAGCTACCGAATGCCTTATCTGCTTGGTTTATGTTGTTATTCCAGTCGGTATTTAATTTCTTCGTCACCTCAGGCTCAGGCCAAGCGGCGTTAACCATGCCATTGATGGCGCCACTGGCAGATCTTGTGGGTGTGACTCGTCAAGTATCAGTACTGGCGTTTCAGTTAGGCGACGGCTTTACCAATGTGTTAGTGCCTACTTCAGCGTCGCTGATGGCGACTTTAGGCGTATGCCGAGTGGATTGGGGTGATTGGGTTAAGTTTATTTGGCGCTTTATGGTAGCGCTAATGGTGCTTTCGAGCATTGCTGTGATTACGGCCCATTATTTAGGCTTCAGTTAAACAAGGCGCGATATTATTTATTATAAATGGCATTTATTAAAAACGGCATCAATGAATTGATGCCGTTTTTTTATTGTGATAACGACTAAATAAGTCATTAACTTAAAAATGAGCTTAACAAGGCTTTTTCTTACAGCGTAACAAAGTATGACCTATGCCAATGTTATCTATATCTTCATCCACATAAAGGCCTGCTTCACTGATCATTTTTAGCATATCTTTACTGTGATACATGCGGCTATTACCATTCGCTATTGCAGTAAAATATAGTGAGGTGGCGTTAACACAGTAGGCACCCGCTTCGTATGGTTGTCTGTCCCAGTAAGTCTCTAAGATACACAACTCACTATCAGAGCGCATAGCAGCAGCGGCGCGTTTTAAAATAGTGACAATTTGCTGTTTTGAGAAACAATCCAAGAATTGGCTCATCCAATATAAATCAGCATGTTGATAGAAAGGTTTATCACTATCAAGCAAATCGGTTTCAAGTGGATGCACTCGATCGGCAACCTTATTTATCTTGGCATTTTCCATCGCTACAGTTAACTGCCCCGGCAAGTCCATAATGGTGATGTTGACTTGGTCATCATAGCCTGTGCAAGCAAACGCCCACTTACCTGTATTGCCGCCCACATCAACAATATGTGTGGCTTAGATCGAAAAATTAACGGTAAAAGACTATCAAACGCATGATCGGAATAGTAATGGTCAAACTCAAACCAGCTGCGTTTAACCTGCTCAGGTAATTGGCTTAATCCCGGGTAAATGGTGTCCCAATCGCCAAGGTATTTTAAGCCTTCAGCTTTGCCATTACGAAGAGATGCTTCTAATTCAAACAAACCTTGGTAACAGACATCGTGAATAAAGTTAAGATTCTTTGCACCCATATCATCATGTAATAAGAAATGTCCTGTTTTATCTAAGCGGTAAAGCTCATCTTTGCACCAAAGTAGACCCATACTTAGACCCATATCTAGCAAAACATGAATAGCATACTCAGATACGTCAGCATCATTTACTAACTGCGCTAAGCTAATACCTTGATCGCCTGCTGCATCAATTTGTGCCAGTAGGCCGAATTGGCTAAGGCAACGGGCCACTTGAAAGCTTACAGGTGCGAAGGCTATTTTTTGTGCTTCGAATTTAGCATCGTAGGCGGATATTTTTTTCGGTGATTGATAAAAAGACATAAAATGAAGATTGCTCTAGCAGCAGGAGAAAAAGTGCTGCGATATTAGCAAACACTATTAAATAGGAGCTTGATCTAGCTCTAGATGTTGAGCTTGTTAACGACATGCTAGGGCGGGATAATGCATTTTTGGGACACACGCCTTAGAAGTTGCAGATAGTTGAATTGAAACTTACTTATGTGCAGGTAGTTACGTTTGTTTAAACCAATAAAAAGCTCTGCAAATGCAGAGCTTTTAAAGTGTTTAGCGATTTTTAGCAATCAGTCACTAAATATGGTTACTGTACGTTTTCGCTATCGCTAAATTCGCCAGCAAATAGTGCTGATGATAAGTAACGCTCTGCAGCTGAAGGCAAAATAACAACAATATTTTTGCCTGCATACTCTGGCAGTTCAGCAATACGATTCGCTGCAACTACAGCTGCACCTGAAGAAATACCCACTAAGATACCTTCTTCTTTCATTAAGCGGCGCGCCATATCAATTGCATCTTCATTGCTAACAGCTTGCACAAGATCAACCAAATCTAAATCTAAGTTGCCAGGGATGAAACCTGCGCCAATACCTTGAATTTTGTGCGGTCCAGGTTGCAGAGGCTCACCTGCTTTAGCTTGAGCAATAACTTGAGAATCAACTGGCTCAACCGCCACTGACACAATATCTTTATTCTGACTTTTTAAGTAACGGCTCACACCCGTAATAGTACCGCCAGTACCAACACCTGCTACGAATACATCGACTTTACCATCGGTGTCATTCCAGATTTCTGGGCCTGTGGTTTTTTCATGAATTTCTGGGTTCGCAGGGTTACTGAATTGACCGAGAATAAGGTACTTTGAAGGATCAGATAAACGAATTTCTTCTGCTTTATCAATCGCGCCTTTCATGCCCTTAGCGCCTTCAGTTAACACAAGGTTAGCACCTAATGCTTTTAATAATTTGCGGCGTTCAAGGCTCATGGTGTTTGGCATAGTAAGTGTTAGCTGGTAACCGCGCGCGGCAGCAACATAAGCTAGTGCAATACCAGTATTACCTGAGGTTGGCTCAACTAATTCGATACCAGCTTTGAGGGTACCTTTCTTTTCGGCATCCCAAATCATGTTGGCACCGATACGACACTTAACACTGAAACTTGGATTGCGTGCTTCTATTTTTGCTAGCACATTACCATTGCTTACTCGATTAAGGCGCACTAGTGGGGTATTACCTAGCGTATATGAATTGTCTTCGTAAATGTTGCTCATGGTTTAGCTCCTTGTTTGCATTGTCTAATGATAATCGGTTTAGGTGGCTTTAACAGTGACAGTTAGTTATTCGTTATTCCTTTTAGTTATTAAAGCAAACTCTACTATAATAATAAAGCATCTTCTTAATTAACAATCATTTACTTTTGCTGCAACAGTTAAGCACATTATTACTCGCTAAGATGGTCAGACCTTTAGCAAATCGTCAATTAGTGCTTAGCGAAAATGCCAGAACCCAATAGACTTGTTTTAATTGTAAAATTTTCCCTGTATTAACCAGATGGCCAAAAGTTATCAGTATGGCAATGTCGAGGTGGGAAACTTGTTACTCCCCAATACCTTAATGGCAGATATAATATGAACAAAGTGGTGATTTCAGGAAGTGGACTTTACACCCCACCCCATAGCATTAGTAATGAAGAGCTAGTAACAAGCCTTAATCGTTACGTCGACCAATATAACAGCCAGCATGCTAGCTTAATCGCGAATGGTGAATTAAACGCATTAGCCCACTCATCGGCTGAATTTATCGAAAAAGCCTCAGGAATTAAGCAGCGTTATGTGATGGTCAAAGAGGGCATTTTAGAGCCTGACATCATGATGCCTTTGATAAAAGATCGCCCAAGTACCGAATTATCTATGCAGGCTGAAATGGGTATCGCGGCGGCGAATAAAGCCTTAGAACAGGCTAAACTGCTCGCCAGTGACATTGACTTAGTGATTGTTGCCTGTGCTTATACTCAGCGCTCATACCCTGCAATTGCTATCGAAATTCAGCAAGCCATGGGCACAAAGGGCTTTGCCTACGACATGTTGGTGGCGTGTTCGTCAGCTACATTTGCCATAGTCAATGCGATCAATGCCGTGCAGTCAGGTACAGCATCTAGGGTATTGGTGATTAATCCTGAAATATGTTCGCCGCAGGTTAATTATCGCGATCGCGATAGCCACTTTATTTTTGGCGATGTCGCAACCGCAGTTGTGGTTGAAAAAGCGAACAATGCTCACACTGAGTTTGCTTTTAATGTGCTGTCGAGCAAATGCGTTACTGATTACTCTAATAATATCCGCAGTAATTTTGGCCATATGAATCGCTGTGATCCGCTCAATGCTAACAGCAGTGATAAGTTGTTTCATCAACAAGGGCGCAAGGTATTTAAAGAGTTGTTGCCAATGATTTATCAGCATTTAGACAAGCAACTCGAACAAGAGCAGATACAAGCTAATGAATTTAAACGCTTGTGGTTACATCAAGCCAATATCAATATGAATCAGTTTGTGGTGCGTAAACTGCTTGGTGACAATGTGGATGCAGCGCAGGCACCAGTGGTATTAGATGAATACGCAAACACGGCTTCAGCGGGCTCGATTATTGCTTTTAATAAATATAATCAGGACTTTAAAACTGGTGATTTAGGTCTGCTTTGCTCGTTTGGAGCAGGCTACTCTGTTGGCAGTATTATTTTAGAGAAGACTTAATTTTAACTGTGTGTACTTTCAACTAAATCAAAAAGACTGCCAAGGCAGTCTTTTTGATCATCAATGGGTAAAATCTTAAACAACTAACAACTAACAACTAACAACTAACAACTAACAACTAACAACTAACAACTAACGACTAATAACTACAGTAACCAGGCATAACTTACTTTCATAAAGTAGGTTTTATCTTTTTGGGTTAATGAATCGATTTCATCGGTAGCAACCAAGCCGTCGGAATAACCCAGATAAAATACACTTTGTGGATTTAGCTTATAGCCATATAAAATTTCATTGCCTAAATTCTGACTTTGCTTATTCGGCGATTGGTATTGATATAAACTTGGATCGCGCTCAATATCGGTATAGACACTGCTTAAACGTAAAAAACTATTTAAGCTGATTTGCCAATTGAGACGTAAATCAGTCAGGTTAGCGGTAAACAAAGTACCTTCATCAACATCAAGGGTTTGGTAGCGATGATTCACATCTAAGATGATTGACTCAGTCACCTTCCACTCCACCGCTGGGTTAAACATAGTCACAGTAGCCGCACGGTCGTTGGCGTAATCAATATCATCACCGTAGTTCATATCAATTTCTAATTTCAGTGACTGTATCGGGGTAAAGTTGGCGTACAACCAATTGAAATTAATATCGTACATGGTGGTATTGCCATCAATGGCCAGTGATGAGCCATCATGGCGTCTACCTACGCGGTCTTTGTGAACAAAACCGGTTGAGATGTAACTTTGTAAGCCGCCGTTAAACTCAATATACACCTCAGCTTCTTGTTCAATTTTTTCATTATTTTGATTGTGGGTAATGTCCCAATCGCCGCCAAATACCACTTTGTTGAAAAAGTTTTCCATTGGGTACCAAACATAATTACCGCCGACGACAAACTTACTGGCATCAATTCGGTCAATAAAACCTAAGTCAGCTCTAAAGTCTTCACCAATGGATTCATAACGGCTAAAGGCGCGCCAGTTACGACGAATATGGTCGTAGCTTACCCGGTACATACTGTCGGAAAAGTTATCTTGCTTGTTAGTGCGTAGCACGCGTTCATTGTATTCACAATTACCCAACTCACAGCTTTGTGGCGGTGCGCTGCAATCCTCGCCTTGGCAAAACTGTTGAAACAAATCATCAGGATATTGCGTGTCTGAAAATACATATTGCCCGGTAAAAGTATCTTGCTCAGTGGGCTGATACTTGATATCAACACTGGCAACATAGTTATGGTAATTCTCTGAGGTTTTAGCGGTAACCAGACCACCAAAAGATAGCTTCTTGTTGGGATCAAAGCGGTACCTTGCTGCAAGGTTATAGCTTTCTTCGTTAATGGTGGCGATATCTGAGCTTAAGTTACCCGGGATTAAAAACTGGGTATTTTCGTCATTAGCCGCCAACACAGCTAAAGTGTGATCATCAGTTTTACTGGTAAGCTTTACCCCATAGTCAGGTGAGGCAATATTACGAGTGTGTAATAGGCTTAATTGGGTATCGAAATAATCTTTATTATCTAAAAAGAAAGCACGTTTTTCAGGGTAAAATAACGCAAAAGTATTGTTAACATCTAGCTGACCAGAATCGGCTTCTACTTGGGAAAAGTCAGGATTAATGGTGGCATTTAATAACGTTGTAGGGGTGATGCCCCAACGTAAATCGAGCCCAGCTTCAACATGATTATCATCTTCCCAAGGCTGGTTAGGATTAAGATTACGTTGATTATTACTGGTTGCCACCACTGATGGCGTAATTTGAATATCTTTACCTTGCTTAGCGCCTTCAAGGCCTGTTGCGGTGCCGAGTTGGCATAATTGACATGACACATTACGATCAATTTTATGGCTTGATATACGATGGGTTTCATTTCTTGGGTAAAAGCGAATTAATTCAATGCCCCAAGTTTGCAGGTCTTTATTGTCATCAAAGTTAAATAGTCTTAATGGTAGCTCTAGTTCAACTTGATAACCTTGGGCTGTGATCTGACCACTAGCATACCAAATACCGTCCCAGGCATCACTTTCTTCACCTGTTAACTCATTTTCAATAGAGTCATTTTGAACCCCATAAGGGTTGATAAAAAACTGATAGGCAAGGCGGGCATTATTAAAGGTGTCGAGCTTAATACCCACTTGATCATCACCCCATGAGCTATCGCGGTCACGTAAATTACTGCGGATCAGTTCAGGGTTTGGGTCATTAGCCAAAAAGGCAACAAACAAACTGGTTTCTGTGGCAAATATTTTCGCTTCAGTGCTAACAGGGGCGGCAATGTTTTCACCCGGTGAGGTTTCATATTTAAGCTGCATAGTGGCAGCTTGTTGCCACTGTGGCTCATTCAACTCGCCATCGATTTCTACAGCCTCGGATAAGGTTGGAATGGCGATATTAAATTGACTTGCATCACCAGCGATAACAGAAGCAGGGAGCAGAAAAGTGCTAAAAAACACGCTTAAAATAGCTGCGCTTCTAATGGTGGAATTTGATAGAAACAAAGGTGTTGTCAGGTATTTTTTCACAATACTTCTCATGATGAATCTGTAACTTATTGTTAGTTTGCGAGATTGTCGCAGAAAGTCATACTAAAGTCGTTAATTTTATGTGATTAAAATGTTTTTAATTGTTACTTGCGTTTGAGGGCTTGGAATTAACAATTGATAAATATTTACTTGTTAAAAACTAGGATGACGCATGCTCGATAGGCGGCTTCCTAACGTTAGCCTCATATGCATACTTAAAGGCAACAGCAAATAATCAAAGTATTAGTCACAAACCTCAGTAAGAGACAGATATGCAATAAAAAGCCTCAACAAAATGTCGAGGCCTCTTGATATCAATACCGCAGAATCAACAACGATATTCTCATTGCGAAACTATTCAGGTGCTATTTCTGGATGCTTATAAGCATCACGGTATTTATCAACCCACATGGCGGTGGCGCCGCAAATAGCTACTGGCATGACGATAAAGTTCACTATCGGGATCATTGAAAACAGCGTTACTGTGGCGCCAAAGGTGTAGCTGGTGCCTTTAGTTTGATTGAGGGCAAACTTCATATCCTCAAACGGCACTTTATGGTTATCGAATGGGAAGTCGCAATACTGAATTGCCATCATCCATGCACTGAATAAAAACCATAAAACGGGGGCGGCGGTTTGGCCAACAACAGGCACGATAAATAACACTAGAAACAGTAATGCTCTAGGCAGGTAGTATTTTAATTTAGTCCACTCTCGGCCCATTATTCGTGGCAAATCTTTAATTAAATCTACCGTTGTGCCAGAGTTAAGTGACTTACCCGTTAGGTGCATCTCAACTTTTTCAGCCAGCAGGCCATTAAAGGGCGCAGCTATCCAGTTCATCACTGAGCTAAAGATAAAAGACATCACCACTAATAAGCTCACAACCGCCAGTGGCCACAGGAAAAAATTTAACCATGTGAGGTATTCGGGGATTTGGCCGTTCATCCAAGCAAACATTTCATCTAATTTACCAATGGCAAAATAAATGACCGTTGAGAATAAAACTAAGTTAACCATTAATGGAATGAAGACAAAGGTTCGTAGCCCCGGTTGTTTTATGAGCTTAAACCCATCCATAAAATAATTAACACCACTTTTCATTGGTTTAATTGGCATCGATTACATCCTTGAAAAAACTAGTTATGATGATTGTGGTGATGCATTGAGCGGAAAACAAGCCTTAAAGTGTGTTTAAGTCATAAAAATCGTTACAAAATGCAGCGCGATTGGTAAAGTTGTACTTTATCCGTCTTACGCAGACGAGATGATTATTCATCGACGCTTCTTAATCAATCTCACTGGAACAACTTCACAAGCACAATGCGATTAAAACAAATAAAACTTGCTGGCTTTAAGTCGTTCGTTGACTCCACCAAAATTCCCTTCAACCAACCTTTAACGGCCATTATAGGCCCCAATGGATGTGGTAAATCCAATGTCATTGATGCCGTGCGCTGGGTGCTAGGCGAAAGCTCTGCTAAGCATTTGCGTGGCGACTCGATGATGGATGTGATTTTTAATGGCTCTAGCGCCAGAAAACCCGTGTCAGTTGCCAGCATTGAGTTGAGCTTTGAAAATCTCGATGGTCGATTAGCAGGCCAATATGCCAGTTATCAAGAAATATCGGTAAAAAGACAAGTCAGTCGCGATGGTGACTCAAATTACTTTTTGAATGGTCAAAAGTGTCGCCGTAAAGATATTACCGATTTATTTATGGGCACAGGTTTGGGCCCACGAAGTTATGCCATTATCGAGCAGGGGACGATTTCGCGTCTTATTGAATCTAAACCCCAAGAACTGCGGGTTTTTATTGAAGAAGCAGCAGGCATTTCCCGTTATAAAGAACGCCGCCGTGAAACTGAAAACCGTATTCGTCATACCCGTGAAAACTTGGAGCGATTGGGCGATATTCGCTTAGAGCTCGGTAGCCAAATCGACAAGCTTGAACAACAAGCGCAGGCCGCCAAGCAATATCGTGAGTTTAAGCAACAAGAACGTGACTTACATGCGCAATTGTTGGTGATGCGCTATCAAGAGCTTAAAAACCAAAGCGACAATATTGCCCAAGAGATTTTACAACTTGAAGTTAATTTAGCTGCTGCCAATGCTGATGGTGAAACCACTGAATTAACCCTTACTCAGCTTAAAACCCAAATTGCAGAATTAACCGCTGCTGAGCAACAGCTGGTGGCCGAGTATTATCAAGCAGGCACAGAAATCGCTAAGCTTGAACAACAGCTTAAACATCAACAGCTACAAGATAATCAGCTGGAAAAACAATTAGCAGATCTCATTTCGCAGCAGCAAGTTGCTAGTAATGCGTTGCAAACCTTGATGCTGCAAGAGCAACAATTAACGGCGCAGTTAGCTGAGGGCAAACCTGAACTTGTTGCAGCAGAACAAGCGCTGGGCGTTATTGATGCTCAGCTGCAAGATGTTGAGCAAAAAGCGGCAGACTTACAGCAGCATTTATCGGTGTTATCTGATGGCGCGGCGAATGCCAAAATGGCAGCGGCACTAACCCAGAGCAAATTGCAGCATCAACAACAAATGCTGTCGCAGCAACAAAAGCAGTTAATCGAACTTAGTGCTGAGCAGCAGCGAAATACTGAGTCTGACTCACAAGCTGAATTAACCGCACTTGACCTCAAGTTAACCGCCCTTAAAGAGCAACTTGAATTAGAAGATGAAATCAAACATCAACTCACTGATGAACTTGAAGATAAGCAACAACAGCTAGCTCAGGCAAGTGAAGATTATCAGCAGCAAAAACAGCAGTTATCGTCACTAAGCGCCAGAAGTGAGCTGATTGAGCAATGGCTAACCAGCAATGACGATGATCAGCAAGCTTTATGGCAAACCATTGAGGTAACGCCAGGCTGGGAAAAGGCCGTTGATGTATTACTGCAAGGCATTTTAGCCACCAAAGTGATTGATGCTGGTGGTGCAATTGGCCCATCAGTGAGTGGTTTTATTGCCACAGGTGAGGTGAGCGCGCTGAATCACCAAATTAGCGCTGCGGTTAATTTATCCCCTTGGCTTCACCATGTAAGCTGGTGCGCCAGTGTTGATGAGGCAAAAGCGCAGCTTAAGCAGTTAAGCTCAGATGGCATTATTGCCACCCAAGATGGTTATTTAGTGGGTCATGGCTTTGTCTTTAAAAAAGCCGACTCTAAGCAATCACAGCTGGCACTTAAAAATGAGTACCAGCAATTACAAATACAAATTAGCCAATTAAATGAGCAATTGTTGAAGTTGCAGCAGCAAGTGAGCTTACAAACTCAGCAAGTTGGCGATGCTCACGCGCAATTGAGTCAATCTCAACTTAAACATCACCAGTTGCAATTAGATTGCAGTAAGCTTGATGCTCAGAGCCACAGTTTGGTGCTGCAGCAACAAGACAGATTACGCCGACAAAAAAGCCTTGATGAACAAGTGGCTCAGCTGCAAGGACAAATTGGCGCAGGTCAACAAGCGATAGAGCGATTAACTGCCGAGCTTGAGTTATCCCAGCAAACGCATCAACAGCAGTTGGCAACCCAGCAGCAAGTAAATCAAGATTGGCAAACTGCCAGTCAGCAGCTACGAGATTATAAAGCTAACCGCAGTCAGCAAGAGCGTGATAGCAATAGTTGCCGGCAAAAAATGCAACAATTGCACACTCAAGTAGCAGTATTACAAGCCAATATTAGCCAGCAAACCCAGCAGAGCGAGTCCACCACAGCGCAAATCAAGCAGCTGCGGGAATCTTCGCAGCAAACTAATGCCAGTTTAGGTGAGCAGCAATTACAACAGCTGCAAACACAATTAAACGCGCAACTCGACATTCAGCAAGCTAAACAACAATTACTGAATTCAAATCGTACACAGCAGGCAGAGTTACAAACTCGGCTCGATAGTGCGGTATTGATTCAAAAACAACAGCTTGGTGCACTGCAAAACTTGACTCAGTCTCTCAGCGGGTTAAAGTTACGTCGTGAAGGATTAAAAGGTCAGGCCGATGGCCAATTTCAGTTACTTGAAGAACAACAGATAAAGATTCAAGATGTGATAGCGCATATTCCTGAAACAGCTAAAGTCATTGTATGGCAGCGAAACCTTGATAAAGTAAGAGCTCAAATCAGTCATTTAGGGGCCATTAACCTCGCGGCAATCGAAGAGTTTGAGCAGCAAAGTGAACGTAAGGCTTATTTAGATAATCAAGATAATGATTTAAATAAAGGCTTAGCCACACTTGAAGAGGCCATTCGTAAAATCGATAAGGAAACTCGCACTCGATTTAAAACCACTTATGATGCGGTCAATGCGGACTTATCAAAGTTATTCCCTAAGGTTTTTGGCGGTGGTAAAGCCTATTTAGCCTTAACGGATGATGATTTACTTGAAACGGGTGTGACCATTATGGCGCAACCACCCGGCAAGAAGAATAGTACTATTCACCTTCTTAGTGGTGGAGAAAAAGCCTTAACCGCTTTATCATTAGTATTTGCCATATTTAGACTAAATCCAGCACCATTTTGTATGCTTGATGAAGTTGATGCACCCTTAGATGATGCCAACGTTGAGCGTTTTTGCCGCTTATTAAAAGAGATGTCACAGAGTGTGCAGTTTGTTTATATTAGCCATAATAAAATCACCATGGAAATGGCTGATCAATTAATAGGTGTCACTATGCATGAACCGGGCGTTTCACGTATAGTCGCAGTCGATATCGAAGAAGCGGTGGCACTTGCCGACGCTGAATAAATAGAATAAATAGGATTACAGGGTCACCAATGGAAGATTTTCAACTGGTTTTGTCAATACTAGGCGCAATAGCGATTATCGCAGTATTGGTACATGGGTTTTGGTCTATTCGTAAACAACAACCTAAAACGTTAAAAGACAACCCAATGACGGGGTTTTATAAAGGCCAAGCAGAGCAGCGTGACTCACAGGGGTTTGACGCTGATGGTATTGGTGAAGTGAGACGGGTTAAAGCTGACGAGGTCTCAGTTGAGCCTGTTATGAGACAGTCGAAGGTTAGCCCACATTTAAAGCCTAATGTAAGCAGCAGTCAACTTGATAGTGCAGAGCTAGAAATTACTGCAGCGGGTTCAAAAAAGGGCATTGGCCTACAAAACCAATCAGCAGTGAATGTGCAAGCGCCAAGTTACCATCCGGGTAGAAAAGATCCCGTAATGACTACCGCTGCCAAAGAACCAGAGCATATACCAACCCAGCAAGCGCTGTTTGGTGAAGAGTTTAATGATGACTCTAATGAACCTTTGATTGACGACCCTATTGAAAAAGCCCCAGTAACCAAAGCTGAATCTAATGTGAGCTCTGCAAGTGTTCATTCGCCAGAACATCAAACCTTAGCACAAGAGCCGCTCACTCCTGTTGTCGAAACTGCGCCAAAGGCTGAGCCAGTAGAAGAGCCACTTGGCGAGCCGCAAGATGTATTAGTACTGCATGTGGTTGCCCGTGACGGTGAACAATTACAAGGCGCCGAGCTATTACCTTGTTTGTTATCGCTTAACTTTAAATTCGGCGATATGGATATTTTCCATCGTCATCAAGATAATGCCGGTAATGGAAAAGTGCTATTCTCCATGGCTAACATGTTAAAGCCTGGGGTATTTGACCCTGACAATATGGAACAGTTTGCCACTCAAGGTGTGGTGTTATTTATGACATTGCCTTGCCATGGCGATGCGTTAAGAAATTTCTCAATTATGCTTAATTCAGCCCAGCAACTGGCTGATGACTTAGGCGCTGAAGTGTTAGACGACAAGCGTAACGCCTGGACTGATACTAATAAACAAGCATACTTAAGCCGAATTCGAGCCGTTTCTTAAATTTTATTATATTTTACAATGAGGCCGCACTTGCGGCCTTGTTTGCTTTTTAGATGAGTGATTTTATGCAAGACATTAAAACAGAAATACAGCAAATTAGCAGTGAACTACACCGTCATAATATTCTTTATTATGTGGATGATGCGCCGAGTATTCCTGATGCTGAGTATGACCGTTTAATGCAGCGCCTTATCGCGCTTGAAACGGCTCATCCTGAGTTGATTAGCATTGATTCTCCCACCCAAAGAGTTGGCGGCGCGCCACTGGCCAAGTTTGATCAAATTACCCATTTAAAGCCGATGCTCAGTTTAGATAATGCCTTTGAGCAAGCAGACTTTGAAGCCTTTAATAAACGTATTAGTGATAAAGTAGATACGGTCAGTTACTGCTGTGAGCCAAAGCTTGATGGTCTAGCGGTGAGTATTTTATATCGTAATGGCGTATTAGAGCGCGCAGCAACGCGAGGCGATGGCAGCGTAGGTGAAGACATCACAGATAATGTGCGCACCATTAACTCGATTCCGTTAAAGCTTCGGGGTGATGATTTCCCTGAACTGATGGAGGTGCGTGGGGAAGTGATCATGCCTAAAGCAGCATTTGATGCGCTTAATCAGCGTCAACAGGCCAAAGGCGAGAAGACTTTTGTTAACCCACGTAATGCCGCCGCTGGCAGTATTCGTCAATTAGACAGCAAAATCACCGCCACGCGCGCATTAGGCTTTTACGCTTATGCTCTAGGTGTGGTCGAAGGTGAAAGCTCGCCAATGGCACAGAGTCACTTTGGGCAGCTTACCCAATTAAGACAATGGGGCTTACCTGTTAGTCAAGAAGTTAAAGTCTGTGACAGCTTACCTGAAGTGTTTGCTTACTATAGCGATATTATGACGCGCCGCAGCAGTTTATCTTACGAGATAGACGGAGTGGTAATTAAAGTAAATGATATTGCCAAACAAACAACCTTAGGCTTTGTCGCTAGAGCGCCGCGCTGGGCAATAGCCTATAAGTTTCCCGCGCAAGAAGAGATGACGCTACTTGAAGAGGTTGATTTTCAAGTTGGCCGCACCGGTGCGGTGACGCCGGTTGCGCGTTTAAAACCGGTGTTTGTTGGCGGTGTTACTGTATCAAATGCCACGCTTCACAATGCTGATGAAATTGCGCGTTTAGGCGTAAAAGTCGGCGATACGGTGATTATTCGCCGCGCGGGTGATGTTATCCCGCAAATTGTTGCCATTGTGGCTGAAAAGCGCCCTGATGATGCTAAAGAGATTACCTTCCCGACAGCATGCCCAGTGTGTGACAGTTTAGTTGAGCGGCTTGAAGGTGAAGCGGTAGCACGTTGCAGTGGTGGCTTATTTTGTGAAGCCCAGCGTAAAGAAGCCATTAAACATTTTGCCTCTCGCAAAGCATTAAACATCGATGGCATGGGCGACAAAGTGGTTGAGCAACTGATTGATAAAGAATTAGTACAAAGCCCTGCTGAGCTGTTTACCCTTACAGCATCGATGATCACCATGCTAGAACGTATGGCAATGAAGTCGGCGACTAAGCTGGTTGCCGCCATTGATGATGCCAAAACCACTACCTTATCAAGATTTATTTATGGCTTAGGTATTCGTGAAGTTGGTGAAGCCACCGCAGCCAATTTAGCCAGCCATTATAAAACCCTTGATGCCATTAAAGCGGCCAGCATTGATGAGTTAATTGAAGTGGATGATGTCGGCGTGATTGTTGCCAAACATATAGCGCATTTTTTTGCTCAGCCCCATAACCTTGAAGTGATTGATAAGTTAGTCGCTGCGGGTGTAAATTGGCCTGCTCTTGAAGCCGTTGATGAGTCAGCCTTAAGCCTTAAAGGCCAAACCTGGGTATTAACAGGTACCTTAACTCAGTTAAATCGCAACGATGCTAAAGCGCAGTTACAAGCGCTGGGGGCAAAAGTGGCCGGCAGTGTTTCTAAAAACACCGACTGTTTAGTCGCGGGGGAGGCTGCAGGTTCTAAGTTAACCAAAGCCCAAGACTTAGGCGTGAAAGTGATTGATGAACAAGGCTTATTAGATTTGCTAAGTCACTAATTATTAATTAATAAACACTAATCACTAACAATTAGTCGCTTTAAATAATCTTAAAAAGTAGCTACTGGCAATTTATTAATAGCATAAGTTAAGGCTTACCTAGCTTCGAACTAAGCAAGTAAGCCTTTACCTAATAAACTGGATACCCTGTGAATTTTAGCAATATCACTTGGCTTGATGACAAGGGCCATATAAAACCGCCGATATTTTTGTATTTAATGCTGATCTTTCTCGCCCGTGGTTGGTGTGTCTTTATTGCATCGTTAACCCAATTTAACGATCGCACTGGGCTCGTGAGACTATTTTATCCTGAAAAAAGCGATTTTTTACTGGCATTAGCGAGCGGGGTTGGTGCGGTAATTATTTATGGATTAGTGATTGCGGAGCGAAAACGCAGCCCACAGGTATTAAGGCCGCTATTTAATCAGATTAAGTACATTCTATGGCTACTACTGATTGTTGATGCTTTATTACTTAGCCAACGCCTGGTTCACGATCATTTTGTTTTCAAAGTCAGCTTTGCACTTGATGCATTATTTATCTTTTGGTCAGCTATTTATTTATTAAAATCAAAACGATTGCAGCATTATTTTAAAGATTGGCAAAATGAAGCCGATTATATGGCAGTAGAAGCTGAACTTGCCATGGCGAAAGAACAACAAGATGCTCAACTTTATGAGCCAGATGAACAGTCACAAGCCGCGCAGCATACTCAAAAGATTGTCGAGTCAGCCAAACATAATCGAGGCGTGTCTAATAAAGTTATTGCAACAGAAATAACCGACTCGATAAAGGTGAATAAGTAAAACATGTTAAGTCATAGTAGCTGACAGAAATAAAAAACAATACCAGCGGCTGCTATGGCGGTTAAAAAGGATCTTATCTTGGCTAAAGTAGTGGCTAAAACTGAGCCTATCAATATACCGTTATCACAACTGGTGGTCGGTATGACGGTAAAACTGCCGTTATCGTGGTTTAATAATCCGTTTTTTCGTAATAAAGTACTGATTAGCTCCCAAGCAGAAATTGAACTGATTAATAGCTTAGGCATTAACTATGTGACTGTGATTGACGGTCAGCATTTATTTGTTGAGCCCGTTATCAGTCAACCTGTGGTTGCTGCGGAAGTGGCCCCCGCGTTTGATATTAACGCCATAATCAAAAAGTCAGTAAATACAAGTCGAGTTCGCTTCAGTAAAGCCTGCAGTAATCTTCGCCCCGCATATAGTAAAGTCATTAGTGATCCGCCGGTATCACATCGAGAAGCAGTGACAGTCGTGGAGTTACTATTAACCCATTTACATGAAACCAAACAGCCACAAATTGGATTAGTTAACTGTGCTGATAAAGAAATAAACATGGCTCAGCATGGGATCTCGGTTGCTGTGTTATCCATTTTAATGGGGCACAGCCTTGAGTTAGCCCCTGCGCAAATGCGAGATCTTGCGTTAGGCTGTGTGTTTCATGATATTGGCAAATTAAAAATACCTGATGCCATACGTCGCAAACGCATTGATTTAACTAGTCACGAGCGAAACTATATAAAGACCCATCCCAATATCGGCTATGAAATGCTAGATAGAAGTGGTTTATTCCCTAAAGCCATGTTGGATATTGTGCTACATCATCATGAGTATATCGATGGTAGTGGTTACCCCAATAAACTCACCAAAAATCACATTCCTTTATTGACCCAAATCGTGATTCTAGCGAATGACTATACGGTATTGTTAGAAAGCACAGGCTCAGCACAATTGGCATTAGGCACCTTATTTAAAAGCCGTGCTGATAAACATGATAAAGCCTTGATTAGCATACTAGTGAAAACGTTAGGCGTTTTTCCTCCGGGCTCCATTGTTAAATTGTCCGATGGTAGTATCGCCAAGGTAATAATGACATCAACCGCATCTAAGCAGCCCCATGTAGTTAGTTGTTCAGCTCATGGTACTCAGGCCAGTTTTAGATGCTTAATTGATGAAGGGGTAACGATTGTTGAGACGGTAAAACTAGAAGATTTATCAAAAAAACTAGCTAACTTGCTAGAAGTTCACGCCCCTGTATGTTTTTATGTTTGCCATATTAATGATTAATTTTAGCGTTTTTTAACCCGTGGGATTTTCATGAACGGTATTGCAATTATCGGCTGTGGTTGGTTTGGCCTGCCATTAGCGACAAGATTAGTTAAACAAGGTTATCAGGTTAGCGGCACTAAGCGAACCCAAGCCGGTTGTGAGCAGTTATCCTCACTGGGTATTGATGCTTATAAGCTAGATTTAAGTGAGCAAAATATTGAAGCAACACAGCTTGATGGCTTACTTGAAGCCGATGCGTTAATCATTAATATTCCGCCGGGCCTGCGCCGAGGTGAAAGTCATTATCTTGAGCATATTCAAACCTTGGTCAACTTGATTGCACCGCGCCAATATCAGCGGGTGATTTTTATCAGTACCACAGGGGTTTATCCTGCTAAAAATCGCATAATGACCGAAGCGGATGCTGCGGCATATGATGATAAAAGTGCAATATTATTGGCTGCGGAGTCGTTAATTGCTGCAATGGATAATGCTTGTATCGTGCGCTTTGCAGGCTTAATTGGCCCTAAGCGCCATCCGGGTAAGTTTTTTGCTGGTAAAACCGATGTTAGCGGCGCAAATGTCGCGGTTAATTTGGTTCATCTTGATGATTGCATTCAGGCAATAGAGGCCATATTGGCGGCGACGAGCTCAGGGAAAAATGTGTCGAGCTATTACAATTTAACTGCGCCGAGTCATCCTACTCGCGTTGAGTTTTACCAAGCAGCGACTGCTGACTTGGGCTTAGCAGCGCCGCAATTTAATCAAACCCAATTAGCCAGTAAAGTAATAAATGGTAATTTGATTTGCCAACAGCTTAATTTCAACTATATTCATCCCGATCCGCTAAAAATGCTAGCAGCTTGTTAATTGATAACTCGTTAGCGGCGAGATGGTTGGTATTAAGCAGTGATCAGGTATAATGCAACCCATATTTATGATTAAAGGCCAAAATTGAATGAGCAGCCAAGTTGCACAATTCGCACTTTTGAGTGGCGATGAGTTTGTTGAGTTATATAAAGTATTAAAAGTACAAGGTTTAGTCGATGGTGGCGGTGCAGCTAAGCATGTCATCTCTGAAGGCTTAGTCACAGTAAACAACGAAGTTGACACACGTAAGCGTAAAAAGTGTGTCGTTGGTGATGTCATTGAATTTAATGGCGATAAAATTCAAATTGTTGCCACAGCATAAGGATACAAGCATGCAATTCCCTGATGATGACAATGGTAAAATGTTAGCCGCAATGGCTGAGTCTGGTATTGACTTAACTGTAGCACTTGATGTTGATTTCTTTTTGATTTTTGATGATCAACGCGATGCAGAATCAGCATTAGAAGCACTCGCAGCAATGGGCTCAAATGGTGAGTTAGAGCTTAACTTTAGCGAAGAAATCGAAAAGTGGGAGCTGATTGTTTGTTTAAACATGGTGCCAACTTATGATGACTTGGTGGCTAAAGAACTTGAGTTAAACACCTTTGCCCAAGAGTTTGACGGCATGACAGATGGATGGGGCGTAATGCAACATCAAGAAGGTGATGACGAGTTTGCTGATGATGAGCATCAATGTGACGACAACTGCTCACACACCCACTAGTTAGCCTGTTAAAATATTGAAAACAAAAACCACCAATTAGGTGGTTTTTTTGTGTCTTTATATTATAGGATGGAGCCATATGCAGTTAAGGGAAGTTAATATCCCGCAGTATTTATGGAGTCGCATTTTAAATGGCAAGACACATTAGCTTTGGTACCCCAGTCAATGATGCCGAACGTTGGGCATTTTCTCTTTTATCTGACGAACTTCCTGAAGATTATCTCCTTTTAACCAATGTAGAAATTCCTACTCATACTGGCCAAGCAATGGAGGTTGACGCCTTAGTTGTCGGTGAGTTTGGTGTGTATGTGGTTGACGTAAAAGGCTACATTGGTCGCTTAAACGCTGGTTTACATGCTTGGTCACTGGATGGTCGTCATGTGGACAATAGTTTATCAAAAGCCAATTATGTCGCCCGAGTATTAGCGGGTAAATTAAAGAACAAAATTCCTGTGGGCGTTTATGCTCCTTGGTGTCAGGGCATGGTGTTTGTTACAGGGCGTAAAGGCGAAGAAATTCTGGTTGAAAAAGATACCGGTAAACTGAGTATTTATACCCCTGCAAAAATCATCGCCGCGTTAACCAAAGAGTGGGGCTTAACGGCGCCGCATATTCATCCTGTGACCGACACTCAAAAAGAAATGGTATTAGACACCATAGGCCAGGTGGCACTGGTTGAGCAACGTAACAACAAAATTCAAGATTTCATTAAGCTCAAATGTTTATTCCTGCAGCAAGGCTTGGAAGTTTGGCAATCAGAATATAATCCGGGTGGCTGGACCGCGCCATGGCTGCTGAAAATACTGGTGACCAGTGAGTTTGACGACAGTATTGATGCCAATTATCACGAGCAAAAATTGCGTGATGAATTTAAACGGATTCAGTCACTTTCAGGTTGTAGCTGCGTGCCTTTTTGCGCGCCACTTATTCAAGATGGTGAACAGGTGGTCTTGCCCATCAGAATGCCCCGTGGTGTGCCACTGAATATTTTTGATATTGGACAGCAAACCACTTATCAGCTGTTAGAAATTCTGCGCCGCAGTGTCACCGGCTTACAGCAAATCCATCGCCGCGGTTACACCATAGGTGGCTGGGAAGATAATTGTATATTTATCTCAGATGACGCTGACGTTGAATTTATTGATATTAAAGATTCACTTAATACCAGTGAAGATATACAAGCTTATGCCACGGCCTTTTTAGAATTAGCTGAAAAAACCGTACAACCACGTATTTACCAATGGTATCGCGCTGCAGCCAAAGGCAGCACCATTGACCTTGACGCGATTCGTTGTGATTTATCTGCAGTTATCGATTTAGGTGTGTGTGACACTTTACCGCACAAAATCGTTATCGAGCAGGGCGCGGTGGTTGATCATCATTACCGCCTCGATCACTTTATTTCAGCAACGCCTCGCAGCCAGCTATGGCGGGCATTGCATTTACAAGGGAACTTCCCATGCTGCGTCAGTGTTTATCAAGATGTGGATAACCAATGGCACACCCTGAGTAACATGTATCGCAGCCTGGCTAAAATTTATCATCCACATGTTGAGCGTGTGCTGGCATTTGGGCAATTGCCACAGTCGGATGATTTATTCATTGCCAGAGATTGGGTACAAGGGGTCGCGCTAGATGAAGTGGCCACAATACAAGTGGGTCAACCCAGGTTGTGGTTTATTCAACTATTAACAGCACTACAATACTTGCACAGTTTAGATATTCACCATGGGGCCATTTGTCCTAAAAATATCATTTGCCGAGACGGTAAGGCTACCTTAGTAAACTTTGGTATAGGTTCTGATATAGCTGCCAGCCATTACGCTGCGCAATATGCCGATCCGACTATGTGGTCTGTAGAAGGCGATGCTGAAAAAGATTTATATGGCTTGGTCGCAAGTGTTGTCGATGCGATTTCTCCAGAGTCGATTAAACAAGGCAGTGGCGCAGATGCCATGATTAACGCCTTAATGAGCTTTGATAAGCAGTGGCTTGGCGAAGGCTTTTTTGAGGCTTGCTTAAGTATTTTGAAATTTGAATTTCGTATCGTTCCTAACCGCAGTTATGCCGAGCAGTTAGGGCTCGATGAAGTTGAGTATCAAAACTCTGGCTTGTAGTTATCTTGATTTATAGCCCTTCAGGCTTATGTGAAGGATGTTTGCCCCAAAAGCCGGTACAAGCCGTATTGGCTTATATGATTCGAGGATAATGTAAGAGGGATCCCATGATTATTAAACGCATTACTGCTGAACGACTTGATGATGTTTTGCCTCTGTTTAGCCAATATATGCATTTTTACGGGGTTGAGCAAGCCGTGACTGAGTATGCTACCTATTTGCTGGAACGGTTAAATAATCAAGAAGCGTTTATTTTTGGGGCTTACACTGAAGCGGATAAAGCGATTGGTTTCGTGCTTAATTATCAAAGTTTTTCATCCACAGAGCTAGGTAAAGTATTAGTGTTAAATGATCTATTTGTTGAGCCAGACTATCGAAATCAAGGCGCCGCTAATTTACTTATCCGATGCTCTATTGAATTGGCTCGCGGTATTCAAGCCGTAAGGGTTGAGTTAAGCACCGCGAAAGTGAATTTTCCTGCTCAATCTGTCTATGAGAAAATTGGCTTTGTAAAAGATAGCCGCTTTTTTTCGTATAGCTTGTCGGTTAAAGATCATCCTTTGCTAAATGAATAGGCACAAGTGATGTGTAGCTTAGCGTGACTTTATAATTTTCTTGTTGGTTACTTTAACTAGAACGGCACTTCTTGGCTGATAAACTCGAAAAATACAGCGCCCCTATAAAGCCCATCAGTTTTTAGGCATGACACCACTAAAGGCCTTTATGAGTAATGATGTGATTAAAAAACGAATATCGATAGCGATGTTGGCCAATATAAAGCCCATTTAAGCGGCCTATTTGAAGGGTGAATCATCGCCAGTATTCTTATACTACACTTGAGTCATGCAAATTAGCTTGTGGTAGGGTCATATCCTTCATATGGGATTTATTCAATTGCTGTAAGTTGATTAAAATAGCTATAACTTACGATATTGAGGTAACACCTGATGAGCTCTTTTAAAAAAACACTACTCGTTTCAACTTTGAGCATCGCCGCGCTGACAGGTATGGCGCATGCAAGTGATCTATCATGCACTGTTGCTGGTGGTGATGATATCACCATGGCTAATATTGATATTTTACGTTCAAATGAACCTGTGGTTAACATTGATGGCTATAAATCGCCGATCTTAAGTAATATTTATCGCATCGATGCAGTTGATGGCCAGGACATCAGCGAAACACCCACTTACCTTTTATACAATCATTACCCGCTAGCTGATCATAAGTTATATGCCAAGGTTCAAGTGCACGGTGAAGAGGCCGTTACTGGTTACTGCATTGTGACGGGTGAAATCTAAGCTCGCGTTATTGCATCGTATAATCGCATAACGACTAATACTCAGTAAGGCGGATGTGCCTTACTGAGTTTTTATTTTACTTTTTTAACGCCCCTATTGAGCATTCCTGCTGCTAAAAGATCTTTTTTGCTAAGCTAGTTTTACTATTAATAGCCCGTCACCCATCACCCATCACTATTTTATCATTTCTCTAAGCGGCATTTAAAACTACTTATGGTTATTACAGATCACGAAACGCTAATTAACTTTGTCTTATTACAAGTTTATCCTGGGCCAGCTAGATCTATGTCACATTATTTAAACGCTAATAAACATTCAGTTTGAGAGTACTAAATGGCGAATTCCGTCAATTTGAAACTTAATAACCACAATACATCTAGTGTTACTATTGTTGCGCGTCACAACAGTGGCTGGTAATGGGATTCATCTCACGCCGCGCAGGCTTGACTATGTAATCAAGCAACCAAAAACAATGCTTTATCTTACCTATTACTCTGTTTACATTGTTGTCATTAAAAAATAAGGGAGAACGCTTTAATGGAAAACTGCCCAACAAAGTCGACGACAACCAAAAACAATAAAACTGACTTCATCATCTTGTTTGGCAACATTGCCTTGTTTGCCTTGCTATATCATTTATTACCCTTTGAACAAGGGGTCAATACCGGTCTATCGCTACTTATTTTTGCAGCTATTCTATGGTTAACCGAAGCGATTCATATCAGTATTACCGCCATTTTAATTCCGATATTAGCGGTGTTTTTGGGGGTGTTTGATACTTCCACCGCCATGAGTAATTTTGCTAACCCGATTATCTTCTTATTCTTTGGTGGTTTTGTGTTGGCGGCGGCGCTAAATCATCAGGGCATTGACCGCTTAATTGCGCAAAAGGTGTTGCTGCTGTCTCAAGGTAAGTTGAGTATTGCTTGTATGTTACTGTTTTTAGTGACCGCAGTGCTGTCGATGTGGATCAGTAATACGGCAACAGCCGCAATGATGCTGCCACTAGCCTTGGGTATTTTGCATCAACTGGATTTTAAACAGTACCGTAAAACCTATTTGTTCGTGCTACTGGGAATCGCGTATTCTGCCAACATTGGTGGAATTGGTACCCTAGTGGGCAGTCCGCCTAATGCCATTGCTGCGGCACAAGTGGGCTTAAGCTTTAGTGATTGGCTCGAGTTTGGTTTAATCACTGTGGCTATTATGTTACCAAGCATGTTAATCGCGCTTTATCTATTTTTAAAACCTGATTTATCGACTGTGTGTGAGATAAAAACAGAAAATGTAAAAATGACCGTTAGTGCAAAATTAACCCTGATTATATTTTTAGCTACAGTTTGTGGTTGGATATTCAGTAAACCATTAGCCCAAGCACTTGGTGGGATCAGTAAGTTTGATACCATTGTTGCTTTAGGTGCGGTAGTTGTGCTTGCCAGCCTTAAATTAGTGGACTGGAAAAAAATCGAATCGACCACGGACTGGGGAGTACTTATCCTGTTCGGCGGTGGCCTCACGTTAAGTGCAGTGTTAAAAGCCACAGGCACCAGTGTGTTTCTAGCCCACTTTGTGACAGATATTTTTGGCGATGCCCACATGGCGCTATTTATGATTGCAGTGATTACCTTTGTGGTGTTATTAACTGAGTTTGCCAGTAACACGGCTAGTGCAGCATTGCTGGTGCCAGTTTTTGCTGCAATTGCTGAGCCCTTAGGTTTATCGCCAGTGATGATTTCAGTAGTGATTGGTATTGCAGCTTCTTGCGCCTTTATGTTGCCTGTCGCCACCCCGCCTAATGCCATTGTCTTTGGCTCAGGTTATATCAAGCAATCTGAAATGATGCGTGCAGGTATGATTATTAACTTCATAAGTATGTTGGTGCTGTTTTTAATCACCAACTTGTTCTGGGGCTTTTAATTGCACTGTTAATCGCAGTTAAAAAGCGCAATCACTTTACTCACTAATAAAAAGGTAACTTAGGTTACCTTTTTGCGTTTTTTAGCCGATATCTGTCAACAATTATTAAATGTTCACAGGCTCTGTGTTATTAAAAATAGCGACGTAAACGTTTGGATAAACTAAGGCACAATCTAATGCAGATAGCTTTTGAATTTTGCCATTAAAGCAGGTCTAATAGCGTATTATTTTGATTTATAGACCTATCTAATGTTCGAGTTAACCCTACAAATTGCTGTTATATTATTTTTCGTCGCCATATTGGCGGGTTTTATTGATGCCATTGCCGGTGGTGGCGGTTTACTCACTATTCCTGCATTGATGTGGGCGGGTTTACCGCCAGCTGCGGCTTTAGGTACTAATAAGCTGCAAGCTTGTGGCGGCAGCTTTTTTGCTAGCTTGTACTTTATTCGCAAAGGCATGGTTGACTTAAAACAAGCACGCTTATCCATTGTGTGCGCGTTTATTGGCGCTGCAGTGGGCACCATTATTGTACAAATGATTGATGTCACCGTATTAGAACTGGTATTACCATTTCTTATCCTCGCCATTGGCTGTTATTTTTTGTTTTCTAAAAAAATCTCAGAAGAAGATAAACAACAAGTGCTGACACCTGCCATGTTTGCTTTTACTGCCGCTCTTGGGGTGGGGTTTTATGATGGATTTTTTGGACCCGGAACCGGCAGTTTCTTTGCTTTAGCCTTTGTGTCACTGGCAGGTTACGGACTGGCTAAAGCCACCGCCCATGCCAAAGTGCTTAACTTTGCTACTAATGTGTCATCGTTAATCTTTTTTATGATTGGCGGCCAAGTGGCGGTTTTATTAGGGCTTATTATGTTAGTCGGGCAAGCTATCGGCGCAACTTTTGGCTCACGCTTAGTGATGACCAAAGGGGTAAAAATTATTAAACCGCTGGTGATCACCATGGCATTTTTAATGAGCTTTAAATTATTGTGGGCGCAGTACGGGTAAGTGACTTATATCTCCAGACTAATTAAGCGTTTTATGACAGATTTCAATAACAACACATCGAACAGAAAAGGTTTTCATGCGCATTATTCACACATCTGATTGGCACCTTGGTCAAAACTTTTACGGTAAAAGTCGCGCTGTTGAGCACAAGGCATTTTTGCAGTGGTTGTTAGCACAAATTAGCCAGCATCAGGTTGATGCACTGATTGTCGCTGGCGATATTTTTGATACTGGCACGCCGCCAAGTTATGCCCGCAGTTTGTACAATCAATTTATTGTCGATATTCAAGCAACAAATTGTAAGCTTATCGTTCTTGGTGGTAATCACGACTCTGTTGCTACCTTAGGTGAGTCAAAGCAGTTGCTGGCGTGCTTAAATGCCACGGTTATCCCAGGTGCGCTTGATAACGCAGCTGAGCATGTGTTGTTAGTGGCTGATAGTCATGATCACCCCTGCGCGATTGTATGTGCGCTGCCCTATTTACGCCCTAGAGATATAGTATTAAGTGAGTCGGGTGAGTCCAGTGAAGATAAACAGCGAAAGTTAGCTAATGAAATCGCCGATTTATATCAGCGCTGTTTTGCTCATGCCCAAGCAATTAATAACCAGCAAACTACGCCATTACCCATTATTGCCACAGGGCATTTAACCACAGTGGGTGCCAGCACCAGTGAGTCAGTGCGAGACATTTATATTGGTAGCCTTGATGCATTTAATGCCAACTTGTTTCCTGCAGCGGATTACATTGCACTAGGCCACATTCATCGACCGCAAAAAATCGCCAAAACAGAGCATATTCGCTATAGCGGCTCGCCAATCAGTTTAAGTTTTGATGAACTTAACAGTCAAAAAAGTGTGTATTTGGTTGAGTTTGATAAGGCTAAATTAGCCGAGGTCAGTGCCCTTGAAGTGCCCAAGTTTCAAGCCATGGCAAGTGTAAAAGGCAGCTTGGCCGAAATCGCATCCCAGCTTGAAACCTTAGTTGAGCAAGGCAGCGATCAAGTCACTTGGCTGAGTATCGAAGTGGCCGAGCAAGACTTTTTAACCGACTTACAAAGCCGAATAGCCGAATTGACCGACGCCTTACCTGTAGAAGTACTGCAACTTAAGCGTGCTCGTAGCCAGCGCCAACAGCAAATTCAGCAAATGGATAATGAAACCTTAACTGAATTAAGCGTCACAGAAGTGTTTGAGCGCCGTTTAGCCCAAGAAGACTTTTCAGAACCCGAGCAGCAACAGCGACTTGAACGGGTAAAACAACAGTTTGATATTATCCTTGATGAAATGAATGAGCAGCTTAATGGCACAGCGCAACATGTTGAGGAGGCAAAATAATGAAAATCCTTAGCCTGCGTTTTAAAAATATTAACTCATTAAAAAATGAGTGGAAAATTGATTTTACCCAGTCGCCATTTAAAGAAAACGGCCTGTTTGCCATTATTGGCCCTACAGGCTCGGGTAAAACAACCATTTTAGATGCTATCTGCTTAGCGCTGTATCATCAGACCCCGCGCTTAGGGGTAATTTCAAAAACCACCAATGAGCTCATGACTCGTGGCACCAGCGATTGTCTGGCCGAGGTTGAGTTTGAAGTGAAAGGTAAGGCGTATCGCGCCTTTTGGAGCCAACGACGCTCCCGTGGTCAAGTTGATGGCAATTTACAAGATGCCCAAGTTGAGTTAGCGCAACTTGAAGATGGTAAAATTCTTGCCAGCCAAATTAAGCATAAAACCGAATTAACCGAAGCCATTACCGGATTAGATTTCGCGCGATTTACTAAATCGATGATGTTATCCCAAGGTCAGTTTGCCGCCTTTTTAAATGCCAAAGCTAATGAACGGGCTGAGTTACTTGAAGAGCTTACCGGCACAGAAATATACGGGCTTATCTCGGAGCAAGTACATCAAAAATTTAGCCAATCAAAGCAGGAGCTTGCCTTGCTTGAAGCTAAATCAAACAGCGTTGAATTACTAGATGATGACAGTATTAGCCTTAAACAAATAGAGCAAACTCAGTTAATTGAGCAAGCCGATTTATGCCAGCAACAACTGCAGCAACTGCAGCTGCAAGTCACGTGGGCTAAGCAGCTTGAGCAAGCAACCGAGCGACATCTTGCCAGTGAGCAACAATTACAACTAGCGCAGACTGAACTTAAAGCCCAGCAAGCCAGTTTAGCTAAGTTAGCTGCCAGTGAGCCAGCTGAAAGCTTAATTCCGTTGTTTGAAGGCATGAGCAAACTTGAAAACAGCCATGCACAGTTGCAAAAGCAGTTACAGCAGCGCAATACTGAGCTTGAACAGGCCAGCGCACAATTAAGTCAAATCGCCACTGAGCAACAGTTGCAGTCTCAGCACTTTAGTTTAGCTAAGCAGCAACATACGGATTTAGTGACGCTAATTGATACTCAGGTGCAGCCACTTGATAATCAAATTGAGCAAGTGAGCTTTAAACATGCTCAGCAGTTACAGTCTCAGCAGCAACAAACCCAGCTGCTAGAGCAATTACAGCAAAAGCAGCAGGCCATCGGCGGACAAATACAAACCGTTACGGCATTACAAGCCCAGCAGCAGCAAGTCATCAACCAATATCCCCAGGGCAAGTTGATCCAAACTCGCCTTGGTGTGTGGCAGCAGCAATATGCTAACTACGCCGAGCAAGTGACTCAGCAAACTAAGTTGACGCAACAAATTGCCCGTTTTCAGCAACAGCAAATTCAGCTCCAACAGCAGCAAAGCACACTGACAGCGCAAGTAACCGGTGAGCAACAGTTACTTGGACAATATCAACTCAGCCGCCAACAAGCCCAGCTGCAATTACAGACCTTGTTAGCCGGTGATGAAGAAGCACTCATTGAGCAGCAATATAATGACATAGTGACTCAGCAGCCAAAGCGCAGTCAGCTTGAACACTTGTCGACCCGTTACAGTGAATTGCAATTAGATCTTAATCAACATCGCCAGCAAAACGCGCAAACCCAACACGATATTGAGTTAAAGCAAGCTGAGTTAACCCAAATACGAGTCTTGTGGACAGATAAAAATCAGCAGTTAAAAGACTTAACAAGCTTGCTAAAACAAGAGCAATATATTGCTGATTTAACCCAGCATCGGGCTAAGTTAGTAGAAGGTGAGCCATGCGCCTTATGTGGCTCGTTGGATCACCCTTTAGTGAGTGAATATCAAGCGGTTGATTTGTCGCAAACAGAGCTGCGCCATCAACAAACTAGCGCGCAATTAGATAAGATTAAAACCCAAGGCGAGCAAGCTAAATTGGCATTGCAAACCTTGCAGTTACAATATGAGTCAGCCTCACAAGCGGTGGCTAAGCTAACGGCGCAGAGTCAGCAATTACAACAGGACTGGCAGCAAACTTGTCAGCAACTTGGAATTGCATTTGCTATTGATGATAGCCAGCTGAGTGATTATGTAGCGCAAATGGCGCAGTTGCAGCAAAACTTATCCCAGCGATTAGCTGATATCAGGCAGGCTAAAACTCACCTGCAACAACAAAACGATCAGTACCAGCAAGCGAATAACGCCGCTGAGCAACAACAGCACCAATTAAGCTTATTAGCCCAAGAGCATACAAGCTGCAACAATGGCTTACAGGACGCTGAGCTGCAGCTTATTGAGGTGAATAAAACCCTTAATAACCTAGTGACTGAATTAAGCGATTCAATTGCGCAAACCGCAGAGTCTATGCCAGATATGGCTGGGTTTAAAGCGTGGTTAAGCGCCCTTGAACAACAAATAATGCAGTGGCAGCAAGCAAGCGATCAGCAACTTGAAGCACAGCAGCAATTACAATTATTGCAGCAGCAACAGCAAACCCAGGCGAGTCAACTAGAAGAGGCGTTGCAGCAATCACAGTCGCAGCAAGCGCAATTAACTGAAGTTGCAGCTGAGTTAGCCAAGTTGACGAGCCAAAGGCAGCAGCTATTTGCCGATAAGCAAACATTAACTGAAAAGCAGGCTAGCCAAGCCATGCTTGAGCAAGCAGAAAGCCAGTTAACAGCGCTACAAAGTCAATTGAATCAATATCAGCAGCAGCAAGATAATGTTAAGGCGCATATTGAAGCCGTTAATAAACAAATTGCAGTGGCATTGACTGAGTTAACCGCGGCAACCGAGCAGTGGCAGCAGCAATTAAGCCAAAGCCCATTTGCCAGCCAAGCGGAATTTGAGCAAGCCATTATTCCTCAGGCTGAGCGTGAGCAGTTAATTAACTTGCAGCAGCAACTTAATGAGCAGCAGTTAAAAGCGCGCACCTTGGTAGAACAAGCCAAGCAGCAATTAACAGCGTTAATGGCCCAAGCAGAGCAATTTGGTTATGAGCAGCTAACGACTGAAAAGCAGCAACAAGGATCAGACAAAGTCTTACTTCAAGGGGCTGATCTAGATTCAGAGCTAAAGTCAGAGCAAGAATCTGCGCAAGGCTATTTAGCACAGGTCAGTTTGCAGCATCAACAAGTCGAGACCCAGTTAGGTGAGATAAAACAAACCTTATGGCAAGTGAACCATTTACTGGATGACGATAAACAAAAGCGCCTAAGTCAGCAGCAAATGCTGTTAGAGCTTAACCAAGCCAAACAAGCTTATGATGATATCGCCTATTTACACTCACTCATCGGTTCGCAAAAAGGCGATAAATTCAGAAAGTTTGCCCAAGGGCTGACATTAGATCATCTGGTTACTTTGGCTAATCGGCAGCTGGATAGGCTTCAAGGACGCTATTTGCTTGAGCGCAAACAATCGGTAGATCTAGAGCTGCAAGTATTGGATACCTGGCAAGGCGATGCAATTCGAGATACTCGCACCTTATCAGGTGGTGAAAGCTTTTTAGTCAGTTTGGCATTAGCGTTAGCGTTATCGGATTTAGTCAGTCATAAAACCAGTATCGACTCGTTATTTTTGGATGAGGGCTTTGGCACCTTAGACAGTCAAACCTTAGATACCGCCCTTGATGCGCTAGATAACCTTAATGCTTCAGGCAAAATGATTGGTGTGATCAGCCACATTGAAGCGATGAAAGAGCGCATTGGGGTGCAAATTAGAGTGCATAAAATGAATGGACTTGGAGTCAGTAAGTTGCAGAGTGAATATAAAGTTAATAGCGATGTCGAATTGGCTTAAGTTTGTCTCTAAAGCTTATCGCTCAGACTCGCGGCTAGGCTAACAACTAAACCGTCACTTGAGGTTAATGCAGCCGCATTAGCCTCATTATTTGCTTTGGGGTAGGGTTATTTTTAGGTCAATAAATTCTAATGATAAATCAACCATGCTGAGTAAAAAGCTGCCATTGTTGCAGCGCTTTTAGGTTAATTAAGCGAGTTATAGATGTAAATTAAAAACATCATGACTGATAACAGTCTTTTCCCATCTCAGTTACTTTCAATTGCCTAGTTCAAAGTTATGCAGGCGTGGTGAGTTTTTATATTTGTATTTGCAGTCTTTTTTGATATAACTCCCCCTTGGTATATAGTACTTAAGCACTCATTAAACTAGTGCTTAAGTATACATTCTTTTATACGTATATTAATACGTGCAGTAGGGCGGACACGAGATTGCTTTCAGCTCAAATGGATAAGCTACAAACGCTGGTTGGTAAAGCGCAAAACTTACCCACATTACATCGAAAATTATTGCTAGCAAGCGTGTTTATTGTCGCGGCGGCATTACTGTGGCCAACCCCGCAAGAATTTGCCTCACAGCGGATCCCTGTTGCCCTTGATATCGAAGCCTTGATCCCACAGGTAGCCAATCATACTCCGGTTGAAATTAGTGAGCCGGTTGCGCCGACATTTGAACGTATTATTGAGCAAGGTGACACCTTAAGTCAGTTATTTGAAATAGCTGGTATTGGTCAACAGACCATGTACAAAGTGCTTGAAGCTGATTTAAATGTACTGGCATTAGATACATTATCGCCGGGTAATCGTATTCGATTTTGGCAAGACGAACAGCAAAAACTAACCAAACTAGAGTTGTATTTTAATCCAGCTTACCAAGTGGTATTTAGCCGTTTTGACGATGGCAGTTACGAGGTTAATGAGGTCAATATAGAAGGCATTTGGCAAAACCGCATTATTAGTGGGGATATCAATGGCTCATTTTATTTATCGGCCCAGCGCTCAGGTTTAACTGCAGCGCAAATACAAACCATAGAAACGCTACTTTCAAGCAAGCTAAATTTCTCCCGTGATTTGCGTGCAGGTGATCAATTTTCAGTATTAATGAATGATCAATTTATTGAAGGCGTATCCACCGGAGCCAGTAAATTAGAAGCGGTGCGTATTGAAACCAGAGGTAGAAATATTAGCGCCTTTCAAAATGTGGATGGTAATTTTTATGATGACAAAGGCCAAGGTCTAGCCAGTGCCTTTCAGCGAATACCGCTGGAAAGGCAGTATCGCTTATCTTCACATTTCAATCCGACCCGTAAGCACCCTGTTACTGGTAGAACCTCGCCACATAACGGTACTGACTTTGCCACTCCTACTGGCACCAGAGTGGTAGCGCCGGGGGATGGTGTGGTGTCAATGGTCACTAATCATCGCTTTGCAGGCAAGTATATTGTGATTGAACACGACAATAATGTTAGAACCCGCTATTTGCATATGTCGAAGTTCTTGGTCAGAAAAGGCCAGCGGGTTAAACGCGGGCAGGTGATTGGCTTATCAGGCAGCACAGGTCGGGTGACGGGACCACATTTACATTATGAGTTTCATGTTAATGGTCGCCCAGTTAACCCAATGAAGGTGAGTATCATTGAAGCCTCGGTATTGCCTAAAAAGCAAATGAACGCCTTTAAGCAACTGGTGAAAACCAAACAAATGATGATGGATTTAGGTTAACCCATTTAATCTTTTTATCGTTAAATTAAAACCACTTTTAATTCGTTTGAAAGTGGTTTTTTATTTGCGCCATTTGGTTTCTGAGTGATTTGATTTACCAAGGTTACATTGATCGCATAGCACTTGTAGGTTATCGATATCGAGCGCAAGTTCAGGATATTTGGAGCGAGGTTTGATGTGGTCAACGTGCATGACTGCGCCATGTTGTGGGCTAGTGCCGCAGCACTGACAAACTGAGCCGTACTTTTCAAAAGCGTTTAGACGCAGGCTTAACCATTTTTGAGATGAATAAAAAGATACCGATTTGGGTTCTTCAAATGGGATTAACTCCCAATCATTAAATTCGCATGGCGCCAGATCGGGTCCCATCAAACCCACCGAAAACTCTTTAAGTTGATTATCCTTAAGCCAATTACGAATGGCTTTCATGGCTGCTTTTTCGGTTTTGTATTTTCGAGTGCGACGATTGTCGCCCCTAAAGCTTGCTACATACATTAATACCCTCCTAAGAAAATAGGTTTATGAATATCTTAAGCTTAATAAGGGGCTTTTCCTAGCTCAATACAGGTCAGTAATAAGCGTAAGTCGAATTCCAGCTGGTGGTAATCGCTGGTCATATATTCGCACAGTTGATAAAAAGCTTTGTTGTGATCTTTTTCTTTAAGGTGGGCTAATTCGTGCACCACCACCATTCTCAGTAATGGCTCAGGCACATGGCGTAGTCGTGATGAAATTCGAATTTCATTCTTAGCTTTGACCTTACTGCCTTGTACGCGATTGGCGTAGGTATGTAGGCCTAAGGCTTGATGACTGAGGGTGATTTTGTCGTCAAAAACCACTTTAGAAAGCGGCGCAGACTGTTTTAAGAATTGCTGTTTAAACACCATGGTGTAGTCATAAAGCGCTTTATCAGTGCGTATATCGTGCACACTTGGGTAACGCTTTAATAGCACGGCAGCTAAGCTGTCATTGGCAATATAGCCTTTTACCTGTTCGATGGTTTGGGCTGAATAACCGGCAATGTATTTAAGCTGGGCTGTTTGCTGTTTTTTGGCCTTTACCTCATCACTGGTTACCAGGCTTGCTAGGGCTTGCTTAGCCGCCAGTTTAGTCGCTGTAGCTTGATTAACCGCTTTTACCGTCATTTGCGGCGGCGCACTTGGTCTGACTTTTTTTGATGTAACAGGAGTGGAAAATGAGGCGGATTTTCTTGAATTCATAGGGATATTTATTGCTTACTTTAAGCTTATCAGTAAGCTGCTTTTACCCACAAACAGGCCATAAAGCAGCTTACTCACAAGAAAATCTAATTCAAACTGAGTTAGATTTTGCCATACATGTGGCGGTTTTGCTGAGCGTATGCGGCTTCAAAAGCAGGTAATTGCACACGTTTAAGCTCAAGGGTATCAAGATCGGCTTGTGGCGGATTACGCTTTAGCTCTTCTTTGATAGTCACTGGGCTAATAATCGCTACTGGTAATTCAGTAATTTGAATTGCTGCTTCAAGTTTAAAGCTAGTAGCAGAGCCGGAGAACTTGCCTTTTTGTTCACGTTCAATAATCACGATTTCATCAACTTTGTAATCTTCCATTAATTTATGGAAAGCAAAATGAAATTCACGAATTGATTCTGTTTCAACAGATTTTGAAATGCTGAACGAGATTTGACGACATTCCGGTACGTTGAATGACTCTTTCTCATAATTTAATAAGCTGATGATGGCTTCGCCACCTTTTAATTCTACACCACAAATCTTCATGTTATACCTTACTTAGAGCGAGTTTATTTGGCATGTTGTTGAGCTGTGCTCAAATATGTTCATGCTGTCAAAATTACGGTTATTCTTCGTCACTGACAATTGAATCATCAGTTTCGATAATTTTTGCTGGTTTTGCTTTACGGCGCATTGGTGCGTCACCAATATCAATACCGGTGGCAAAGCGCTTGTCGCGTTTAGGCGCCACTTTTGGCTTCTTGCTAGCGACACGCTTGGCATTACCTGTATTGGCATCAGCTGATTTTGCATTGGCGCTTGATGCCTTAGGCTTGTCTCTTAAGCCTTTAAATTTAGCTTCAAGGCCTGCGATAGTTGAGAAGTCAAAGTTCTTACGTAAGAACACCTGTACTTTCTTAAAGCTATCCCAGTCTTTCGGGCCTACTAATGAAATAGCATCGCCTTTAGCGCCTGCGCGGCCAGTACGGCCAATACGGTGAACATATTCTTCGGCAAACTTTGGCATGTCAAAGTTAATTACTAATGACACATTTAATAAGTCTAACCCGCGAGAAGCAACATCTGTGGTGACTAAAATCTTTTGTTGGCCACGGCTGAATTTGTCCATAATTTGATTACGTGCTGACTGACTTAAGTCACCACTGAGCGCAGCGGTTTCTAGCCCTTCAGCAGACAATAGTTTGGCGAGTCTGTCAGTGTCTGAGCGAGTTGCAGTAAAAATGATCACTTGCTTGTGTTGCTCATGTTTTAAAATATGCTGCAGCAGGGCTTGTTTGTGATCAAGGTGGTCAACTAAAAAGATGCGCTGAACAATATCTTTATGCTCTGCATGCGATGCGCCAATAGCCACATGGCTAGGGGTCTTTAATAATGTTGCGGCGATATCATTGATGTCATCGTGATCTAATGTCGCTGAAAACATCAAGGTTTGTCTGCGCTTATGATCTGCAGCGTCATTAATGGCTTTAAGTTGTGGCGCAAAACCAAGATCTAACATGCGATCGGCTTCATCAAGTACCAGTAACTCTAAGCCATTTAGGTATAAGTGGCGCTGTTGAAGATGATCGGCAATACGCCCAGGTGTTGCCACAATAAAGTGTGGGTCACGAGATAGCGATTTTGCTTGATCGTTAAAGTTCTCGCCACCTAAAATACTAATGGCTTTATATTGGGTATTGGCAACCAGTAAACGTAATTGACCATAGACTTGCTGAGCAAGTTCACGGGTTGGCAATAAAATCAGAACGCGAGGGTCTTTTTTAGAGAGGGCCCTAGTCGATATTACCCGCTGCAAAGCAGGTAATAAAAACGCCAGGGTTTTACCTGAACCGGTTTTAGATGATGCCATTAAATCTTTACCCGCTAGGGCAATTGGCAGGGCTTGCTGCTGAATTTCTGTTGGCTCAGAAATGCCCATATGCTTTAGACTGTCTAGTAAGCGTTTATCTAAAGAAAAATCGGTAAATAACAAAGGTAAATCCCCTAAAAAATGATAGCCAGATATTATAACGTGTAAGCGACTTGATAGCCAACAGCTTAAGCGTAAGATAAGCTACTTAGGTGTGCAAAAATGGTTAAGGGTTTGGTAAATGTCTAAGGCTTCAAAAGAAAATAAATCATCACTTCGTGTTGGGATCGCCCTCGGTAGTGGCGCGGCTAAGGGCTGGGCTCATATTGGGGTGATAAAAGAGCTGGCCGCCATGGGGATCCACCCTGAAAAGATTGCTGGCTGCTCTGTTGGGGCTCTGGTGGGCGCAGCTTATGCTAATGATCATTTAGAAGAGTTACATGAGTGGGTGAGTGGGTTTTCTAGTTGGGATGTTTTAGGCTTAATGGATTTAAGCTGGCGCAAAGGTGGCTTAATCAGTGGTGAAAAAGTATTTGATGTTTTAGCTGGTCGAATAGGCGATCTAAAAATAGAGCAATTGCAAAAGCCGTTTGCGGCAGTGGCGACCGATTTATATTCTGGCCAAGAAATTTGGTTCAAAGAAGGCGATTTACGTCATGCGGTAAGAGCCTCGTGTTCAATGCCGGGCTTTTTACCCCCAGTACAATTGCATGATCGCTGGTTAGTGGATGGCGCAGTGGTAAACCCTGTGCCAGTGTCAATGTGCCGCACCATGGACGTTGATGTAGTGATTGCAGTGGACTTAAATGGTCACCGCCGTAATAGTATGCATATGTTGCCTCAACAAATGACCAGCTGTGCGCCCACTGAAATTGAAAAGCAATTAGTGGCCAAAGAGCCAGAGTCGGCGTTTATGGATCTGCTAGGTAAAGGTAAAGAGTATATAAATAGTTTTTCAGAAAAGTTTTCCACAAGCACGAAATCTCACCCTGGGATGATTGCGGTGATGTCGCAATCAATGGATATTTTAGAGCAGCGCCATAAACGCGCCAGATTAATGGGCGATCCACCGGATGTGTGTTTAGTGCCACAGCTTGCTGATATCGGTACCATGGAGTTTCATCGTGCTGATGAAGCGATAGAAGCAGGCCGTCAATCTGTGCGCCAATCTGCGCATTTAATTTATGCAGCCCTTGGTATTAGCCCAAATGATTAACGCCAATTAAAGCGCTTTGCTTTAATCATACTGATTTTTAACGGTTGAAATGACCTGTTTAAGCATCAATATACCAGTATAAATCTGTGATAACTATTTGTATAAATCTGCGATAACTATTCGTATAAGCCTGCAATTACCAGTTTAAATCTGTAATAAATAGCAATCTATTTATAGGCGTTTCAGCACTCAGTAGCTGCTTTTTATAACCTGGTCAAGTTCAACTTTTCTAAATAGTGTTGAGCTTGGCAGTAATTTTTTTCATTTTGTTCCCCTTCATCAAAACATGATCTAGATCATGGATTTTTAGTGCCTATTATTGCCTAATGCACCATATATTGTGTTTGTTGATAATTATGTGTGGATATATAGTGTTTATATCCTGTGCATAAAAGGAGTAAAAGTAATGCCTGTAGTAATTAAAAGGGACGGTTGTCGTACTCTATTTGATGAGTCGCGGATCAAGGATGCCATTGTTGCAGCAATGGAAACTGCTACAGGTAGTGCTGATGAAGACTATGCTTCAACAGTCGCTTGTGTGATTAGAGATCAAGTTGCTAACGATGAAGAAGTTGAGATCCATCATTTACAAGCTTTAGTTGAAAACTTATTAATGGAAGGTCCTCATAAAGAGGTTGCGCGTCATTATATTGAGTATCGTCACGACCGTGATATTTGCCGTGAAGCCAAAAGTAAATTGAACTGCGAAATTCGTGGTTTGGTTGAACAAAGCGACGCGTCGATTTTAAATGAAAATGCCAATAAAGACGCTAAAGTTATTCCAACTCAACGGGATTTACTTGCTGGCATCGTGGCCAAACATTATGCCAAGTCGCATCTATTGCCAAAAGATATTGTTGCTGCACATGAGTCAGGTCAACTGCATTATCACGACTTAGACTATGCACCATTCTTCCCAATGTTTAACTGCATGCTAATTGATTTAGCAGGCATGTTAACCCATGGCTTTAAAATGGGTAATGCTGAAATTGATACCCCTAAATCAATTTCAACTGCGACTGCAGTAACTGCGCAAATTATTGCCCAAGTGGCTAGCCATATCTATGGCGGCACCACCATTAACCGCATTGATGAAGTATTAGCTGAGTTCGTTCAAAAGAGCTATCAAAAGCAGTTGGTTATCGGTAAAGAGTGGGGCGTAGCAGATGTTGAAGCCTTTGCCATGGCGCAAACTGAAAAAGAATGTTACGACGCATTCCAGTCTTTAGAATATGAAGTAAATACCCTTCATACCGCCAATGGCCAAACGCCATTTGTGACCTTTGGTTTTGGCTTAGGCTCGTGCTGGGAAGCGCGTTTAATTCAAAAGTCGATTCTTAAAGTACGTATGGCAGGTCTAGGTAAAAACCGTAAAACAGCGGTATTCCCAAAACTGGTTTTTGCTATTCGTGATGGCCTAAATCATAAAGCTGCTGATGCTAACTACGATGTGAAGAAGTTAGCATTAGAGTGTGCCACCATGCGCATGTATCCAGATATTCTTAATTATGAACAAGTTGAACGCGTTACTGGTTCATTTAAAACGCCAATGGGTTGTCGTTCATTCTTAGGAACTTATGAAGAAAATGGTGAGTTAATTCATGAAGGGCGTAACAACTTAGGTGTTGTCAGCTTAAACTTACCTAGAATCGCCATTGAAGCCAAGGGCGACGAAACCGCTTTCTTTGCCTTATTAGAACAGAGAATGACACTCGCTCGTAAAGCACTCGATACCCGTATTGCCCGCTTAGTGGGTGTAAAAGCGCGTGTTGCACCAATCCTATATATGGAAGGTGCTTGTGGTGTTCGTTTAAATGCAGATGATGATGTGTCTGAAATCTTTAAAAATGGCCGCGCGTCAATCTCATTAGGCTACATTGGCTTACATGAAACCATTAATGCACTTTATGGTACTGATGAGCACGTGTTTGATAGCGAGCTGTTACGCACTAAAGCCATTGAAATTATCTCAGTGATGAAGCGCGCGACTGAAGCGTGGAAACAAGAAACAGGTTATGGCTTTAGCCTATACAGCACCCCAAGTGAAAACTTATGTAGTCGTTTTTGCCAGCTAGATGCCAAAGAGTTTGGTGTGGTTGCAGGGGTTACTGATAAAGGTTACTACACTAACAGTTTCCATTTAGACGTCGAAAAGAAAGTCAATCCATACGATAAAATTGAGTTTGAATTACCGTACCCAGAAATCACCAATGGTGGCTTTATTTGTTACGGTGAGTTCCCGAACATGCAGCACAATATTGAAGCATTAGAAAACGTCTGGGATTACAGTTACACCAGAGTGCCTTATTACGGTACCAATACCCCAATCGATGAATGTTATGACTGTGGTTACGTTGGTGAGTTTAACTGTACCAGTAAAGGTTTTGTGTGCCCTAAATGTGGCAACCATGAGCCAAGCCGTGTGTCGGTAACCCGTCGTGTATGTGGTTATCTAGGCAGCCCTGATGCAAGACCATTTAACTATGGTAAGCAAGAAGAAGTTAAACGCCGCGTTAAGCATTTATAAATAGCAAATTCATGAAGTTAGCAAAGCTAATTCCGTGATTAACCCAACAAGGCGCTTTAAGCGCCTTGTTTTGGTTTGGCCTTAGTGATGCAAATAGGTTTACAGCGTGAGTGTTTACGCGACAATGAGCAGTAAGAGAAGTGATTATGAATTACCATCAGTATTTTCCTATCGATGTGATCAACGGCCCAGGTACCCGCGCGACCTTGTTTGTTTCAGGTTGTGAGCATCAATGCCGTGGTTGTTATAATCAGTCTACTTGGGATCCTCGTTCAGGCCATGAATTTAGCCAAATGATGGAAGAACAAATTATTGCTGATTTAAATGATACTCGTATCAAGCGCCGTGGTTTATCACTTTCTGGTGGCGACCCATTATTCCCAGCTAATCTCGACAGCATTTTGTCTTTGGTTAAACGGGTAAAACAACAATGCCCAGATAAAGACATTTGGCTATGGAGTGGCTACAAGCTCGATCAAATGTCCCTCAAACAACTGCAAGTATTAGACTATGTAGATGTGTTAGTGGATGGCAAGTTCGAGCAAGATTTAGCGGATCCCAGTTTGAAGTGGCGTGGTAGCAGTAATCAAATTATTCATGATTTAGTTCAAATAGATTAACCATAAGCTGCTGTGGATAATGTGTTTCGTCTAACGAACTGTTATACTTCGCCTCCGTAAACGTGTTGGATTGATACAAGTGCTGTGTTTGAGCATGTTATTGTGTCAGTGGCACAATGTTGAAATTTAAGGTAACACAATGAATTTAAAAGAAGAACTGCAAGCATTAAACGATAAAGCAGAAAAGTTTCGCCGTAAACTTGCTGCTGCACAAGCCCGTGAAGATAAAGCGGTTACCATGCAGTTTAAAAAAGAGATCGCGACAGTAACAAAACGTATTGCAAGTTTGAAAAATCAGCAATCACGTCAATTAAACAAAGCCGGTAAAGATGTAAAAGAACTAAAATTTAGTCGTGTGCTGACCAAAGCGGAACAAGCAGACATGGGTAAATTAAAAAAATCAGTTAAAGGATTAGTTGTTGTACATCCAATGACTGCGCTTGGCCGCGAAATGAATATTAAAGCAGTAACTGGTTTTGCCCCAGCAAAATTCTAATCCAGTTTATCCCTATTAGTTATGACGTAAGTCAGTTGCATGGATGATGAGACTCATAAATTGAGCGTTGTCTGAAAGGTTGGTCAATGTCGATTAAATATATCGCCACTTCTAAGTTACCTACGCCTTGGGGCGTATTTGCAATGCATGGTTTTGAAGATACCGAAACCGGTAAAGAACATGTTGCGCTAACGTTTGGTGAGCTAAATGCTAATGAGCCAATGTTAGGTCGTATTCACTCTGAATGTTTAACCGGTGATGCCTTGTTTAGTTTGCGTTGTGATTGTGGTTTTCAGCTGCAAACTGCAATGCAAAATATTGCTGAATTAGGCCAAGGTTTTATTCTTTATTTAAGACAAGAAGGCCGTGGCATTGGTTTACTGAATAAAATCCGAGCCTACGAACTGCAAGATCAAGGTGCCAATACTGTTGAAGCTAACGAACGTTTAGGTTTTGAAGCTGATATGCGTAAGTACGATATGATTGAACCTATGTTAGCTCAAATTGGTGTTAGCAAAGTGAAGTTAATGACCAATAATCCACGTAAAGTGAAGGCCATGCAGGCAGTTGGCATTGAAGTGAGCGAAAGAGTTCCATTGCAAGTGGGCAAAAACCGTTACAATGAAGCATATTTAAAAACCAAATCAACCGAGTTAGGTCATATGATGACAGAACACCATTTTATTGATGACAATAAATAACAGTTGACGAAATAGCGTAGATTAAATCATGTTACTGAGTTGGTTTACTGGTTTTAAAGCAAATCAATTTCCATTATATAAAAGCGCTGTAATAGCTATTGCAGCGCTTTTTGTTGTTCAACCTTGTCAGGCTCAATTTGATGCTGACAACCCCGATCTTTCCCATTACGCTTTTGCAAATTATATTGGCAGCGGGATTTATCGCGCTTCTGGCCAGAGCGCTGCAGTGGCCAATATTCCTTTCGCATTTGATATTGAACAGGCCGATGATCACCTGCTGACCCTAAGGTTGCCAGTTTCATTGGGCTTTTTTAATTACTCTTTTAGTGACTTGCCAGAAGGTGAACTACCCGATGGTGTCGGCACTATGACCATAACCCCAGGGATTGAGTACAAATGGTTTTATGACGAGCAGCTCACCCTAGAAACCTATTTAGATTTGGGCTACGGGCATAACTTTTCAAATTCCAGTAATGTGGGGATTTTCTCTACTGGTTTTTCAGCGTTATATGAATTGGCACAACCCAAATATAATCCGGTGTGGGTTAACCGAATTTATTATGCTGGCTATAAAAGCAGTATCAATGACAGCTCTGATGGCTATTCTGTATTGCAATCTGGCATTGATTTTGGCTTAAATCAACGCTGGGATTGGGGTGAGTATACCGTTGAGCCACGCTTGTTTGTAGCGGGGCGCTGGTATTTCGATAAACTTAAGTTTGTTACCCCAGTGCAAGAAAATGTGCTTACGCAATATTCCTATGAAGTGGGAGTGACATTAGCCTTGTCTAAGCCGTTAGGTTGGGGATGGTTCAGTACAGACCGATTTGGTATGAGTTATCAAACTGATGGGGAGTTACAGGTGTGGCGATTAATTTTTGAATTCCCTATGTAGTTTCATCGGTTACAAAAAAGCCTGATGGTTTAATTAAACCAATCAGGCTTTTTTGTACTATTTACCGAATAAACAGGTAGTTAGAGGTTTGTTTCAGACCGCTTGTTTATCAATGGTGTTTATTTGCCCCAAATATCAGCGTTAACACCTGCAGTGCATTTATTATTTTGCGCTTTGGACACAGGTTTGGCACCCGAGCCTTGATGAGCCTTTGTCGTTGATTTTGCTGCATCATAAACTTTAGGAGCAGGCAAAGGCAGCTTGTTGGTTTTTAGCCATAAGTATTCAACTTTATCACGGGCCCATTCGGTTTTTCTTAAAAACTTGAGGCTGGATTTAACACTTGGATTATCTTGAAAACAGCGAATATTAATGCGGCTGCCTAATTCTTCCCAGCCATACTTTTCCACTAATTCAGTGACAATAGTTTCTAATTTAATTCCATGAAGAGGATTGTTTGCTTGAGTCATGTACGCAGCTTAATTTACCAATTTGCCGACATTATAACATTGGCTTGCTGATGACGTTAGTGCTGAAATGTTTCAGTGCTAAGTTAACCACACTGAAACTTCAGCATATCAGACCTAAAACTCGAAGCTATTATCTGGTGGAATGGCAAAAAGCTCTTCGGCTATGGCGCGAATTTCTACTGCTGCTTTACCTTCAGGGTCAATCTCAAGCACTGACGAGCCACTTTCTTCGCTGTCATCATAAATATTACGATTGAAGGTAATGGCATTTAGCGCTTTTAAGCCAAATGATTGCACTACTTCCTTGGCCTCTAAAATACGCTTAAATTGCGATGGCAGAGCAGGGCATTGACTGACGACTATTGCAGCCACCATTTTTGGGTTGACCATTTTACAGGTGCTTAGCATGTCCTCCATGTGTGGAAGCGTTTTTAAATCACGTCTTTTGGGCCTAAGCGGAATGAGTACGTAAGTGGCGACTGACATCGCTGCGCGCATGGCAAGGTTATCTTGACCACCGCAATCGACAATAACGTATTCAAAGCGCTCATTAAGACTAAGTAAGTCATTACGGATTTTGCCGTATAATTGAATGCAATTAATGGGTTTTAAACTGGGGTGTTCATTTCTGGCTTGGATCCAATCTGAGGTGGTTTTTTGCGGGTCACAATCAACCATCAATACACTGGCATTGAAGGTTTCGGTTACATATACAGCGAGGTTTTGCGCTAAACAACTTTTGCCACTACCACCTTTTTCGCCGCCGACTAATATAATCATAGTATCACCTTAATGTTAAAGATATTGCACTGCTTTAAGCGTTTAAAGCAACTGCATGGCAATATGATAACTCTGTGGATTTGACTCAAGGCAACGACATACTTGGCCTTTGATGGTATTTTGTTTGTCAGTGTTATGGTTGAAGGTGACTGCGATTAAGTCGCCTAAGGCAAACGGCGCTTTATAGTCGATTAAAATTCCTTTACGGGCTAAATCGATACAAATGCCAGCATCTTCCTGGGGCTGGCCATTAGCGTCAATCCAATGCAATAAAACTCGCTCGGCTTCCATATCGACTCTTAAAGAAGCTCTTTTTTCTTCAAACCCTATAGGCTCATTTGACATAACCTTATCGCTCCCTGTTTGCTTAATCCATCATAAGTATTAGTCATTATTAGTGATAGTAATCAACATCGTTAAAAAAAGCGATAAGTAAGTCACTTATCGCTTTATTTGTTGATATAAATTAACAAAGGTGTCTACTCTGTGAGCTTAGTCGAAATCTTTGCTTTTAGGGTAGGGCAGTTTCAGTTGTCCCCAGCGAATGACAATGACCGTGGCTGCTAGCACAATCGTTGAAACAGAAATCGCCAGTATGCGCCAGTCATCCATATCTTTCATATCAAGAATTAAGTAACGGGCCAGTGCCACAATAGCAATATATAGTGGCATGCGGATAGGTAGCTTACCTGACTCGAGGTAATTGACCACCATGGCTAAGACTTCAAGATAAATGAAGAGTAGTAGCAAATCGGCAAGTTCTACGGTTCTAATATCGAACATATGCATCACCTCTTCGCCAATGGCAAAGACGGTCGCAAGAGAAATAATGAAAAGAACGATATGTTCGACGCCTTTAAGGCTTTTAACACCTATTTGGCGGAGTATAGGGAGTGGCATGATTATTACATCTCTTATTATAAATTTGATTGATAATTCAGTATATTCTGCTAAATGGAATAATGCTGAGTGATCTAGTTCAAATAATATAAATTTATCCCAATATCATCACTATTTAGCAGTGCCATTGAAGGCTAAAGAACTGCAGATACAAAAAAGCCGCCATAAAAGGCGGCTTTTGGCGTTAATTGAAATTAGCGTTTTAAGCCTTCATTTAATAAAGGACGCATAATTTTAACTAACTCGGAAGTCACTTTAGGAGAACCTGCAACAATATTACCTGAAGTCATATAGTTATGGTTTCCGGTAAAGTCAGCTACAGTACCGCCAGCTTCACGACAGATTAAGTCGCCTGCTGCGATGTCCCAAGGCTTAAGACCGATTTCAAAGAAACCGTCAAAACGACCCGCGGCAACATAGGCTAAATCAAGTGCTGCTGAACCGGTGCGACGAATGTCTGCACATACAGGGAATACTTCACCTAAGATGTTTAGGTAAGATTCAGTGTGTTGGCGAGCTTTGAACGGGAAACCAGTACCAATAATGGTGCCATCAAGTGTTTTAACATTAGTTACACGTAGACGGAAGTCATTAACTTTAGCGCCTTTACCACGAACGGCAGAGAACAGTTCTTCGCGTACAGGATCGTAAACAACGGCAACTTCAATTTTGCCTTTGTATTGAACAGCGATAGAAACTGCGAAATGAGGGATACCACGAACGAAGTTGTTGGTACCATCCAAAGGATCAACTATCCACACATAATCTTTATTGGTGCCACGGTTTTCACCGTTTTCTTCGCCAACAATCGTATGATCTGGGTAAGATTTACGAATTTGGTATGTAATGGTAGATTCAGCTTCCTTGTCTACACTCGTAACAAAGTCATTTAGACCTTTTGAATCAATCTCAACATTGTCGAGTTCAGTGTAGGCGCGCATAATAGTTTGGCCCGCAGCGCGTGCAGCGCGCGTGGCAATAGTCAGCATCGGATGCATAGCAATCCCCTGGATGTTAAAGAACGAATAAATCAGCGGCATATTATACGCTTTTTGACAGTTATATCAAATGCAGATTTTCATATAACGAATTAATTGCTGCTTGTGTTACTATTCCAAAATAGTTTTTTAAAGAATAAAGTAGTTTCATGCTGAGTAATATACGCGTTGTTTTAGTGGGTACATCACACCCTGGTAATATTGGTTCTACAGCAAGAGCCATGAAAACCATGGGGTTATCAAATTTATATTTGGCTGAACCAAGAGTTGAGCCTGATGGGCAATCTATTGCACTTGCTGCTGGCGCAGCAGATTTAATCCGAGATATCACTATTGTTGATTCTTTAACGGATGCAATCAAAGACTGTAGCTTAGTCATTGCAACCAGTGCCAGAAGTCGTACTTTAGATTGGCCAATGCTAGTGCCAAAAGAAGCAGGTGAAAAACTTGCTCTTGAAGGGATAAAAGGGCCTGTAGCGATTGTCTTTGGTCGTGAGAACCACGGGTTAAGCAATGAGGAATTACAAGAGTGTCATTATCATGTAGCCATACCTGCAAATCCAGAATATAGCTCATTGAACTTGGCGCAAGCGGTACAAATCATTTGTTATGAAACCCGCATGGCCCACCTTGCGTTAGATGAAAAAGCAACGGTTGAAGAAGAATACCCGTTAGCAGAAGACTTACAGCGTTTTTATGTACACCTTGAGTCAACACTAACAAAAACTAACTTCATTATTAAGAATCATCCAGGGCAGATTATGACCAAACTTAAACGTTTATTCGCCCGTGCAAGGGTTGAAACTGCGGAGATGAATATTCTGCGCGGTATATTGACTTCAATCGATAAAAAAGTCGCGAAATCAGACGAGAACAAAGATTCATAACGTTAACGTATTAAGGATTGTTATATGGGCGTGATTGCGCGACTAAAAGAAGATATTGAATCTATATATCACCGCGATCCCGCGGCGAACAGTAGTTTCGAAATATTAATGAACTACCCTGGTATGCAGGCAATTTGGATCCATCGCATCAGTAACAAGCTTTGGAATGCAAATTGGCGTCTGCTATCTCGATGTTTGTCTACTTTTTCGCGTTGGTTAACAGGGGTCGAAATTCATCCTGGTGCGACTATTGGCCGTCGATTCTTTATCGATCATGGTATGGGCGTTGTGATTGGTGAAACAGCCGAAATTGGTGATGATTGTACGCTTTATCATGGCGTTACCTTAGGTGGCACAACATGGCAAGCGGGAAAACGTCACCCAACACTGCAAAATAATGTGGTGGTTGGTGCTGGGGCACAAATTCTGGGGCCTATTACGATGCATGATGGCGCAAGAGTTGGCTCAAATTCAGTAGTGGTTAAAGATGTTGCTAAAGACACTACTGTAGTGGGTATACCTGGCCGTGTGGTATCAAGTCCTTCAGCGCAATCGAAAGAACAAACTGAGCGTAGAAGCGCCATGGCGAAAAAATACGGCTTTGATGCCTATGCAGTGTCGCCAGACAACCCAGATCCTGTTGCCAGTGCCATTGGGCAAATGCTTGATCATATGCATTTAATGGACTCTAAAGTACAAGAGATTTGCCAAGCGGTGCAAACCATGGGCGGTGAAGTCTGTACTGAAAAGCTACCAGAGTTGAATGTTGACGACTTTACTGAAGCTGAACAAGAAGCGGCTGAAAAACGTACTCAAGAAATTGATAAGTTTGACCCGATTATATAATCAGTAGACTTGAAAATGACACAATCGACACCCACTTATCTGGGTGTCGATTTTTTATTTCTGTACTGCAAATTTTAACAACTGAAGCATTTTTGTAAAAGTAGGACGAATTTATCACAAATTAGGGCTTTTAATGGCTCGCTGGCATTGAATCTTGCACTATAAAAAGGTTAAATAGCCCTGCAAATTTTAAGACCTAAATTGTTAGATGTGAACGAGAGATAATACTTGAGTAAATTACTTGGTTAAATACTTGACTAAAATACTCGGGTATGGTGAAATTGCTCTATGGTTTATGGGAGCAAATAACGTTATGAAACTGACATCAAAAGGTCGCTACGCAGTGACAGCTATGCTGGACGTTGCAATTCACTCAGCTACCGGGCCAGTTCCCTTAGCGGATATTTCTGAGAGACAGGGGATATCGCTTTCCTATCTTGAGCAACTTTTCGCCAAGCTTCGTAAACATGGTCTTGTATCAAGCGTGCGTGGTCCTGGTGGCGGTTATCGCCTAGGCCAAGAAGCCAATGATATCTCTGTAGGCATGGTTGTCCATGCTGTTGACGAGTCTGTCGATGCGACTCGTTGTCAGGGAAAAGGGAACTGCCAAAGTGGCACCCGCTGTCTAACCCATTCGCTATGGGGTGACTTAAGTAAACAAATTTCAGATTTCTTAGATGGCATTACACTTGCTGGATTGATGCACAAACGAGATGTTCAATTTATCTCACTAAAGCAAGATGAAATGCAGAATGAACATAGAGTTAGTTTATAATTTCCTGTTCATATATTGATAACTATTTATATGTACGTTGTTAGTAGCCTCCTTTGGGCTACTCAGTACGGAGTGTATGATGAAGCTTCCTATCTATTTAGACTATGCCGCAACAACCCCTGTCGACAAACGCGTTGCCGACAAGATGGTGCAATTTATGACAATGGACGGTGTGTTTGGTAACCCTGCATCTCGTTCTCATCGTTATGGTTGGCAAGCCGAAGAAGCAGTTGATATTGCTCGTAACCAAGTAGCAGATTTAATCAACGCTGATCACCGTGAAATTGTATTTACATCTGGTGCGACTGAATCAAGTAACCTTGCCATTAAAGGTATTGCGCATTTCTATCACAAGAAAGGCAAGCACATCATCACTAGCAAGACAGAACATAAAGCAACGTTAGATGTATGTCGTCAGCTTGAACGTGAAGGCTTTGAGGTCACTTACCTTGAACCAAGTGCAAACGGTTTAATTGCATTGTCAGTGATTGAAGCTGCCATGCGTGAAGACACTATTTTAGTGAGCATCATGCATGTAAACAATGAAATTGGTGTGATTCAAGACATCGAAGCCATTGGCGAATTATGTCGCTCAAAAGGTATTTTCTTCCATATGGATGCAGCACAAAGTGCTGGTAAATTACCGATTGATGTACAAGCAATTAAAGTTGATTTGATTTCAATTTCTGGCCATAAAATGTATGGGCCTAAAGGCGTAGGTGCATTATATGTGCGCCGTAAGCCTCGTATCCGTTTAGAGTCACAAATGCATGGTGGCGGACATGAACGTGGTATGCGTAGTGGTACATTAGCGACACATCAACTTGTTGGTTTAGGCGAAGCAGCCGCGATTGCTAAGCAAGATATGATTGAAGACAGTGCCCGTATCCTTCGTCTACGTGACAAGTTATGGAATGGCATTAAACATATTGAAGAAACTTATATTAATGGTGACATGCAGCAACGTTATTGCGGCATTTTCAACGTCAGCTTCAACTTTGTTGAAGGCGAGTCATTAATGATGGCGCTTAAAGATTTAGCGGTTTCATCAGGGTCTGCATGTACTTCAGCAAGCCTAGAACCAAGTTACGTATTACGTGCACTAGGCTTAAATGATGAAATGGCACATAGCTCAATTCGCTTCTCAATCGGTCGTTTTACCACTGATGAAGAAATCGAGCATGCAATTAAAGTAATTGATGAATCTATCGGTAAATTACGTGAAATGTCTCCATTATGGGAGATGTTCAAAGATGGTATCGACCTTGATCAAGTTCAATGGGCACATCACTAATACATTATTATCGATAGCGATAAACGGAGCAGAATTGTTATGGCTTACAGCGAAAAAGTAATCGAACATTATGAAAATCCACGTAACGTTGGTTCATTTGATAAAAATGATCCATCAGTGGTAACCGGAATGGTAGGTGCACCCGCATGTGGTGATGTAATGAAATTACAACTTAAAATAGGCGAGAATGGCATCATTGAAGATGCTAAATTCAAAACTTATGGTTGTGGTAGTGCCATTGCATCAAGCTCATTAGTAACAGAATGGGTTAAAGGCAAAACTGTTGAAGAAGCCGCTACGATTAAAAATGCAGACATTGCAGAAGAGTTAGCGCTTCCACCAGTTAAAATCCATTGCTCAATTTTAGCTGAAGATGCTATTAAAGCAGCGTTGGATGAGTACAAATCAAAGCAAGATAAGTAATACCTGGAGTTAAGATGGCAATTACAATGACCCCAGCTGCGGCTGATAGAGTTAAATCTTTTCTAGTAAATCGTGGGAAAGGTTTAGGTTTACGCCTTGGGTTAAGAACATCTGGTTGTTCAGGTATGGCTTATGTCATCGAGTTTGTCGATGAAATTAATGACGACGATGAAGTTTATGACATCGAAGGCGTAAATATCATCATAGATGCCAAAAGCTTTATTTATCTGCAAGGTATAGAGTTAGATTTTGTTAAAGAAGGCCTAAACGAAGGTTTTCAATTTAACAACCCTAATGCCAAAGGTGAATGTGGTTGTGGTGAAAGTTTCACTGTTTAGTTAATCTATACTATGAAGCTTGTATCGCAAATCACCAATCAAAGAGCATGATATCTGCCAATGAATTATTTTGAGTTATTTCAATTTTCACCTTCCTTTGATATCGATATCGCCCAACTTGCAGAACGCTACCGCGAACTGCAACGGGCGGTTCATCCCGATAAATTCGCTAATGGATCTGAGCAACAAAAATTATTATCCGTGCAGCGTACTGCACAAGTTAATGATGGTTATCAGACTCTCAAGAATCCGCTCAGACGTGCCGAACACATATTGAGCCTTCGTGGTATTGATATAAGCCATGAAACCACCACAGTTAAAGACACTGCATTTTTAATGCAGCAGATGGAATGGCGTGAAGCATTAGAAGATATCGAGCACAGCCAGCAACCCGACGACTTAATCAGTGACTTATTTGACTCTTTTGCTGATTTTGAAAAGTCACTCTCGCAAAGCCTTGCTATTTTACTGGTTAAAGACACCGATAATGATAATTTATTAGCGGCAGATCAGATCAGAAAGCTAAAATTTATGGCAAAATTGCAAGATGAACTCGCTAAAATTGAAGATTCATTACTAGACTAATGGATTGGTAAACTTAATGCTCTGTTTTTAACAGAGCATTTTGTTTTGATTTAATCGATGAATGTTTACTAATAAACAATTGGATTACTATGGCCCTTTTTCAAATCGCTGAGCCCGGTCAAAGCGCCGCGCCCCATCAGCATCGCCTTGCTGTTGGTATCGACTTAGGTACCACAAACTCTTTAGTTGCGGCAGTTAGAAGTGGCGAAGCATCAACGCTAGTTGATGATAACGGACAGCATTCTCTTCCTTCTGTGGTCCATTATAATGCCGAATCAATTGATGTCGGTGTTAATGCACAAGCACAATCTGCCCAAGACCCTAAAAACACCATTGTTTCAATTAAACGTTTTATGGGTAGAAGTCTTGCTGATATTCAAGCAAAAGAGCAACAGCTCCCATACGACTTTAGCTCGAGTGACAATGGCTTACCGATTTTTAATACTGCGTTTGGCGCTGTTAATCCTGTGCAAGTATCAGCTGAAATCTTAAAGCCACTCATTGCCCGTGCTGAGTCAACATTAGGCGGGAATCTTGAAGGTGTGGTGATTACCGTACCGGCTTATTTTGATGATGCCCAGCGTCAAGGCACTAAAGATGCTGCGGAGCTGTTAGGCGTTAAAGTATTACGTTTACTCAATGAACCAACAGCAGCAGCAATTGCTTATGGTTTAGATTCAAAACAAGAAGGTGTGATCGCCATTTATGACTTAGGTGGTGGTACATTTGATATTTCAATACTGCGTCTAAATCGTGGTGTGTTTGAAGTATTGGCTACTGGTGGTGATTCTGCTTTAGGTGGCGATGACTTTGATCATTTATTGCAAGCACACCTGCAGCAAGCTTTTGGTTTAACAGATTTGTCTGCCACCCTTTCGCGTCAATTATTGATTGAATCGAGAAGAGTTAAAGAGCACTTAACCACATCTGAGACCTGCATAGCATCGATTACGTTAGATAATGCTGAGCGCGTAGAAACACAAGTGACTAAGGCTGATTTTGAAGCATTGATTAGTTCATTAGTTAAGAAAACCATATCAAGCTGTCGCCGAACATTACGTGATGCCGATGTCACCACTGATGATATTATCGAAACGGTGATGGTCGGTGGCTCAACTCGTGTGCCTTTAGTGCGTGAGCAGGTTGAAACTTTCTTTAGGAAAACACCATTAACCTCAATCGATCCTGATCGCGTCGTCGCCATTGGCGCAGCAATTCAGGCAGATATTTTAGTGGGTAATAAACCTGAATCAGATTTATTACTACTTGATGTCATTCCATTGTCTTTGGGTATCGAAACGATGGGCGGCCTTATTGAAAAAGTCGTCACCCGTAACACCACCATTCCAGTGGCTCGCGCTCAAGAGTTTACCACTTTTAAAGATGGTCAAACGGCGATGGCATTTCATGTGGTGCAGGGCGAACGTGAAATGGTTGACGATTGTCGTTCATTAGCGCGCTTTACCCTAAATGGTATTCCAGCGCTTGCCGCAGGTGCTGCGCATATTCGCGTGACCTTCCAAGTGGATGCTGATGGTTTACTTAGCGTAACCGCTATGGAAAAATCAACTGAAGTGAAGACCACGATTCAGGTAAAACCTTCATTTGGTTTATCTGACTCTGAAATAGCGACTATGCTGAAAGATTCAATGAAGCATGCTAAAGATGACATTAGCCGTCGTATGCTAGCTGAGCAGCAAGTTGAAGCGTCTCGAGTAGTGGAAACACTAACCGCAGCATTAGCAAAAGATGCGGACTTATTAAATGAGCAAGAGCGCAGTGCTATTTATAGCGCCATTGAACAGTTACAAGTGACCGCTCAAAGCGATGATACTGACGCGATTGAAAAAGCGATTGAAGCGTTAGATGCACAAACCCAAGAGTTTGCTAATCGTCGTATGGATAATTCAATTCGAACAGCACTGAAAGGCCAGTCTGTCGATAATATATAGGTGAACAAATGCCGCAGTTAGTATTTTTACCCCATGAAGAGCTGTGTCCTGATGGAGCAGTTCTTGAAGCAGAAATAGGCGAAACGATTTTAGACGTTGCTTTAAAAAATGGCATTCATATTGAACATGCTTGTGAAAAGTCATGTGCCTGTACCACTTGTCATTGTATCGTCCGTGAAGGCTTTGATGAGCTAGAAGAAAGTGATGAATTGGAAGATGACATGCTAGATAAAGCTTGGGGTTTAGAGCCTGAAAGTCGTCTAGCTTGTCAGGCTAAAGTGGTTGATACCGATATGGTTATCGAAATACCTAAATATACTATTAATATGGTCAGTGAAGGCTAGTTTACTTCACTAGTACTGACTGCTTTTTAGCTAATAACAGTTTATAGCGTTATTTCAAAGCAGCGGTTCTATGTCTCGACATAGCCGCTGCTTTTTTGCAGCCTGCTTAGGCTAACACGATTATGCGCTATTAATCATTAACGACAATTTTGCTTTATTCTTCGCCTATAAGCTGTCCATATTGAGCCAAGATGATTTTATACATCAGTAGGCTACGCTCGTTGCAAGATCCTTGAGCCCCTTTGAGGCTATGCTGCAGAAATATTAAACGGCTTATTATTAAGAGGTTACTCACGAGCATGCGTTTTATCACAATTTTACTATTACCTTGGTCACATGGTTAAATTTTGATAACGTGACGCCGATAACACTATGCATTACAGGCTAAATTACGTATAATCCGCGCGAATTTTAAAATATATTTGTTATTTAAAGGAAGCTCACAATGGCGATCGAACGCACTTTTTCAATTATTAAACCAGATGCAGTTGCTAAAAACCACATCGGTGCTATCTACAACCGTTTTGAAACTGCTGGTCTTAAGATCATCGCTTCTAAAATGGTGCACCTTACTAAAGAGCAAGCAGAAGGTTTCTACGCTGAGCATAGCGAGCGTCCTTTTTTCGGTGCTTTAGTTGCATTCATGACTTCTGGTCCTATCATGGTTCAAACGCTTGAAGGTGAAAACGCTGTTCTAGCTCACCGTGAAATCTTAGGTGCGACTAACCCAGCTGAAGCTGCTGAAGGCACTATCCGTGCTGATTTCGCAGAAAGCATCGATGAGAACGCTGCTCACGGTTCTGATTCTGTAGCATCTGCTGAACGTGAAGTTGCTTACTTCTTCAGTGCAGAAGAGTTGTGTGCACGCACACGCTAAATTCTACATTGATTTTAAAAAGGAGCCTTATGGCTCCTTTTTTTATTCCTAAAAAATATGTTTAACAAAAGGTTTTGATGAAAAATAGACTAGCTTACTTACTTCCCTACATAAGCTAGCTTTAGTTATGCCTCTCTTGTCATTTAAATTGCTCGGTTACATCTAATACTCTCAGTGTTCATTTTTACACGAAAAAAACTCTACCAACTCTCATCTTTACCGCCGAGACTCAACGCAATTGATTTCCGAGAACATATACTAAAGAGATAAAACAATATTTAGAATTCATTTAGATCATACAATTAACATTGCTTGAAATTTATTATGTATTTACTGTCATTATTTATACGTTTATTAAATATTATTTGAACTTTACAAAGTTATTTTTTGATACCTAGGTTGTCAAATTGTTAATGAGGTTAAATTCTTTGTGTTGTATTGTTTATTAATTATTTAAACTTTTATCTATATTTAACTCGGTAGGTTGATTTTTGATCTGATTTAATGTTGCGCGCAACAAAAGTGCAAACTTTATATTTATATTTAGTAACAACTGTTCATCTTGTATTTGTAAGTAGTTGTTTTTATGTGATTAACTTAACTTGTAACACGATCTCATTTTATGTTGTATCTTACGCAACCCTATTGGTTATTTATTTGTGAAATTTGTTGACTAAGGTCGACTTATTTAACAATAATGACTTTAGTTGACTAAATTAGTTAACCTAAAAATTATAAATATAACGTTGTGGGTTTATTTGAAACATGACGAAGGGAGTTTAATAATGAGTTCATTATCTTTGACAGCTAAGGCAATCCGCCGTGGCTTTTTGACAATAGCAGCAACAACCGTCGCAACAGGTTCAGTTTTTTCAGGCAGTGTTATTGCTGAAGAAGCGCAAGCTGAGAAAGTAGAAAGAATTGCAGTTACTGGTTCACGTATTAAACGTACCGATATGGAAACTGCTAGCCCAGTTAGCGTTATTGACGCTTCAGCGATTATCGCTTCTGGCGCAACATCAATCGATGATGTATTACAGAAGATGACATCTTCTGGTGGTGCGATGACCAATGCAGCTGTAAATAACGGCTCAGGTGGTAACGCCCGTGTAAACCTTCGTGGTTTAGGTTCTAACCGTACCTTAGTTCTTGTTAACGGCCGTCGTATGATTGCATCAGGTACTGGCGCAGCGTCTTCAGTTGATTTAAACACAATCCCAGTTTCTATGATCCAACGTGTTGAAGTACTAAAAGACGGCGCATCAGCAGTTTATGGTACTGATGCTATCGCTGGTGTAGTTAACGTAATCTTAAAACGTGATTTTGATGGTTTTGAGCTAAATGTTCAAACGGGTATTTCAGGTCAAGGTGATGCAGATGAATCAAGCATTGACTTCACTATGGGTAATACCTTCGATAAAGGTAACGTTGTAATCAACGCTCAGTACACCAAGCGTGGCGATGCAAGCCAAGCAGATCGTGACTTCTCTGAATGTCCAATTGCTGAAGGCGCTGACGGCCTATATTGTGCCGGTTCTTCATACTCAGAAGGCGGCCATATTTGGGGAGCAAATGGTGCTGATTTAAGTGGTCGTGGTGGTGAGTACCATGAGTTCACTGATGCTGACCGTTATAACTATTCAGCTTCAAGTTTCCTATCTACTCCGATGGAGCGTTTGAATTTAAGTATGGCTGGTACTTATGAGCTATCTGATTCAATCATGTTCTTCTCTGAAGCAATGTACTCTAAGCGTTGGTCTGACCAACAAATGGCGCCACAACCAATCTGGAACAGCGAATCTTGGGAATACCAGCCAATTTCTGCAGGCGGTTGGATGACTGATGATCTTCTTCCATGGGTAGAAGATGGCGAACTTGTAGATTATGGTCGTCGTATGGTTGAGAGTGGTTCTCGTGACTTTTCTCAAGTGGTTGACACGATCCGTTTAGTTGTTGGTGTTGAAGGCGAGTTCGACAATGGTTGGACATGGGATGCTTCTTACAATAAAGGTAAGAATGATTCAGTAGACACATTAGCAAACCTACACAATATCGGCTCTATCAATGATGCTGTGCAAGCTGAAGAATTTGATCCTTTCCTTCAGTCATCTTGGATGGGCGATAGTATTGCTCCATTCGTATATACAGAAGTGAATGCTGGTGGTAGCGAGTTAGATATTGCTTCGCTTTCTCTTTCTGGTGATATCGTTGATTTACCTGCAGGTACTATGGGTTTTGCTGCGGGTTATGAATTCCGTAAAGAATCTGCATACTACACTCCTGATTCATTAACGGCTCAAGGTCTTGCAAATGACCCACGTGTTGAAGCAACTTCAGGTTCATTTGATGTTAATGAAGCCTACGTTGAGCTTGCAATTCCGCTAATCAGCGATATTCCATTACTTCAACAAGTTGATCTGAGCGCTGCTATTCGTTACTTCGATTACAGCACATTCGGTGATGATACGACTTGGAAACTTGGTTTAACTTGGCGTGTATTTGATGACTTAATGCTTCGTGGTGGTCAATCAACTGCATTCCGTGCACCAACAGTATCTGAATTATTTGGTGGTAAGTCTCCGTCATTCGATCAAATTGTTCACCCTGCAACAGATCAAACTCAAGCGGAAGTAACAGTTGGTGGTAACCCACTGTTAACACCTGAAGAAGCGGATATTACTACTCTTGGTTTAGTTTATTCTCCAAGCTTTGTTGATGGTTTATCGTTAACTGTTGATTACTATGATATTGGCATTACAAATACAATTACTTCAGTAGATTCAAACTACATTGCTAACCAGTGTTTAGATGCTAATGGTAATAAGATCAATGAAGGTACTGCTTTATGTCAGGCATCTAACATTGAAATTGATAACACTGGCCGTATAAGTTTTGATAATGGTTTACAAAACATTGGTGAAACAAATACATCTGGTTTCGATATTAACTTAGCTTACACATTCGAAGGTTTAGGTCTAGATTGGAAAGCGGGTCTTGATACTTCTATCTTAGATACATATGAAGAATTTGACCAAGATGGTAATGCTGTTGATTATAAAGGCTTCATTACTGGTGGTGTTGGTGCTTATGCTGAATTTAAAACCAACTTCAACTTAACTGCAGCTGGTGATGATTGGTCAGCTACTTATGAAGCGCGTTACATTGATGGTATGGACTCATTTGCGTGTAAAGATGATCCAAGTGATTGTTACGCGCCTTCAGTTGACTCAATCGTTTACCACGATATCTCAGCTAACTATGACATTACCGAAACAGTTAGATTGTCTGGTGGTGTGAATAACGTATTAGATGAAGAGCCTCCATACTACACAGGTAACAACGATTCGAATACCGATCCGTACACTTATGATGTATTAGGTCGTTACTTCTTCGTTAGAGCAAGCGTTAAGTTTTAAGCTAACGTTTATAAGATAATTTGTTTGTCTTAATGAAAACCCCAACCATTCATTTGGTTGGGGTTTTGTTTTATCTATAGAACAATCCCGTATCGTTTACTGATCTTTCTTTGCAGTGTTACCAGTGGTTAATTTTTTAAACTCTTCTTTATCAATTGAAAGGAAGTGTATCAAGCGGTTGCTTGGAGGCTTTCTTTTTGGTCGCTGGTCTCAAGTTGCTGTTTAATGGTGTTATTTTATGTTCTGGTCGTTTGTTTGAGCGAGCATCTGTATCAATTTGTGCTCTGGCAGTTAAAAAGCTGTGACTAATGTTGAAGATTAAGCGTTGATTTAACAGTATCGAATCGAGGTTTTAACTTCAGCACAACTAAATAAAACAATAATAAGTCAATGCGTTAATGATATTTAACGTCCAGGGAGATTTACATGAGTACAATGACATTAACAGCAAGAGCGATCCGTCGCGGTTTGCTTGCAGCAGCTGCCACATCAGTTGCGTTTTCGGGGGTCGCTTTTGCAGAAGAAGTGGCTGAAAAAGTAGAACGGATTGAAGTAACGGGTTCTCGTATCAAGCAAGTTGATATGGAAACTTCTTCACCAGTTACCGTATTAAGTGCTGCTGATATTGCATTAACAGGTGAGAAAACAGTTGCTGATGTATTAAACAACTCTTCTATAAATGCATTTGGCTCATGGCGTGGTACGTCAGGGTACGGTTCAGGAGCTAGTGCAACGAGTTCTGTCAACATGCGCGGGCTGGGCGCTCAAGCAACGCTAGTACTACTTGATGGTCGTCGTATGCCTGGTACTAGTTCAAGTTCAGGTGCCACTGCTGATACCTCACAGATCCCATTAGCTATTGTAGAACGTATCGAAATCTTACGTGACGGCGCTTCTGCTGTTTATGGCTCAGATGCTGTTGCTGGCGTTATTAACATTATTACTAAAAAGGAATTTGATGGATTCCAATTAGATTTCAGTACCGAGCAACCTTCAGTTGAAGGTGGTGATGCTAACCGTTTCTCAATTGCCACAGGCTTTAATACTGATAAAGGCAATATCACTTTTACTTATGAGTACTATGATACTAAATCAGTCATGGACCGTGATATTTGGAACATGGATGATCCATCTTATGGTGATTACAGTTCATTCAGTTCTGTGCCAAATGGTTATTATAACACTGGTGTTCAAGACACTAATGAAGATGGTACTCCAGCCTTTGATGATGATGGTGAACCAATCTATGTTTACGATTTTTATTCAAACTCTGACATGTGTGACCAAACTGAGAATGTCTCAAATGGTATTGGTGAAGACAATAGTGGCCGTTGTTACTACAGTTATGGTGAAGTAACCAAATTATTTGGTGATATGGAACGTAATTCGTTCATGACCAATTTTAATTATCAAATCACTGATGACATTCAATTCCGTGGTCGTGGTTCAGCATCGCTAAGTGAAACAAATACTCGATATGCTGGTACGCCAGTCTCTACTAATTACCCTGTCTTAGCTGCGGATAACCAATACAATCCGACTGGTAAAGACATGACGCTGTACATGCGTTCGGTACAAATCGGTGAACGTGATACGTTAACAGAAACCAACAACTTTGATATTTTAGGTGGATTTGTAGGTTTTGCTGATGTGGGTAATGGTATTGATTGGGAATTAAATGCCCAATACTCTGGTTCTACAACTAACTCGTTTAATTACAATTTGATAAATGACAACATTATTCAGAGTGAATTAGATACAGGTAATTACGATATTTTCAATACTACCGGTATGAGCTATGAAGATTGGGATCAGCAAATGACAGCGCTTTACAGTGCTGCGAATCATACTGGTGTTTATCAAGGTCAATTTGATAGTACTCAAATTGACGGTTTAGCTTCAACATTATTAGTGGAAAACGATACCATTTCTTTAGCAATGTTAGTTGGTGCTGAATATGAAATGATTAACTTCAAGCAAATGTCAGATCCTGAATCTGCTTCAGGTATTATTTCAGGCGGTTCAGGTGGTGATGATGTTGATGCTGAGCGTGATCGCACCGCAGCATATACTGAAATTCAATTAGGCCTACCAGCGAATATTGATGTATCTATGGCTGTTCGTTATGAAAGATACGAGCAATCAGGTACGTTAACTGGCGCGAGTGGTGAAATCGTTAATTCTTCAACATTTGATGCAGTAGTACCTAAGTTAGGCGTCAGTTGGAGACCGGTTGATTCATTACTTGTTCGTGCAAGTTATGGTGACTCCTTCCGTGCGCCAAATATGGGTGAGATGTTCTCTTCACAATCACTTAGCTTTGAAACCGCGTATGACTCAGTTTGGTGTGAGGCTAATAATGACTCTGACGCTAACTATTGTGCAACAGCTAATCAGCATAAAACCTGGTTTGGTGGTAACCCAAATCTAGAAGCTGAAGAAGGTAACTCGCTAACTTTAGGTGCAGTTTGGAATGCGACTGATGCTTGGAGCATTGAGCTTTCTTACTATGACATTACCTACGACAATAAAATCGAAGCGGTTAGTGCAACAGATGTTATCCGTGATGAAAAAATTAACGGTAGTTCAGAGTTAGTTCACCGTGGAAGTGATGGAAAAATTGAGTACCTAGAAAGTGGTTATATCAATATGTCATCAGTTAAAACCTCAGGTTTTGACTTTGCAACCACTTACAATGTTGAAACAGGTTTTGGTGACTTCAACTTTAAAGTTGATTTAACTCATATCCTAGAGTTTGAAGAGCAAGCGAATGCAGAGTCTGAAGCAATTGACCTAGCTGGTATTCAAGATTATCCAGAATGGCGTGGTAACTTTGCCGCAGCTTGGTATTACAACGACTTTAATGCTGCTTGGACTACGGTTTATATCGGCAGTCAGTCTGGTGATTACTGGCGTGATCTTGGCTACAGCTATATCACAGATACTCCTGATTACTTTAAGCATAATTTCCAAGTCGGTTACACACATGACTGGGATGGCACTGTAACAGTAGGTGTTAACAACCTGTTTGATGAAAAAGCGCCAACTTGGTATGACTTTGCGGGCTATCGTGATGTGAACACAGGTCTATATGATGTATTAGGTCGTACTTATTATGTTCGCTTAAGCCAAAAGTTCTAAAATAGTTTCTCCTCCCTGAAACCCAAAAACCTCCGCTTGCGGAGGTTTTTTTTATTTGCGAATAACAACTTTGTGGCTGGATTAGACTATAAATCTGGGTCGGACCATAAATGACGATGAATTGCTATCAAGAATAGAAAGCACTTTAAAGCATTAATCAAGCTTTAATGACTTAGCTTAAGCTCATGACGATGTTGTTGGTTGTACTTTTCAGCGCAGTGAGCACAGCGCTGCTCAGTGGGATCGGTGGCCAAACGCTCAGCTTCAATGTCAGACTCGCAGTCAGAACATAAACCATAGAGGCCAAGTTCAAGCTGGCAAAGAGCGGCATCAAGACGGGTTAGTTGTCCAAATAGAGGGGTGTCAGTTAATCGCTGCTCACTCATGAGTTCAATCAACTCGGTCAAACTCATATTAAATTGAACTTGAGCAGAAGGCTGAGTTTGTTGGTTTAATTGATGTACAAGTTCATATTTTAACTGTGCTTCTCGTTGCAATAATATTTGTTGTACGTCTTGAGTGTTCACAAGATCACCTAATTAGTTTGTTCATTTCACTGGTTATCCAGTCTACCGTTAATCAATATGCTTACTATGATGGAGATCAATTGAGAGTTAATTTGGGATTTCAGTATTAGGCTTTATTTATATAGTGTGAACTAAGTAGGTAACTAAACGCGCAAAATCTTATATTTTGTGCTGTAAATTAAGCAAGATAGCGAAGGGGATAGCTCAATGATGGTCTGTATCGGGGCAAATTGCTGACTCAAAAAGAATTATGCAGTTTGTTTAACCGAAAACCCATCACAGAAATGAGTTCTCAGTTAATGAAAGCTGTTAATGCTAAAAAGACTGCTTAAGTTAGCCGTTAGTCGCTAACTGTTGTTCATGGGCTTTTTCTAAAATGGCAATGATACCTTCAGCCGTTTTAAGCACTCTGAGCTCTCTGAATAACACATCAGCTTCAGGGTACTGTTTATTCAAATAAGTAAACCATTGCTTTACTCGGGCAGGGTAATAATCAATTTTCTTGTTAACCAACTGCTTTTGGGTGTAGTTCAGTAACAAATTTAGCGTTTGTGACCAAGTGTAAGGCGCTTCAACGCCTTTTATGGTGGCAGCAAGGTTTGGCAGAGACATTGCCCCGCGCCCCAGCATTATGCTGTCACAGCCTGTAACTGCCATACAGCGCTTAGCATCATCACTATTCCAAATCTCACCGTTAGCAATAATAGGGATAGGTAAACGCTCACGCACCTCGGTTATGTATTCCCAATAAGCTGGCGGTTTATAGCCGTCAGTTTTACTGCGAGCATGAATAGCAAGCTCGGTAGCACCCGCTTCATACACAGCGATGGCGTTTTCCATAAATAATGACTTATCTTCGTAACCGAGACGGATTTTAGCAGTAACAGGTTGATCTGCTGGTACTGCATCACGCATTGCTTTGACTATATCGTGAATTTTATCCGGGTATTGCAGTAATACTGCGCCGCCATTGCTGCGGTTAACCATTTTAGCGGGGCAACCAAAGTTAGCATCAACACCGCATGAGCCTAGTTCAACCGCGCGCTGGGCGTTTTCTGCCATCACTTGCGGATGTTGCCCTAATAATTGAATTCTTACCGGGGTGCCTGATGCGGTCAAACCGCCATTACGCAGCTCAGGGCATAATTTATGATAAACCTTCTCAGGAAGTAACTGATTAATCACCCGCACAAATTCGGTTACCACCAAATCATAAGGGTTGATTTCAGATAAAATTTCTCGCATCAAATCATCAATGACGCCTTCCATCGGAGCTAAGACTACGTGCACAGTACTACCTGGTTAACTATAAAAGGAGCGCTATTCTAGCGAGTTTAATTTTTTATACAAATTCATTTCAAGTATTTGAATTCACTGTTATCTGCTGCAACTGAATATTTAATCTTTTATATCAAGTTGATAGATGAATATTTTGTCCTATCCTTAATCATTAGAGAACTTCTCTAGCAATATTTTTAATAAAAAATGATGATTTAGATCAATTAATGTGAAATAAAAGTAACAGGTTGTAGGTCTATTCATCTGTAAGCCAGCACTGTTTGTTGTTGGTCATCATTATTAAGTTTGAATTTAAGGAAATTATTATGAACTCAGTAAAGCAAACAACAGTCGCATTGGCATTAGGTGCAGTCGTATTAACCGCTGGCGTATCAACGTCTGTAGAGGCAAATCCATTTGGTTTTGAGCAAATGAATTCAGGTTACCAGTTAGATGGCGGCGATAAAAAAGCTAAAGAAGGCAAGTGTGGTGAAGGTAAATGCGGCGGCGATATGAAAAAAGCCAAAGAAGGCAAATGCGGTGAAGGTAAATGCGGCGGCGATATGAAAAAAGCCAAAGAAGGCAAATGTGGCGAAGGCAAGTGTGGCGGCGATATGAAAAAAGC